>JABSSQ010000235.1 GCA_013213905.1 Verrucomicrobiales bacterium | reverse complement strand
GGAGTCTACGCGGACAGCGCGGTTCCTTTCGGCAAGAACGGCATCGTTGGCCGTGCTCTCGATAACCGCATCGGCGGTTTCATCATTTCCGAAGTCACCCGTCGCCTTTCCTCAGAAAAACCGACGGCAACCTGCATCGCACTCAATGCCGTCCAGGAAGAGATCGGAGGCTACGGAGCGACGATGGCTTCATACGCGCTCAAGCCTGACATCTGCATTGTCCTCGACGTGACACATGCAACAGACAGTCCGGACATTAAGCATGCCCAGCATGGCAAAGTCACCCTCGGCGGTGGACCGTCGGTGACTCACGGGACTGCCAATCACCCACTGATTGTCGATCGAATTATCGAGCTCGCGAAAACGAACGATATCCCGCTCCAACATGAAGCCTCGTCTCGTTTCACCGGAACCGATACGGACTCGATTTATCATCAGCGAGGAGGTATTCCCAGCGCCTTGATTTCGCTACCGCTCCGTTACATGCACTCGATCGTGGAAATGGCGGATTTTGACGATGTGAACTACGTCATCGACCTGATGACCGCGTTTGTCAGATCCGTTGCCGCCGACGAGTCCTTCAAGGTCGAGATCTGAGTGATCCGCTCCGCACTGAACCGGCGTAACCTCACACAACCAAGGTTCGCCATGAGTGAGTCAGCCAACGAAGATCATCAAGAAACCCCGCCTCCTCACGAAGAGAAGGAAAAGTCCGCTGAAAACAGCGAACTCTCCCCGGAAGAGCAGATGGCGGCTTTTGAGGAAGCTCTCAAAAACTCGGACTGGGGCCATCAGCCTTGCTGAGCCAGTCATTCATCCCAACTCGCTCAAACGCTTCGCTACTACCTCCGGATAAACACGGTGCTCCAATTCGTGGATCCGGTTCTGGAGTCTTTCAGGAGTGTCTCCCTCCAGGATTTGAACCTCTTCCTGCCGCAGTATCTCCCCGGTATCCATCCCAAAATCGACGAGGTGAATCGTGCATCCTGAGACAGCGTCTCCTGCTTCTATCGCTCTCTCAACAGCTCGTAATCCGGGATACTTCGGTAAGAGCGAGGGGTGAATGTTCAAAACCCTGCCGCCGAAGGCGCTCAAGAGTGGCTCGCGCAGAATGCGCATAAACCCTGCCAGGACCACAATATCAATCGAAGCAGCCTGGAGCCGGTCGAGTATCTCCTTGATTGCAGCATCCGTTAAATGCCCTCCTTTTGTGGTGCCCGGATCAATCACGATACCCGGCACTCCAAAAGCTTCAGCATGATCGAGGATGCCTGCTCCGGGAACATCAGTGAGAATCAAGGCCACCTCGCCACCGAGTCTTCCCTCTGCAGAAGCCCGCATCATCGCCTCTGCATTCGATCCTTTCCCGGAACCAAGGACGGCCACCTTCTTGACTGTATCTTCCCCCGCTGACATCTGCTTCAGTGTCTCGCTGGTCGACTTACCGGGAACAAGTGAGAGGATTTGGATTTCGATTCCGAGGCGATCAAGCAACGCCTTTTCTTCATCGATGAGCGAGTCAGCGGTGTAATCCCCCCCCTTTGTGTAAATGTGAGGTTGAATTGCCTCGATCACACCGGTCGCACGCCGGTCTTCGAAAACGACAACCCGGTCGACAAACTCGAGCGCACAAAGCATTTCGGCACGATCTTCGACACCGTTAACCGGCCGCCCCTCCCCTTTTAATTCGCGCACCGAATCGTCCCCGTTGATGGCTACAACAAGACAGTCGCCCAGGGCTGCTGCCTCTCGCAGGTAGCGCACATGCCCAACATGCAGCACGTCGAAAGCCCCGTTGGTGAGAACGAGCTTTCGCCCCTCGCGGCCAAGATCTTCCCGCATGGTAGCGACTTCTTCGATGGATGAGACGTATCCTTGTGGCATTTCGAGAAGCTATCGCAAAATCTTCACTCCGTCGTAAAAATTATGACCCGGTTTCCCCCCTCTGCGCCGCACTTTCCGCTTTTCAGCACGCCCTTTTCCACGGACACTAGCGCCATGCATGATCCGCGCATTGACCAATTGGCCCGTCAGTTAGTTCGCTACTCCACCGCAACTAAGCGCGGCGAGAATGTCCTCATTGAGTTGTTCGATGTGCCGGAGGCGGTTGGCATCGCATTGATCCGCGAGGTTCGAGCCGTTCGGGCGACTCCTTTCATCAACATTCACAACGCCAAGATCAGCCGGGAAATGGCCCGGGGCGCCACTGAAGATCAATACGCGTCCATCGCTAAAACCGCGATGCACCAGATGAAATCAATGGATTGCTACATCGCGATCCGGGGCAGTCACAACGTCAACGAACTCTCTGACGTTCCTGCCAAGAAGATGCAGCTACTATCCGGAAAAATGCGTCCGGTCCTCAATGAGCGAGTGAACAAGACCCGCTGGTGTGTTCTCCGTTGGCCCAATCCTTCGATGGCGCAGAGCGCCGGCATGTCGACCGAGGCATTCGAAGATTTCTACTTCGACGTCTGCCTGCTCGAATATTCCAAGCTGAAGCGCGGCATGAATGCCCTCGCCAAGCTCATGACGGAGACCAATGACGTGCACATCATGGGACCCGGAACAGATTTGCGGTTCAGTATTGCCGGCCTTCCCGGCATCGCCTGCGGCGGCACTCACAACATTCCCGACGGAGAATGTTTCACCGCTCCGGTGAAGAATTCGGTCCAGGGTGTCATCAGCTACAACGCTCCCTCCATTTACCAGGGCATTGCTTTCGACAATGTGAAGCTTGAGTTCAACGACGGTAAGATCGTCAAGGCCACCGCCAACAACACCAAGGCCATCAACAAGATTTTCAACACCGACCCCGGCGCCCGCTACATTGGTGAGTTCGCGATCGGCTTCAATCCGAAGATCAAAGAGCCCATGCGCGACATTCTCTTCGACGAGAAAATTGCCGGGAGTTTTCACTTCACGCCCGGTCAAGCCTACGAAGTGGCCGACAACGGCAACCGCAGCTCAGTGCACTGGGATCTCGTGAATATCCAGCGCCCCGACTATGGCGGTGGCGAGATCTATTTCGACGGAAAGCTGATTCGGAAGAATGGTCAGTTCATTCCCAAGTCGCTGCATTCCCTGAACTACTAAAACCGGCAGTCATGCTGAAGACGCTAACGGCTCTGGTGCTGGGGGGTGCCCTTGGGGCGGTTTCCCGCTGGGGCCTTCACGTCTTGATCGATTCCCGTTGGGGAGCTGGCCAGCTCTTTCCGTGGGGCATCTTCGTGGTGAATGTGGTGGGATGCTTCCTCTTCGGGTGGTTCTTCTCGATGTTCGAAGGTCGCCCCTGGTTCACCAACACCATGCAACTGGGGATCTTCACCGGATTCCTCGGAAGCTTTACGACCTTCTCTACCTTCGGCTGGAACACCCTGGAACTGTTGAGAAGTGGACACGCCGCGATGGCAATCGGAAATGTCGGAGCAAGCGTCGTCCTCGGACTCCTCGCCGTGTGGGCCGGCTATGCCCTGGGGCGCTAATCCAACTCCGGGAAAAACGTCCTGGGATTGATCATCAGGAAGGTCACCAGCGACACAGCAAAAAGAGGCAGGTAATCGGACATTGGGGCTCCTTGAAATCCCAACACCAGTCCAAAGATCGCGGAAGATTCCGCTAAGGCCAGGGCAACGATAAAGGCCTGATCAGCGAATGACACCACCATTCCCTGCTTTGCAGAACGGGACCTGACAAAATGCTTTGCCCCAAGACTGGCAATCGCTGAAAGCAAGCCCGCCACATAGAGCGGGTTTTTCAATCCACCGGAATTCGCTTCACCGGAATCGACTACTTGGAGAATGACAAAGTAAGTCACCACCGCCGACATCAGGGCGAACCAGATCACCCACTTCACCATGGCAGGCAATTGTGCCATTTCCTACTTTGCGTCTCCGGATTTTGTTGGGATTACTTCGCCCGGCGGAAGATGTAGAAGTTGTCGGAGGTAACAGCGACAAATTCCCAACCACCATCTTTTTCCACTTCTATGATGGTGCGTGGGAGCATGTTGGATTTCGCAATCTTGTCGACCATTTCCTTGGGAAAATTAATCTCACCGTTCTCGGAGATCTCGAGTCCCTCCTCTTCCGCGATCGCCCGGAACCCAAGTGAATCCATCTGTTGAGGACTGAGTGCCCGGTAATCATACTCACCGGCACTACCAGCCACAGCTCCTCCTCCCGAACCGAACAATCCAAAGTTGGCAAGCAAGTTGAGGAGACCGATAAGGGTAATAATACCGAGCAGTGTGAGGACCGTATTCTTCATGTGAAATGGTTTAAAAGTATGGAGGGTTAGGGGCCAAGACCTCAACAGAAAACGACCATCGTGTAAAGTGCCATCCCTGGGGCTTTCTACTGGAACAGGGAATCAATTGCAGAGGCCACCTCATCGGTTTTAGCCAGATCCGTGAGCAAAACATCCGGCTTTCCGGATTCCAGTTGCTCATAGCTGGCACCTCCGGTTGCCACCGCAATCACATGGGCCCCGAAAGCGCGGGCACAGGCAATGTCTTTGAGCGTATCTCCGATAATCACTGTACGCTGCGGTTCGAAGCGTTGGCCGCTCATGCCTTCAGCCCGATCAATCGCAATCGGACCCAGTTCGTTTCTCAGGGGATGATCATTCCCGTAGGCTCCGAAACAAAAGTGATGATCGATTTCGAAATACCTCAGTTTAAGTCGAGCTCCGGCTTCGATATTCCCGGTCAACAGTCCCATCAGACAATCATCGCGCTGTTCCAACTCGCGAAGCAGTTCAGGAACACCGGGCAACACCCTTCCCTTTCCTCGATTTCGGAAATCACCCATGCGCCCGTCGAGAGCGATGATGTACTCGTCAAAAAAGAGCTCACGGTGACCGTCATGATCATCAATTTCAAAATGCTCAAAAAGAAATGCGACGACGCTGCCGTCAGTCGCACCCCCAAGATCGAGAGGTGGAAAATCCTTCCCGCGACAATGCGGAAAAGCATTGAAAAAACCGTCCTCTAACGATCCCAGGCCGGCCCCCTCTGTATCCACCAGAGTGCCGTCGATATCGAAAAGGAGCAGCTTGTCCGCCTGGCTCACCGGAATTCGAGAGTTCAGGAAACCGCCCGGCCGGAGCCGGGCGATACCAGGATCAGGAATCTTTCTCTTCCTCCTCCGCTTCGGAGGCTTCATCGATCACCTCATCGTCAGCGTGCTCATCGTCAGCATCATCTTCTTCGTGAGCTGCGTGTGCGGCTTCCACTTCCTCGAGATCGACTTCTTCGTCGTCGGGACGGAATTTACGCACCTGCTTCTCCTTGGGAAGGGGCGAGAGCATCATGAGGATGTTCCGGTTGTTAAGCTTTGGCTCAAGGTCTACGTGAGCCATGCTCTCCAGGTCCTCTTTAACACGATCCATAAGTTTGAAACCGAGATCTTTGTGAGCCATCTGGCGGCCACGGAACTGAAGCTGAACCCGCACTTTGAACCCGTGCGCAAGAAAGTCTTCAGCATGGGTCATTTTAATGGAGTAATCGTGGTCCCCGATATTCACCCGGAACTTCACCTCCTTTTCGCGCTTCTTCGGCTTATCCGTCTTCTTCTGCTTGGACTGCTCGTACTTATACTTTCCGTAGTCAACAATGCGACAAACCGGGGGCTTCGCGTGAGGAGCAATTTCCACGAGGTCGAGACCGAGTTCTTTTGCCTTGTTTAAGGCTTTGTGAGTTGGCAGCACGACGTTGTGCTCACCGTAGATGACGCGGATTTCGGGAGCTCGAATCCGGTCGTTCACCCGCGTCCTCGGCTGACGCGGCCTTCGTTTCATGGGTCTCTTAGCGATAGCGAATTACCTCCAATAGGTGGGTGTTAGTTTGTCGACAAATAGTCCTCCCTGCGGAAGGACCGACTCTCCGTGAGGAAGAATCAAAAAGGGCAGGTTCAAAGTTGATACCCCGGGAAGGGGTAAACGTTTCATCTCCGGCGGAGAAATCAAGATCGCCAAGCGCAGAACAGTACTGGTCACGCCACCCGATCATAGACTACGGGAGCGAATCTCGGCGACGACCTGGTTCTTAAATTCGTCAACGCCGACAGCTCCGACATCACCACGATCACGGTGACGGACGGACACTTGATTCGATTCCTGTTCTTTCGCTCCGATGATTAACATATAAGGAATCCGTTCGAGCTGAGCAAGTCGAATTTTGGCGCCGACTTTCTCGTTCGTATCGTCCACTTTGACCCGAACGCCCTCATCGCGAAGCACCTTGTGCACCTCATCCGCAGCCTCGACGAACTTCTCAGAGATTGGCAGAATTCGGACCTGCTCGGGAGATAACCAGGTCGGGAACTTTCCGGCAAAGTGTTCGATCAGCACACCGACAAAGCGTTCCAAAGAGCCAAACGGGGCTCGGTGAATCATGACCGGCCGGTGGGATGCGTTGTCCTTCCCGACGTACTCGAGCCCGAAGCGTTCGGGCAGATTGTAGTCTACCTGGACGGTACCGAGTTGCCACTCACGACCGATCGCATCCTTTACAACGAAATCAATCTTGGGGCCGTAGAAGGCGGCCTCACCCGGTTCTTCTGCAAAGTCTTTACCAAGTGACGACGCGGCCTCGCGCAAGGCCTCCTCCGCCTTGTCCCACTGTTCCGGCTCACCCACGTATTTGGTGGAATCCGGATCACGCAGACCCACCCTCACACGGTAGTCTTCCATGCCAAGGGTTTCGAGAACGATCTTCACGAGCTCAAGGCACCCCATGATTTCATCCTTCAACTGGTCCTCCGTGCAGAAGATGTGAGCATCGTCCTGGGTGAAACCGCGGACACGGGTCATCCCGCCCAACTCACCCGACTGCTCCCAACGATAAACCGTGCCAAACTCTGCGAGACGAACCGGAAGATCGCGATAGCTATGGTGATCACTCTGGTAAATCCTGATATGGTGAGGACAATTCATCGGCCTGAGCAGGAACCCGGTGGTTTCCCCTGACTCAAGCTGCTGCATCAGATCTCCACAAGATCGGCCCTCTTCCGCCAGCCCCTTCAGAACTTCTCTCTCTGCAAGCGGGGGAAATTGGGATTCTGCATAGTAAGGATAGTGCCCCGAGGTCCGAAAAAGATCGAGCTTGCCAATATGTGGCGTGACCACCTGGCTGTAGCCTTGGCGGTTGAGGTGTTCGAGAATGAAGTCCAGCAATTGCTGGCGGAGGATCGCCCCTTTTGGTTTCCAGAGAACCAGCCCCTGGCCGACAGCTTCGTCGATAAGGAAGAGGTTGAGCTCCTTTCCGATCTTTCGGTGATCACGCAGTTTAGCCTCCTCAAGTTGTTCGAGATGCTCCCCAAGCTCGGTCTTATTCTTGAAGGCAGTGCCGTAAACTCGCTGAAGCTGCGGGTTATTCGCATCCCCCTTATAAAAGGCACTCGCCACGCTCATGACCTTGAAGGCTTTGCAGTTCCCGGTGCGGGGAACATGCGGCCCTGCACAGAGGTCCCAGAAATCTCCGTTCTTATAAATGGATATCTCTTCGTCTTCAGGGATCTCTTCGAGCAGATCGATCTTAAAAGTGCTCTCGACGTCGCGATCTGAAAGGGCAGCCAAACGTCCCTTCTTTGCCAAAGTTAAAGCTTCGTCGCGGGAAACCACCATCTTTTCAAAGGGCTGGTTTTCCTTGACCACCTTCTTCATTTCGGCCTCGATCTTCTCGAAATCATCCGGAGTAATTCGGTGCCCCATGTCGACATCGTAATAGAATCCCTGCTCCGTCGGGGGACCATACGCGAACTGGGCATCAGGCCACAATTTCGAAATCGCTGTCGCCATGACGTGAGCCGTCGAATGCCGCAGACGTTCCAAGTCCGACATCTGATTGCGCTCATCGAGCGTCTTTCGCTGTTTCTGGTCTGTATCAGCCATATTTCTAAATCAATTGAGGGGTGATCAAACTACCCATTTTACAGCAATTACAAACAGGAATGCTGAGAGAAATACACTCTTTTGCCCTCTCAGATAATAGTTTTTCGATCCACATTTCTCCCTTGAAACTCATCACTTTCCGTCGAAAGTAGCCTCCGACCTTCCGAGAAGACACGGGATGTAGCACAGCTTGGTAGTGCGCCTGGTTTGGGACCAGGAGGTCGCTGGTTCGAATCCAGTCATCCCGATTCTCTCTTTAATTGCCCAGTTACTATCTTGACTGGGTTCGAGCCGGCGAAGCGGGTTTGACTGCTCCGGCGCGCCACGCGCGCAAAATCCGAAGCGAAGCGCAGGGTATCTGCAGGAGGGCTGCCCTTGGCAGCTATCAATCCAGTCATCCCGATTTTCTTATTCCGCCCGGAGATTGCGCTCCGGCGTTCGAATTAGCGGTAACGCGGCCTCCCATACGCTGACACAGCTCTACCTGCCGATTTGCCGGTCGAATTCACCCTGAAGCTTGTCGGGGCAAAGATCCGGCCCAATGCACAAAAGAGAACAGGCGGTTCTCGAAAGCCCCTCGACCTGTTCCG
>JABSSQ010000234.1 GCA_013213905.1 Verrucomicrobiales bacterium | reverse complement strand
GCGGCCCCTCCATCGCCAATGGGCTGGGAATTGATGAAGGTCAAATTGTCGTCGGAGTCCACACTCCAAACGGCAACGCAGGGCTCTTCAATTTTGCAAACGGCATAGAGGCGGCTCCGATCTGAGTTGAGAGTCACCCAGCCGGGCCCTTCTACTTCAGTAGCCAGTTCGGGCTCGGTGAGAGTTCCACTGCCGTCGTCGTAGGTGGCTTTGTAGATTCCCTTCGCATTCTTGCCGCCGGTTCCGATCCAGATGGGCATTCGCCCGGCGTTAGCGATGGTGATGGACAGTGAGAGTAGAAGGGTTAGGGCGAGGGGGAGATAGGTTTTCATGGGGGAGTGTGAGCTTTTGAGAGTCTTAATCCTGCTCTTAATCCTGCTCTTGATCTTTCCCTAGCAGCGGGGAGCAAGATCAAGATTAAGATCAGGAGCAAGAGTGGTTATTCGTAGTTCCACTTCATGATCCAGGGATCCTGCATCTTCTTCTGGAACTCCTTCATTTTTTCCTGGTACTCGGCGAGCGCTTCGCGGTGGGCGGGGTCGCCGGCGAGATTGTCTGCTTCGTAAGGGTCGTCATCGATTTTAAAGAACTCGAACTGGGGGCGATGGATGTACTCCCCGACCGACTTCTGGCCGTAGGGCGCATCGAGGGACTTTTGGAACTGAGCTTGGAAGCTGCTCGCCGCCCAGAGGTCAGAGGCGAATGGGTAAGGGAGCGGGTGGGCGATGTTCCAGATGAGCTTGTATTCCTTATCGCGGATAACCCGCATGGGGTAATACATCTGGATTTCGTGGAAGGTGTGCGAAGCAAAGATCGTGTCCCAGTGCTGTGCGTCAGGCTTGCCGAGAATCGGGATCCAGGACTTGCCGTGGTAGGATGCCAGGGCCGGGCCGAGGTTGTCCTTGGCGACCTCAGGAAAGTCTTTCCAGAATTTTTTGTGATCGACGAGTTTCTTCGGGCCATTGGTTTTCTTGTCGAGGCCACCGGCATAGTCGAGCAGGCTAGGCGTGATATCGATGTGACTGATGAGGCCGTTGTGCTTCACGCCCCGGTTCTCCTCGTAGGGGTTGCGCACCACGAACGGAACCTTGAGTCCGCCTTCATACACGGTGGTTTTGCCTCCAGCGAAGGCCATGCCGTGGTCGGAAGTAAAGACGATCATGGTCTTGTCGTAGAGATCCGTCTCCTTGAGGATTTCGACGAGGCGGGCGACGCCCTGGTCGATGCGGCTGACACTCTGATAGTAGTGGGCGAGTTCCTCGCGGGTTTCCCGGGTGTCACTGAGAAAGTGAGGGATCGGCACTTCATCGAGTTCGTAGAAGACTTCATCGACGCCTTCGTGGGCTTTACGATCCGGCTTGTTGCCGAAGAGATCGGGTTTGAGTTCGCTCTCTGCGTTTTCATCCTTGCCGCCACCACGGTGCGGATCTGAAGTGGCGAAATAGAGAAAGAAGGGCCGTTCGTCGTCCGCGGTGATGAAGTCCCTGGCTTTGTTGGCCATATCAACGGCGTTACGGCCGCTAGCCTTCATGTAGGTTTCGTAGCGATAGATCTGCTCGGGGGCGACGTGGTATTTGCCAATATGTCCGGTGCGGTATCCAGCGTTCGCCATGACGCGGGGGAGCGAGAGGCTGACGACATTGTGGTAGGAGGAAAACTTGTGATAGGAATGCTGGTGCCCGTATTGGCCATTGCGGTGATTGTGCAGGCCTGACATGACCACAGAGCGGCTTGCGGAGCAGCTGGCTGTCGTCGCAAAGGCATTGAGAAAGACTGTGCCGTCGGCGGCGAGTGCATCAATCGCCGGAGTCTTGGCAACGGGGTCGCCATAGCAACCGAGGGTGGGGGATTCATCATCGGTGATGAAGAAGATGACGTTCTTTTCGGCAGCGGTCAGGCTGCTGAGGCTGAGCGCGGCCAACAGCGCAGGAAAAGGGATTTTCATGCGCGAAGGATGAGGGAGGGCGCCAGGAGGGTCAAGGTAGGGAATTGCGGCGCATACTCTTGATCTTGCTCTTACTCCTGCTCTTGATCTTTGCGCTCACCGTGGGGAGCAAGATCAGGAGCAAGATCAGGAGCAAGATCAGGAGCAAGATCAGGAGCAAGATCAGGAGCAAGATCAGGAGCAAGATCAGGAGCAAGAGTCCTAAGTGCGCCGACCAAACTTTTTCTCCAGTTCTCCGTAGGAAATCTGAATCAAAGTGGGTCGTCCATGCGGGCAGCAGTAGGGCATGTCACACTCGAGCAGGTCTTCCAACAGCTTCTGCAGCTCCCGGTCGTGCAGCAGATCATTGGCCTTTACGGCGTGACGACACACGGTCGTCGCAATCATATCCTCGCCAAGACGCAGCTTGGACATGCGATCACTCGAAGCGCGGATCTC
>JABSSQ010000233.1 GCA_013213905.1 Verrucomicrobiales bacterium | reverse complement strand
CAAGCACGGCGAGGAACTCCAGGGCCGCCTACGCCAGCTGAATACGGACCGACAGGAAGTGTTCGGGGCGGTAGAACCCGCCCTCGTCGCCACCGAGCGTATCTCGACGGAATACAACTGCATTCCCCGCGATATCATATCCATCGGGGGAGGGAAGTTGCTCTTTGGCTACAACGTCCAGATGGGGCTGAAGTCAGTCACGGACGTTCAGGACGTCTTTGATTTCTTCGAATACGATTCGGAGGAACATCACTTTCACAAGGCGGAGGGCGGTCCGCTGGAGGATTCCCAGTTTCAGGACGACTTCGCATACCTCTACAAGTATTACCGCGACACCATCTTCGTGAAGTTCATGGTGATCGGCCCGAGCCTTTACATGGCGTTCCGGGTGGGCAAAGCGGTCGAGGACATCAAGACCTTCAAGTGGTTGCTGAAGGGAGACGGTGAACTCGAATACGTCGGCAACCGCTTTGATCACGAGTATCAGTTCCCGCCTCAGCAGGACTTCGAATGGAAGCGGGCGCACCGCGGCATGTTCCGGGAAGGGCAGTATCCTCATATCTCGATCGAGGATCGCGTCTTTGTTGAAACGGTGGGCGGCGATCTCACGATCAAGATCGAGGACAATACCGAATCGGGTGAAGGGATTTACCAGGAAGCGGTTACCAATGAAGATCAGACGCTCGACGACGCGGAGATCTTCTACGCCATCGTCGGTCACCTGACCTTGCTGAAGATTCTGCCCTACCAGGAGAAGGACTATCGCCACCTTGTCTACAATGAGAAGACAAGAACGGTGACGCGGATCGATTCGATCGCGAACTCCTGTGTGCTGCTACCGGAAGATCACGGCATCATTTTCTCGGACGGTTATTACCTCCAGACCGGCGAGGCCCGCCAGTTCCAGAGTGAACTGAGCAACATGCTCTTCGAACGTCGCATCGTGGCGCCGAACGGCGAGGACTACCTCTTTGTTTTCTACAATCGTCGATCCGGGCATTACATCCTGATGCCCTACAACCTGATCAACCAGAGCGTGGAGAATCCCATCGTTTGCAACGGCTACACGCTGTTTGCTGATGGTGAGCTGGTTTACTTCCGCGACGGGGATGACGCGCAGAAGCATCACGTGCTTCAGGTCTGGCAGACTCCGTTCTCTGCGGAGCAGACCGCTACGGTTGAGAACAAGGACAGCTTTCTCTTCAAGGTCGGCAATGCCGATATCGTGAAGTGCATGGCCGAGTGTCATGAGATCCTCAACCTGCTCGGCAAAGAGGATAGCTATGCGGACCTCTACTTCGATCTCGCTAAGAAGAGTGGCGACATCATCGACACCTACTTCTGGTGCGGAGATGAAGCAGCGCACAACCTGCGTGAGACGCTGGCGGAACTGAAAGGGGCGGCCGATTCGGCCATTGCCGAGTTCGAGAAGGTTTCCAGTCTGCGCGCTTCGACGGCGGCGCAGATGAAAGAGGTGGGCGACCGGGCTTCCGAGACCGCCCGCCGTGCCAGGGGCCTGCGTCCCGATGATATTTTCGGATTCGTCGAAAGCCTGTCGCAACTGCGCACCGTACGCGGCGAAGTGATCGCGCTCCGCGATTTGCGCTATCATGACGAGGCGCGGATCGACGCCCTGGAGAACGACGTGGTCGAAACCACCGAGCGCGTTTCAGGAGACTGCGTCGAATTCCTTCTCGGGGAACAAGCTCTCAATCCCTACCGCGACCGCATCTTCGAGCAGGAGGCTCAGGTCGACAGCGTGACGAAAGTGGCTGAGGCCGAAACGGTCCGGGACGAACTTGATAAGGCGGGTTCCGAACTCGAGATGCTGATCGATATTGTCGGCAACCTGCGGATCGCGGACGCGACCCAGACGACGAAGATCATCGACGATATCTCGGCGATCTATTCGAAGCTCAATAGCGTTCGTGCCATCCTGAAAAATCGCCGCCTCGAGTTGGCGAAGCAGGAAGGGGAGGCCCAGTTCGGCGCGCAGATGCAGTTGCTGAGCCAGTCGGTCGTCAACTTTCTCGACCTCTGCGACACGCCGGACAAGTGCGACGATTACCTGTCCCGGACCATGATCCAGCTCGAGGAGCTGGAAGGGAAGTTCGCTGAGTTTGATGACTACGTCACCCAGATCGTTGAGAAGCGTGACGAGATCTACAATGCTTTTGAGACGCGCAAGGTGCAGTTGCTGGAGCAACAGAATCAGCGCTCCACGACCCTGCATCGTTCCGCAGACCGCATCCTGACAACCATTCAACATCGGGTCGGGCAGCTCGAGGAAATTTCCGAGATTAACGGCTACCTCGCCGGTGATCTCATGGTCGAGAAGGTGCGCGACATCATCGATGAACTCGCTGAGCTGGGTGACACGGTTAAAGCTGACGACATCCGGACACGACTCAAGACGGTCCGCGACGACGCGGTCCGCCAGCTCAAGGATCGCAAGGAGCTCTTCGTTGACGGCAAGAATGTGATCCAGCTCGGAGCGCATCGCTTTTCGGTGAATCACCAGGAACTGGAGCTGTCGATTGTGCCTCACGATGACGGTCCGGCTTTCCATCTTGCGGGAACGGAATTCTTTGAGCCGATCACTGAGGAGGTGCTGCTGTCGGCCGGGTCGGTTGCCGAAATGACCGTGGTTTCGGAAAACGATGAGGTCTATCGCGCTGAATACCTCGCCTGGAAATACTTTCGCTCGGAAGATTTTGCCGACCTCGAAAAGCCGTGGCTGGAACAGACCGATGATGAGAAGCGGACCTTGCTCCAGGGCTTCATGTCCAATCGCTACGAGGAGGCCTACACCAAGGGCGTGCACGACGAGGACGCCCGCATCATTCTCGATGGGCTCGTGGCCATTGATAACGAAGTTGGGTTGCTGAGGTTTTCACCCGTCGACCGCGTCCTGGCCCGACTCGCCTGGGAATGTGGTGAAGAAGAGTGGCGCACGCGGGTGCAGCAGAGAATTGCTTCTGTCGCAGCCCTGCGAGGCAAGTTTGGCACACGGGTTCAAAGTGGATCTCCCATCGAACGACTGACCCGCGCCTTCCAGTCTTTCTATGATGAGTTCGACGATGACGCCGGCCACTTTGCCGAAGCGTCAGTGACCCGGGCCGCCAACTACTGGTATGAGCAGATCGCTGCGGCCGGTTCCCCGGTGATCTCGGTTGAGGCCGCCCGGTGTGTTCAGGAGTTTGGTAAGGAACTGACGGGCAAATTGCTCGAGACTGCCTTTTCGGACGCCATGAAATCCTACGAGGGGCGTCCCGCACTTGCCTTCGAGGTGGCCCTGGAATGGTTGGGCACCGTCGTGGGTAACCAGTGGTCTCCGGATGTCACGCTCGAGGCGGCCTGGGTGATCGCGACCGGATCTTACGAAAAGAGGGCCGTCAACACGGCGGAGACCGTTCGCGAACTCAGTGGGCTGACGGGGCAACACCGCAACATCGACAGTGGTGTTCTCAAGCTCGACTTTGTTGAGTTCACGCGCCGTCTCGAAGACTTTGAAAATGAGGTCGCTCCGGCGTTCCTCAAATACCAGCACACCAAGGTGGAACTGATCGAGGACAAGCGCGAGACGATGCGCTTGAACGAATTCAAGCCGAAGGTGATGTCGGCCTTTGTCCGCAACCAGTTGCTCGACCGGGTTTACCTGCCTCTGATCGGCGACAACCTCGCCAAGCAGATGGGCACCGCGGGCGATGACACCCGGACCGACCGCATGGGCATGCTGCTGCTGATCTCGCCTCCGGGTTACGGTAAGACCACTTTGATGGAATACGTGGCCAACCGCCTCGGGATCACTTTCATAAAGATTAACGGCCCGGCGCTCGGTCACGATGTGACCTCGCTGGATCCGGAGGAGGCTCCCAACGCGAGTGCGCGTGAGGAGGTCCAGAAGCTGAACCTCGCTTTTGAGATGGGCGACAATGTCATGATCTACGTCGATGACATTCAGCACACTCATCCGGAGTTTCTCCAGAAGTTCATTTCTCTCTGTGACGCTCAGCGTAAGATCGAAGGTGTCTGGAATGGCAAGCCGAGAACTTACGATCTGCGCGGAAAGAAAGTCTGCGTGGTTATGGCGGGTAACCCCTACACCGAGAGTGGAGGCAAGTTCCAGATCCCTGACATGCTTGCCAACCGGGCTGATACCTACAACCTCGGTGATATCATCGGGGAACACAGCGGCGACTTCGAAGCGAGTTACATTGAGAACTCCATGACTTCGAACTCCGTCCTCAGTCGACTGGCCAGTCGCAGCCAGGAAGATGTCTACGCGGTGATGAAGATCGCCTCGACCGGTACACGGGAAGGCGTTGATTTCGACGGCAACTATTCGGCCCAGGAAGTGGACGAAATGGTTTCGGTGATGCAGAAGCTGATGCGCGTGCGCGACACCATTCTGCGGGTGAACCTCGAATACATTCGCTCGGCGGCACAGGAAGATGCTTACCGCACCGAGCCACCTTTCCGTCTCCAGGGTTCCTACCGGAACATGAACCGGATCGCAGAGAAGATTCTGCCGGTGATGACCGATGCTGAGGTTGAGGGAGAGATTAAGGATCACTACGAGAACGAATCCCAGACCCTGACGACAGGTGCGGAATCCAACTTGCTGAAGTTCCGCGAGATGGAAGGAACCCTCGCAGGTGAGGATGTGGCCCGCTGGGACGAGATCAAGCGCCGCTTCGGACGAAATCTTCTCATGGGAGGACAGGGCGAGAACGATCCGGTGAGCCGGGTGGTCGGAACCTTGGCGGGATTCTCAGACGGGCTCAGCAAGATCGAGGATGTGATTGGATCAGCTGCCGAGCAATATCGTCAGCCGCAGACCCTGGGGGATCAGACGATAGGGAAGCTGGAAGAGATCATTGGTAGCCTTCGGGCCGT
>JABSSQ010000232.1 GCA_013213905.1 Verrucomicrobiales bacterium | reverse complement strand
CGATGATGATCAAAGACACATCGGTGGTTAATGTTTCCTGCAAATATTGAACCCACTCTCCCATCGTAGGAACCGCCGTACCGAAAAATATCAATTGGCAGCTTGATATCGAAATCCCGGGAAGCGGCTTACTTAATTTCTGTAGATCCTACACTCTCAAACAGGATCCATGTCTCGCCAAGACAATAATAACGGATCAGCACTTTATAACGGATCAGCATTTTTCATGAATATGAAACAAGCACACGCGTTCGGGGTATCCACATGCGGAAGCTCAATTTCGACATTGTCGGCCCAAATAATTCCCGATACGATGCGCGCCATGAAATCCCCCGCTACCCTTCTACTTGCCTTTGTCGCAACCTGCAGCCTCCCTGCGATTCAGGCTGCCGAACTAACCCCGGCTCAGGTCGAATCGATCAAAGAACAAATCAAAGTGATGCGGGAAACCCTCGACGGGCACCTCTCCCAGCGCAACAGCAGTGCAGGTCAGATTTTCACTCAGGCAGCTTCGGATCCGAAAGCGGCGATGACCCTCTATCTCGACTGTCACAAGGTCGTCAACTACGACCGCGAGGGACGCCCCGAGTCCGATTTCCGCGCCTGGAAAGACGGACAGGAGGACCGCATCAAGGATGACCAGTTCCTTGAATCACTCATGATTCAGCTTCGCTACCTTGCCCTCAGCTGCCAGGCCGCGGAAACGCAGGAAATCGAATCCATCTTTGGATCACTCATGACCTACGTCGACGGCCTCAGTCGTCTCCAGGAAATGCCCACCAACGCCATCACCAGTTCAGTGGCCAACTCTATTTTCGCGGAGCGCTACAATCTCGACGGCCTGCTGAGCAACAATAACAACTGGGAGTCCGTACCATTCAATATCGGCGGCATCTACGACAAAACCATCCTGCCCTACTTGCGCGACAAGCAGCCTGAAGCCCTCATGAATGCCTGGGACAAACGAATCGAGCAACAATCACGCATCGTGGCCATGATCGAGGAGAGAAAGCAGGAAGCGCTGAGAGGGCTCGACCGGGACCAGGAGCGCCGGGCCCGGGGCAACCAGGATCGCCAGGGCGGAATGATGGGAGACCTTGACCAGGACGACTACATCGCCCGCACCCTCCCCAAGCTGAAGTGGGCGAAGCTCAAGGATCACTTCCTCTACGTAGACGAAGTCATGGGAGCCAAAGCGATGCTCGACTTTGTCCAGGAGCACATCACCCATGAACTCGGCGAAGAATTTTTTAACGAATTCTCAGACCTGATCGACGGCATGAACGCCGGCGAGTCGAGCGCCATCGACGGCGAGTTCGAAAGCAACTAATTCCATTGATTACGGCTTACTAAGCCGTAATCAATTTCTCCAGATCCCACCCCTCGCGGTAGTCCCGGGAGACCCACTGGTTTGCCTCTTCCTTGTTGGTGAATTCCAGGGCGTCTGCGTCCCACTTCAAAGTCTCGCCCGGAAAGCGGATCGCAATATTGGCAAGCAAGATCGTTTCGGTCAGCAAACCACCATAGTCGAACCCATCTGTCGGCTGCTCCTCTAAAATGCAGCCATCGATCCAGTCGTGGTAGTGATCTCTTCCCTCCGCCATTTCATAGTCTTCCGAATATCCTGTTTCCGGAAAATAAAGACGCGGCGCTCCAACATGAGGAATCACCAGGGATCCCGTTTCGCCCAGAATGAGCGAACCACTTCTCGGCAATGCTTCCCGATCAGGAAGGCGTGACCATCCCGTCGATGGCAGACGACCACCGTCATTCCAAGTAATTCGAATACGATCCTTCTCGGTGTATTCCGTCCCGGGAACGGTGAAACGAAACGTGCTCTGCGCCGGCCAAACCTCTTCATTCATCCCGCTGTGCTCCGCAAAATAATCGTTCGGCGGCCCTTTGATTTTCAAAGCCGTGAAGACAGGATCCAGAATGTGACAGCCGAAGTCGCCAATCGCTCCACCCCCAAAATCCTGCCAGTCCCGCCACCCCCAGGGGTGATAACAACGATCCGCCGCACTGTATGGCCTCATCGGGGCCACCCCGATCCAGCTGTCCCAGTCGAGGGAATCCGGGACCGGATCCTCGCCCTTTGGCCGACTGATGTGCCCACTCTTTCCGTGCCCGGTCGCTCCTGACCAGCTGTCGACCCGCTTGATCTTGCCGATCCGACCGCATTGAATCAGCTCCACGGCAGACCGGTAAAACTGGTGGGAATGGATCTGGTTGCCCATCCGGGTAATGACTCCGGCATCTTTCGCCACCTTCGCGACCTGCCGCGCCTCCCAGACATTATGAGTGAGCGGCTTCTGGCAATAGACATGCTTGCCCATCTTCATCGCCATAATGGAGCAGTAGGCATGCATGTGATCCGGTGTGGATACCGTCACCGCGTCAATCTCGTCGCCTTTCTCGGTGAGCATCTCCCGAAAGTCCTGATAGATGGGTGTGTCAGGACTGGTCTCTCTGACTCTCAGGGTACGGTCGAGGTCCACATCGCAGAAGGCGACGTACTTCTGGTAGTTATGGGACGACATCGCCTTGATGTCGCTGAAACCTTTTCCGTCCGAGCCGATTGAGGCCAATTGCAGCTTGGAATTTAGATTCTGTCCTCGAACAAAGGCAGGAACTGCAACAGCAGCCGTCGCTGCAGCACTTTCTTTTAGAAACTGACGGCGGTTGGTCATGCCATACCCAACCGGATTCTGGACCAAGTGGTCGACCCAGAATTCTTCCGCATTCGCGGCAAATCGCCCCCGGGCGCTATACTCGACCGGGCGCCATAAAAAGAACTGCTGTTCCTCTTACTTTTTCTTCCCCCCCTTACCCTGCCGATCATCTGCCGGGACTTCATATTGATCCTGCAGTAGCTCCAGCTCTTTCGTCATCCGCTCACGCACCTCGGCCATCTCGGGGTTGTGGTAAACACTCTCCATCTCGTTGGGATCGCGTTCGAGGTCGAAGAGTTCCCAATCATCAATTTCCTCCTCAGGGAACCGGATCAGCTTGTAACGCCCGTCGGTCACGCCGAAGTGAAGGGCCACTCCGTGACCTCCGCTTTCATAGTAGTGATAGTAGTGAGTCTTGCGCCAGTCTTTCGGGGTGTTGCCCTTCAGAATTGGAACCAGGGATGGCCCCTGAAGATCACCCGGATCCGGTGCGCCAGCAACCTCAAGAAAGGTTGCCGCAAAATCGAGGTTGGAAACGATGTCCTGATCATTCACTGAGCCCGGCTCGATCTGCCCCGGCCAGCGAGCCAGGAGTGGCGTGCGGAAGCTCTCTTCATACATCCAGCGCTTATCGAACCATCCGTGTTCGCCAAGATAGAAGCCCTGGTCCGAGCTGTAGATCACGATGGTGTTGTCGGTGAGGTCGTTCTCGTCGAGATATGCGAGGAGACGCCCGACGTTTTCATCGACCGCCTTCACACAGCGGAGGTAATTCTTGATGTAGCGCTGGTAGTGCCACTGAGTGCGCTCCTTGCCGGTCAGATTCGCGGCGAGAAATTCCTCATTCTTCGGGCGAAAGAATCCGTCGAAAACTTCGAACTGTTCAGGTGTGAACTTACTCGAGTATTTCAGCATGAGCCGGTTATCCCCCATGTGATCGGCGATCCCCATGGCATGCTGCGAAGCTGCAACGCTGCGACCCGAATAGTCATCGAACAAAGTCGAAGGCTCGGGCACTTCGACGTCTTCAAGAAACTCGAGATGACGGAGAGCTGGCTCCCAACGGCCATGCGGGGCCTTGTGCTGGCTCATCAGAAAAAACGGCTTGTCAGGGTCACGCTGTTCCAGCCACTTGATCGAATTATCCGTGATAACATCCGTCGTGTAGCCCTCGTGAGTCACGTTTTCTCCATTCGTGATCAACATCGGATTGTAGTACTGTCCCTGTCCCTTGAGCACTTCGTAATGATCAAATCCAGTCGGAGCCGATTTAAGATGCCACTTACCAACGATGGCAGTCTGATAACCCGCCTGTTGCAATAGCTTTGGCGCCGTTTGCTGAGAGCCATCAAAAGTATCACCGTTGCTGCGAAACCCATTGAGGTGAGAGTATTTACCCGTCAACACTACCGCGCGTGACGGGCCGCAGATAGAATTCGTCACGTAGGCTTTGCGAAAGAGGATTCCTTCTGCCGCGAGGCGATCGATATTTGGCGTCGGAGCCAGCTCAGCGAGCGGACCACCATAAGCACTGATCGCCTGGGTGGCGTGATCATCGCAAAAGATAAAGAGAATATTCGGCCGCTCTGCACCCCGTGCCATCGAGATCAAAGTTGCCAATAAGATTCCTGCCAAGAGAGCCAGCTTGTTCATGCCTTCTGCTAACGCGTACGCGCGTAGACCATGCAACTGTTTCCCATTAGCTTCATCGCGATGCATCAATCATCCCCTTCCGTCCCTACTCACCCCTGTTGGTTCATTGGCCTGACCCTGTTGAGTCTGATCCTCGCTTTTCCGGCCGCGGCACAGCAGAAAAAAAAGAAACTCGCTCCTCCTCCTGAGGGCGCCATCGCTCAGCGCGACATTGTCTACGCCACCCATGACGGGATCGAGCTTGCTCTGGATCTCTACCTTCCCTCAGCGAAGGCTGAGGATCCGCTCCCTGTCGTCATCTGGGTCCATGGCGGAGGGTGGAAGAACGGCTCAAAGAACAATTGCAAGGCCGCCTTTCTCGCCCCGATGGGTTTCGCTGTCGCCAGCATCAGTTATCGCCTGACAGATGTTGCTCAGTGGCCAGGCCAGATCAATGACTGCTACGCCGCCGTTCGCTGGCTGCGCCAGAACGCCGAAATGTATGGGCTCGATCCTGACCGCATCGGTGCTTTCGGCAGCTCCGCCGGCGGTCATCTCGTCGCCCTCATGGGAACCCGCAGTGCCGGGGAAGAATCTGTCAGCTCCAGAGTTCAGGCGGTGTGTGATTGGTTCGGCCCCGCCGACTTGTTGACCATGCCTCCTAATGTGGTCAGAGAAGGCTGGACCTACGAGCAGGTATCCCAATCCAACGGCGCGCTGCTGTTAGGCACTCCGATTCCGGACGCGCCTGACCTCGCTAAAGATGCCAGTGCTCTTTACCAGATCAGTTCCGATGATCCGCCTTTTCTCATCATGCACGGAAGCGAAGATCCCGGCGTACCGCTGGCACAGAGCATTCGATTCCACAGCGCTCTCAAAGAGGCTGGCGTCGATGCCGAACTCTACGTTGTCGAAGGCGCCGGTCACGGAGGACCGGAGTTCAAATCGGAAGAAGTCGAGAGCAAGGTATCGGAGTTCTTCGAGCGGACGCTGAAGAGACGCTGACGTCTTACTATTACTCACGTCGGGCAACCGCCAGAGTAGGATTCGGATGAAGCGTAGGATTAAGAGTCGGGCCTATCAGCCCGGGAATACCCACTCGTATGAATCAGTGAACGAGTAAATTTCCTCTTTGATCTGCTCACACAGACCGGCCATTCCGGGGAACAGGGTTCGGGCCTCAATTCCCATGGTCGCAAGGCGACGGCGAATGAAGGCTTTTTCAGAAGCGGTCACCACGAGGCGGGCGAGATGCATGCGCTCGTCGCCGAGTTCGAAGTATTCCTCAAATGTTTCAGGTGCCGCGTCCTCAGCCGGAAGAGGATGGCAAAGATAACACGTCTTCTGATTCAACATCGCCGGGGTAGTCTTTTGAGGAAAATAGATGCGAGGCTGCTCGGGGACCTGCTCGTAGTCCTGGGCAATCACGAGATTCGCGTCGCCGGGCAGGATGCGCCAAACGACTCCGTCTTCGTTTTCATTTCCAGGCTCGGTGGCAAAGTAAAGCGCTACAAGAGCATTCTCTGTCCAGGTTGAGAGGCGGGTGGGCAACCCGTAGTGCTGGGCAACCGACATCCACTCCAGTTCGCTCATGGGCTCATAGCCCAGTTCGCCACGAGCTCGTTGCTTCAGGCGAATAAGAAGAGAACCCTCAAGCTCGGTCCAGGACTGGAATTCAGTCTTCGCCACCTCTTCGCGAAACAACGTCGGAAGAATCTTCCATTTCTCTGTATTCTGGCCCCGATAGATCGGCGTCCTTTGAAACCCCAGCTGAGGCACCATCTCTTGCAGGTAGTCCTCCACGCTCCCAATGCTCACGGTTTCTATCTCTCTCATCTCAATTTCTCAAATTTTTCTCGCTTTTGACAAATTATTGAGAGATATTTGATCCGATTCACAAAACTTTCGAGTTACTATCTCTCGTTCACCTCAAGTTATGAAGTGATTTCTCATTTCTGATAGGGGAATGCAACTTAAAAACGAGAATATTTCGAGATTTTTTTGAGACACACACCAACAAGATGAGAAACATCGATCTCGAGGACTTCGTTCGCGTGATTCCGGAGCTCAGCCTCCAGGATCTACGCGCCCTGGAAATGACCGTCCAGGTGGCTATTCGCATGCGCTCGCAGGGAGAACTCTCCACTGACACACTCGAGGCCAGGCGGCTTGAGGAGGAAGGTCCGGGTTTGCATGACCATGCCGCCGCTATTCTTCAAAATGCTTCAGGCGATGATCTCACGCTGGCTGATCAGGCCCTGCTCGCCGCGCTCGTTCTCAGCGAAAGCTATCACCAGGAAACTTTCTCCAGTCGTGAGCTCAACGATATCATCGAAGAAAGCGGTCGCCCCCGTGTTGCCCATATCACCTCAGCCATCTCAGGCCTGATTTCCCGATCTTTTCTTACCGGTAACACCAAGGCGCTCTCCCTTTCCAGGGAAGGTAAAGCGAAGGCCCGTGGTCTCATCGGAATGATTCAGCGACAGGCTGCGTGATGAAAATCACTCAAGGGGTTTTGTAATCGCGAAGACTCGCACTCGATGAGACGATGGTTCCGTTATGAATGGAACCACAATTACTGATGTCGACATCCCCTTCGGCCGCTTAGTCGCTATCATCCTGAAGTGGATGCTCGCTTCGATTCCTGACATCATTGTCTCGTCGATATCTGCCGAATCAGCATCCAGATGCCGGGATGAGAAACAAACCGGTAATGAAGTAAACAATCGGAAACAGCGAGCACGCTCCAACAATACCCCCAAAGACATAGTGAGAAATGGAGAGAAGCTGCAGGTGGGGTTCGTCTTCGTTCATGACTCCCCTGTTTCAAACACGATCGATTGCGACCTTTCAGATCTTCACAACAAGTCGAGAAACCACCTCACCGCCTGACTCTCCTTCGCCGAATGAGCCACCACGTGGGTCATTCGCACCTTTTCACGACCTCGCCAGAGCGGCACACCATTCTTAGTGATGCGATCCAACGATGCGGGAAGAATCGCCACACCCGATCCCGCCACGGTCATTGCTGCTACGGCTTGTGCCCTCCTCGCCTCCTGAACCACCCGGGGGCGAAACCCTTCTTCGCGGCACAGCTGATAAACGCAGGAAGAAAACGAAGGAGCCGCCTCGGACGAAATCATGACAAACGCCTCATCTATGAGATCAGCCACTGAAATCCGCTGTCGGCCGGACAGTTCGTGATCCAGTGGCAGGAAAACCATGAGCGACTCATCCCGCCACGAGGTCAACTCGATCTTCGCCGGACTTTTTTCCGGTGCCACGCCGACAAATCCGATATCGAGCGTGCCAAGCTCCAGGGCCGCCATCTGCTCCACCGGCAAACGATCATGCAGATTCAATTGAACCTGCGGATGTTTCTCGCGGAACTTCGAGAACACCTCGACCAGTTCCGGGGACAATACGGCACTGACAAACCCGATCTCCAGCTTGTTCGTTTCCCCTTCCGCGGCACGTCGTGCCGTCTCACCGGCACGCCTCACTTGGAGGAGAATAGCCCGCGCTTCCACCAAAAAGGCCTGGCCTCCGGTCGTCAGCGAAACGGCGCGACGCGAACGTTCGAAGAGGTCCACACCGAGTTTTTCCTCGAGGTTCTTGATGTGACGGGACAAAGGCGGCTGCGCCAGGCGTAATCTCTCTGCTGCACGCGTAAACGACAGCTCTTCAGCCACCGCAACGAAACACTCAAGCTCCCTCAGAGAAAAATCCATTTATACCAAAAAGGTATCATAACGGATTTAAAATAGTATTTCCATCAATAAGCAACTGACGCCACATTGCCGCAAGCAATCACCAAACTCACTTTACCCATGGCAAAGAAAAAGACTGCAAAGAAGAAAACCATCCCGGCTCACCGCCAGTTCTCCTCGCCCATGCTCGACGGCCCGGACCGCGCCCCGAGCCGCGCGATGCTGCACCCGGTTGGTTTCACCAACGAAGACTTCAAAAAGTCGATCATCGGGGTCGCCTCCACCTGGAGCATGGTGACTCCGTGCAACATGCACATCGACAGCCTCGCCAAGGAGTCCGTCAAAGGCGCTGATGCGGCCGGCGGCAAAGGGGTCGAGTTCAACACCATCACTATTTCCGACGGTATCTCCATGGGAACGGAGGGAATGAAATACTCTCTCGTCAGTCGCGAAGTCATCGCCGACTCCATCGAAACCGTGGTCGGATGCGAAGGCATGGACGGCGTCGTCGCCATCGGCGGCTGTGACAAGAACATGCCCGGCTGCATGATCGCCCTCGCCCGCATGAACCGCCCCGGTATTTTCGTTTACGGTGGCACCATCAAGCCCGGCTGCTACAAGGGCGAAGACGTCGATATCGTTTCTGTCTTTGAAGCAGTTGGTAAACACAGCGCTGGAGGCATCAGCGACGAAGAACTCGACGGTGTCACCGAAACTGCTATCCCCGGCCCCGGATCTTGCGGCGGCATGTACACCGCCAACACGATGGCCAGTGCGATCGAAGCCATGGGCATGAGCCTGCCGAACAGCTCCGCTCAAGCCGCTGTCAGCGACGAGAAACTGATCGACTGTTTTGATGCCGGCGCTGCCGTGGTCAACATGATCAACAAGAACATCCGCCCGCGCGACATTCTCACGAAGAAGGCTTTCGAAAACGCCATCACCGTGGTGACCGCCCTCGGTGGTTCCACCAACGCCGTGCTTCATCTGCTTGCGATCGCCAACGCGGCGGGAGTGAAACTCTCTATCGATGACTTCACCCGAATCGGAAAGCGCGTCCCTGTGATCGCCGACCTCAAGCCAAGCGGAGCCAATGTCATGATGAAGCTGGTGGAAATCGGCGGCACTCTTCCGCTCATGAAGATGCTGCTCAACGCAGGCCTCCTTCACGGCGACTGCATGACCGTTACCGGCAAAACCATGAAGCAGAACCTCGCCAAGGTGAAGGCTTCCTACCCCGCTGGCCAGACGATCATTCGGAGCCTCAGGAACCCGATCAAGAAGGATGGCCACCTCGTCGTACTCTACGGCAACCTTGCTCCCGAAGGTGCCGTCGCTAAGATCTCCGGCAAGGAAGGACTCAGCTTCACCGGCACGGCCCGGGTCTTCGACTCCGAGGAGAAGTCGATGAAAGCCATCCTCGCCGGACGCATCAAGAAGGGTGACGTCGTTGTCATTCGCATGGAAGGACCGAAGGGCGGCCCCGGCATGCGTGAGATGCTTGGACCCACCGGTGCCATCATGGGCGCCGGCCTCGGCAAAGACGTGGCCCTCATCACCGACGGACGCTTCTCTGGCGGCAGTCACGGATTCGTGATCGGTCACGTCACCCCGGAAGCCTTCGTTGGCGGCCCACTCGCCCTGGTGAAGAACGGCGACAAGATCTCGATCGATGCTGAGAAGCGCGAGATGACTCTCCACATCACCAAGAAAGAGATGGCGGAGCGCAAGAAGAACTGGAAGCAGCCCAAGCCGCGCTACACCAAAGGGGTCCTCGCCAAGTATGCCAAGTTGGTGAATTCAGCCTCGGAAGGCGCCGTCACGGACGACAACCTATAAGGGTCCTGACAAACACTTCTCAAGCCCGATGTCGGAGAGATCCGGCATCGGGCTTTTTTGTAACAGGCCGCCAAGGCACCGATTAAAGATTTACAACTCCACGGGGCACCGTGGTAAGCTGATCGCTACACACACTCGAATCATGAAACCTCTCGCTCTCTTTACCGCATTGGGACTTCTGCTCGCGAGCAACCCTGCATTCTCTCAACAATCGGCAGGCAAAGACGCAGTTCCGATCGGCCAGGATACGGTCCCCGTCGGAAAAGACGCCGTCCCTATTGGCCAGGGTGCCGTCCCTATTGGCCAGGGTGCCGTCCCCATTGGCCAGGGTGCCGTCCCTATTGGCCAGGGTGCCGTCCCCATTGGCCAGGGTGCCGTCCCCATTGGTGGGAACTCCGTCCCGGTCGGTGAGAACTCCGTCCCCGTTGGAACCATTTCCACACCGGTCGGTAAAGACGCTGTCCCCGTGGGCGCGAATTCCAATCCCGTCGGCCAGGACGCCGTTCCCGTCGGTATAAATTCCGTCCCCATTGGTCAGGACTCCGTCCCGGTGGGAACCAATTCCAGTCCAGTCGGCCAGGATGTCCGCCCCACAAGCACAGCGAAGACGCGCGAATTCCTGAGGATATCTGCCCGCCAACGGGCCCAGGAGCACCCTAACACTAAGGTGCTTTTCACCGGTGATG
>JABSSQ010000231.1 GCA_013213905.1 Verrucomicrobiales bacterium | reverse complement strand
TCGAGGCAGGAAACGAATAGGACTGCGTTACCCATTCATAGGGATCCGGCAATTCTTCGATAGCAGAGTCTGCTTCCTCCTGGGAGCAAACATTCAAAGGAAAAACTGCCGCCGCCAATGCAGCAAAACAGGTGAACGGAATTAAGTGGAGAAAGCGCATGAGTTTGGTGTGTTCGGATGAAGCTAGCGATTCAGTCAAATCGCAGCAATCCTAATCCCACCCCCAAATCAAAGGGCCCTTGGTGATGACGAAAAATTCGCCAAAAAGGCCGAAGATCTCCATTCAATTTCGGAGCTCACCCCGCGGCAACGACTAACATCAGCTCCTCTGACTCTGACCTCACAACAAGTCGCATCAGTCAGTTATCACCCCCTAGCTGGCTCCCAAACGCGCTGCCACATCTTTTGCAAAATAGGTCAAAATCATGTCAGCACCGGCGCGTTTGATCCCCAGCAGAGATTCCATCGCAACCTTCTCTTCATCCACCCAGCCATCTTTAGCAGCTGACTTGATCATGAGGTATTCGCCACTGACCTGATAAGCCGCCACGGGAACATCCACCGCATCGCGAATCAACCTCACAATGTCGAGATAGGGTCCGGCCGGTTTGACCATAAGCATATCGGCCCCTTCTGCGACATCGAGGTCAGCCTCGCGAAGTGCTTCGCGGCTATTGGCAGGATCCATCTGGTAGGTCTTTTTATCCCCGGCTTTTGGCGCGGAATCGAGAGCACCACGAAAGGGACCATAGTAGGCGGAGGCGTACTTGGCCGTGTAGCTGAGGATAGAAACATCCTCATGCCCGGCACTATCAAGCGCCGCACGAATCGCGCCCACTCGACCGTCCATCATATCGCTGGGGGACACAATGTCTGCGCCCGCATCAGCATGGCACAATGCCTGGCGGCAAAGAACCTCAACTGTTTCGTCGTTGAGAATTTTGAGTTCGCCATCGTCTCCTTCGACCACAATACCGTCGTGTCCGTCCGAGTTGTAGGGATCGAGCGCCACATCGGTGATGACAACCACATCGGGGTAAGCCTCTTTCACCGCCTTGATGGCGCGCGGCACGAGGCCATCTGGATTGAAACATTCCTCTCCTTTCGATGTCTTGAGTTCCTCTTCAATCTTGGGAAAGAAAACCACTGCCCTGACACCGGCGGAATAAGCTTCCCCCACTTCTTTGACCAGACCGGCAAGGCTCCAGCGATGGCAGCCCGGCATCGATTCGATGGCATCGTCGGATTCATCCTCGTGAATGAAGAGAGGATAAATCAGGTCCTGCGGAGTCAGAACCGTCTCGCGAGACAACCCGCGCACAGCGGCATTCTTGCGATTGCGTCGGGGGCGAATGGGGAGGTTCAGCCTTTGGGACATATCTCAAATCCTTCCTTGGTATCTTTCACTTCCCAGCCGGCGGCTGCGATTTCATCTCGAAGTCGATCTGCCTCACCCCAGTCTTTGGCCTGCTTGGCCTCCCAGCGGGCTTGAGCCATTTCGG
>JABSSQ010000230.1 GCA_013213905.1 Verrucomicrobiales bacterium | reverse complement strand
TGCGCCGGACTTTACTTCATCGAAGCAAACCGGTCCGCGAGAAGTTCAGCTGAGGTCTTATCCCCGACTTTCTCGCGAGACGAATCGATCCACTGCTGCTCCAACTGGTTTTTAGTCGGGCGGTCGGACTCGTAAAAGACACCGAACTTGCCGGGATACTCGAGGGAGGCCAGCTGATAAGCAGCGTTTCCGTCGGTCACGTCGTGACGCAACTTGTCTTCCTCCGTGTCGTCCCACTTCTTCTCCTCAATCACTTCAAACTCCCCTCCCTTTCTCGGGTTGGCGTTATCGAAAATACCGGGATAGAACACAACGCACTCGGACTGGACTTCGACCACGCTGAAGCCAGGATGCTTAATCGCGCGCTCAAACATTTCCATCATGTGCTTCACCTGGGCTGCATGGGTGCGGCCAACAAAGGAAGCGCCACCGTAGACGAGCTTCTTCATCGGGTTGATCGGCTGGTCGATCGCACCGGTGGGGTCGGTCTTTGATTTGAATCCTTTCGGACTGGTCGGAGAAGTCTGCTTCTTGGTCAGTCCGTAGACGAAGTTGTCCATCACCACGTAGGTCAGATTGATGTTCTTACGAGCCGCGTGGTCGAGATGGTTTCCGCCAATGGAGTAGCCGTCTCCGTCTCCTCCGAAAGCAAACACGTGCAGGTCGGGACGGGAGAGGCTCACACCCGAAGCAAGCGGCAGAGCGCGTCCGTGGATGAAGTGCACCCCGTGACCGTTCACAAAGTAGGGAAAACGCGATGAACAACCAATCCCGGCAATGGTGCAAATCTTCTCGTGGGGGATCTGGAGTTTCTCCAGCACTTTGAAGAAGGCAGCCAACACAGCGAAATCACCACATCCGGGGCACCATGTCGGGTGGTCCGCAGTGAGGTCCTTTTTCGTCAATTTCTTGGGTTCGTCAGTCGTGGAAGACATGGTTCGGAAGGAACTTGGGGTTTAGGAAGGGTTAACGAGAGCCTCGATCTTTTCTACGATTTCGCGGACCTTATAGGTCAATCCATCCGTCTTACAGATCGATGTGATCTTCGGATCGCAGTGACGCGAGCGAAGCAGGGTCGCCAGTTGGCCGCTGCCATAGAGGCCTTCGTCGTTCATTTCGACCACCACAACATGTTTGTAGTTCGCGAAGATCTCTTCAAAACCGTTGGGCAGCGGATTGAGGTGGCGCAGGTGAATCGTGCCCACACTGATACCACGATCCTTGATCCGGCTCACAGACTCGCGAACCGGGCCCCAGGTTGAGCCCCAGCCTACGAGGAGAACATCGCCGGATTCGTCACCGTAGATCTCCGGAAGGCTGAGCTTGCCTGCCAGGGTCTTCAGCTTGTTGCGACGACGATCCATCATGCGCTGGTGCATAATCGGGTTGCCGCTGGGGTGCCCCCACTCATCGTGCTCAAGACCGGTCACGACCGGATACTTGCCGCCAGCCATGGATGAACCGGGAGGAGCGTGCTTCGTGAGACCATCAAGAGGATAGGGTTTAAAATCTTCATCCCGGGTCTCGAGATCGATCTCGGGCTCCTCCATCTTGGAGAGGTCGGGCTCGGAAAAGGCTTCAATCCGGGTGGCCAGAGCCTGGTCGGTCAGAACGATCACCGGGCAGCTGTATTCCTTGGCGAGCTCACAGGCCTCAACGGCTGTGTAGAAGCAGTCTTCGACGTTCTTAGGTGCGATGACGATACGGGGAGAGTCACCGTGGCTCCCGTAAATCGCCTGCATCAGGTCAGACTGCTCAACGCTGGTGGGCAGGCCCGTACTCGGTCCGCCACGCTGAACGTTAATCACCACCAGCGGAATCTCCGCCATACAGGCGTAGCCGAGAGCCTCCATCTTGAGAGAGAGACCAGGACCGGAACTACCGGTGATCGCGACATGCCCCGAGTAGGCAAAGCCGATGGCCATGGCCACGGCAGCCAGCTCATCTTCGCACTGAACAAAAAGACCTCCGTATTTGGGCAGCTCACTGCGGAGCTGCTCCATGATGGTCGACCACGGGGTAATGGGATAGCCAGCCCCGTAGCGGACGCCACCGGCAATCAGACCGAGAGTGATAGCGGTGTTGCCGTCAGTCGTGATCTTGTCGCCGGTTTTATCGAGTCCCTCCTTGAGGTCAAACTGATGACCGATGATATCACCAATCGGGTAAGCAAATCCGGCGTCGAAAGCCAGCATCGCATTACGAAGCACGCTCTCGCCCTTACGGCCGAGCTGCTTCTCGATCAGAGACACGAGCTTTTCCTTCTTCAGCTGGAAGAGCTGAGTAACCAGACCAAGAACAAAGATGTTCTTACCACGGTCACGGGCGCTGCCACCGATCGCTTCGACCGTGGTGCTGGTAATTGGAATTCCAACGTGAACGATACCGCGTTCGCCTTGCTTCACTTCCTCGACGTGATCACTGTCATAGATGCAGATGCCACCGTCTCTGAGAGAAGCGATATGGTTGTCGTAGCTGTGCTGATAGAAAGCGACGAGGAAATCTGACTCATCACCGGCCGAAAGCACTTCTCCCGATCCTAGGTGCACCTGAAAAATGGAAGGACCACCGGAAATCGTAGACGGAATCGTCATGTAAGTCATGACTTCCCTCGCACTTCGTCCGGCCAGTTTGGCCAAGAAAGCGCCAATGGTTTGGATGCCGTCTTGAGAATTACCCGCAAAGCGGATAACGGCGTTTTGAAGTTCAGTGATCCCTTCCGCAGAAACGGAAGGGCCATCGCTTGTTTCGGGTGAATCCGAAGTCGCGGACACGCTCATTTTAGTGGGGCAAATTCGCTGGGAGGAGGTTTCAGGAAGTAAAACAGTCCACCCCCGGATTGCAAAGAAAATGTCGCAAGAAATCCCTGTAATTGCGGGATTTTTACTTAGCCGGATACACCAAGTTCGGCATCGGAGACACGGCGGACGAATTGCTGTCCGAATCACGGCGTGTCATCAGCTCCGGTGCCTCGTCCGGAACCGCGTTGATCGGGTTACCACCCCCGTCAACAAGGAGGACGGAAACGAAAATAAGGAGAGCCCGCTTGTTGCGATCGCTCGAGCTGGAGCGGAACGCCCTTCCAAGCACCGGAAGGTCACCGACGACCGGAACCTTGTCATTGGTGCTCTGGATGCTTTCACCGTGGAATCCACCAATCGCGATAGTTTGACCGTCCCAAACGGTGACGTTGGTCGTCTCGCGGACGGTATCAAACACCGGCATGAGAATCTCGTTGGCGGTCACAACCGAAGGCTGACCATTCACCTGAAGGCGATTGTTCAGGATCGGAGTGCCGTAATTGATGAATCCCACGAAATCGCTGAAATCGGCAGTCACATTCAGGTTCACCGTGAGGTTATCCGATGAAACAGCCGGCTCGACTTCGATAACTTTGCCCAGCTTGCGGGTATCGAACGCCGTCGGCTGCGCCGGGACCGCTGGGAAAACCGGGCTGTCAAAGATGAAACGGATGTTTCCGATGACTACCGAACCCAAGTCGTTAGGAATTTCCGGTGGATCGTATTCGGTCGGATAGATAAATTCGCGAACCTGCTCGATCGCAGCAATCTGACCTGGTTTCACGAAAACGTGCGAATCGCACATCATGTCGGATCCCTTACTTTGAGCGAGAGCACGAAGCACCACTTGGAACTGAGGATCGGTAAAGACACCCGCGACAGAAAAGACACCCGGATACTTGGACGATCCGGCAGAAGGACTATCCCGATTGATGA
>JABSSQ010000023.1:6225-8205 GCA_013213905.1 Verrucomicrobiales bacterium | reverse complement strand
GTCTGCGACCTCGCCAACTACGGCTACAGCGCCGAGAACGGCGCCGTGGTGCTTTATCCCAAGCCCTGAGGGACGTTTATCCGGCCCCGGCGGCTTTTTTACATTGGGCGCCAGCTGTAGGACTACCGCAATCCGTAATTCTTAAACAACTCGTCGCAATGGAGCAGCATGCCTGGTGAATGCCGCAGTGTCAGAGTATGTTTCTCCACATTGTAAACGACAGAAGAGCCCTCTCTATCGAATGAAATGCCAGCTTCAGTAAGTACATCCTGCGTGGTCCGCTTTGGATCCCTCAGGCCTCGGCCGTAATGGTCTATTTTGCTTTGCAGTGGTGCTTTTAAATTCCAAGTATAGATCGCCAGTGCATCGGGGGTGTTTAGGGGTGGGCTATAGCCCTTCTGCCAGTATGATCGAGCAATTACCGCCTCACGTGACTTCTCACCCTCTTTGGTCGCCAAAATTTGAAGCCGTCGTCTCTCCGCCAGCCACAGTCGACCGTAATGGACCACTAAAGTTCCCTCTATTACTTTGAGTTCCTGATTATGGGCGTAACCGTCGGGCCAGCCTCCATCTCTAAAATTTGCTAATTCATCGATGCACTCATTCGCCAACTCAGCGTCTCCTCTTGCCTTGGCAGATTCTGTTGTTCGTTCGAGGGCTGACTCATACTTATCCCTGAAGTCTGCGAAAGGTGCTACGGCACTCTTGAGATCCTCTGAAATACCCGCCTGATCGATAGTTAACCATTCATGTCTTTCCACGATCTCCTTCCGGGGAGGTGGATCTGCATGTGGCGTTGGATCAGCGGGAGCAGGGTTGTTCGGACGAACCACAGGAGTGGGCTCTAGTGCAAGGTTTTTCGCGTCAATTCTGGCAGCGTATTTTGGCCATTCCTTTGAAATGGCATCTTTTAGATCCCTCTCCTTAGCGCCAGCATGCAGGTACACGTCGCAGAAACGGATAACACTCTTATCGATTTCAGTGATTAGGGGGAGGGGTGATCCCTTGTCCTTCGCCTTTTTTCTGGCGCGAGCGTCATAGGAACCGAATATGCTATTAGGGAAAACACTCGAATACCCTTGGTAACCCAGCGTAAAGAAGAGCGATTGAATCAAGTGAAATGAAAATGTCTCTGCAGCCAGTCGTTCTCGAGCCAGGCCAATGATACCCCGTTCTACCTCGTCATTGTCGTCATACCACAGCCATCCATCCCATTCATTGCTGAACGATCCACCACTACCTCCAGCTTTCCGAAGGACCGTGCGTACATCAGGATAATCTGCTAGATATACGAGGATCTCACCAACATCACTGTTAGTTTTTGTAGACAACTGCGGGATGACCTTCTCATACCCGAATGCTTCATTTATCGCCTCAACAGCCTTGAAAAATTCATCAGTGAGTTGCCCGGTCTCGTCATGAAACAAGACTTGTTTCTGCCCTTCCACCTTTACGTTCTTGTTCGATCCAGACCATTCGAATGTCACTTCTTCTATGAAGGTGTAGATGTTAATTAAGGGGATTGGGGAGAGTTTGGGTGCAGCATCAGATTCGCCTCGCGCACTCGGTCGTAGCAGGCAACTAGTCGCCAAAATCAATGGCAGGATTATCAGGAACCTCATGGTATTCGGTTTTGAAAAAGGGATAAAAAGTGGGGGCAAGTTAGAGGATCCCTTCGTTAACCTCAAGAACTGTTACGGTTTGAAAGTTTCTTGATATTGTGGCACCTGCTCGAGCTATTTGTCGAGAAATCGACATACGCTGCGCTCCGATTCAATTCTACGATTCTGGCCCGGTCCGATATTGGAATTTGAAGGACATCTGTTGTACTGGATTGCGAGTTTCATAGAAGTCGCCATCTCTGGAAGGACCGTTTCGAGCTCCTCAAAGATCAAACCGGCGATTGCCTCTGCCCCTTTGCGATTGAAGTGGGTCAGGTCGCCTTCTTTAAAATTATAGGTCATGCTCGCATCGGGGCCG
>JABSSQ010000023.1:0-6125 GCA_013213905.1 Verrucomicrobiales bacterium | reverse complement strand
GGTGTAGTCGTATTCGATCTTCAGGTCGCCCGAAAAGCTGTCCTCCGTCCACAGCACCATGTGATGGGCATCGTTCTTGAATTCCGGACCGGCCGTCAGGGTCATGCCCTCGGGGCTGTTGGTTACGGTCCCGACTTCGCCATCGAGAAACCATTGTTCCTGCCAATCGGCTGTGCCGGGATCGGAAAAGACTTCCGTCCAAGCCGTATCGGCTTCGGCCTTCTCGAACGCGGCCTGGTCTGCAGCTGGATTGGGCTTTGTCTGATCGGGTAGCAAGAACGTCGCCACGACGGCACGGTGGTCAGAGGGGTAGGGAGAAACGACAAGGTCGGCGTTCTCTTTGTTTTCTCCGACGATTTTTGCTTCCTTCAGGCTGACGTCTTTCCCCCGAAAATACACAAAGTCGATGCGGTCGGGGTGGGTCGTGGGGTCATCAAAGGGATAGGCGGGAGACCAGGTGTAGCCCGGCTGATCCATCTCGTCGGGATAGAGGGTGCGCCAGGCATCGGCGAAGCCGGCTTGAGCCATCTCATTGGAAGCCGGGTAGGCCACCTTGATCGGATGGCGACCGGACTTGGCTGCTTTTTCGGTCCAGTCGAGGTGAGAGGGTTCATTGAAATCGCCGACCACAAACACCGTAGCGTCTTGATCGGGGAGCTTGTTGATTTGCTCAAGCAGTGCGGCAATGTCGCCACCGCGCGCCTTTTCCGCCCACTCAATCGCCTCGGCCTCGGTCTTGATAAATTCGATGTTATTGGTGTGCTTATGCCATTTCGGACGAATCTCCAGAAGCTGGTACGGTTGATAGGGGTGAGATGGTAGGTGCAGATTGAAGAGGTAGGCTTCCTGGCCTGAGGGCAGCCTGACCTTGATACCATCTCTCAGCTCCTCGACGATCTCATAACGCGTGATGATGACTCGATTCCCCCGATCCTCGTAGTGATTCCAGCCCAATAGCTCCGCCAACTTTTCGGCATTCACCCCGGAGGAGGAGCGAGTTTCCTGGATGCCGACAATATCGGCCTTCGCCTCCTCAATCACCTTGGCTGTTTGGGGCAGGGGTTGCCCGCGCATCGTGCCGCCACGGTAGATATTGTAGGACATGACCGTAATGCCAGTCTTTGCGGGTTCCTCGGTGAGGGCAATGCCCGGGCAAAGGAATCCCGTGACCCAGAGGATCAAGATGGCGTAAGCGGTCTTCTTTATCGCGGTTTGAAAACTCTCAGCCGAGACAGACATAGGTGTCAATGCAGCATCTTTCTGCCCGACTCAAGTGAAGTCTAAGTACGCGATGGGGGATCCGTCACTGCTGAGGCTCCCACTCCTTTCGCCAGCCCGGATTCTCTTCTTTGTACTTCTGGAAGGCTCGATACTCGTCCCGGGTGAGTTGGCCGTTCTGGTCTTTGTCGATGGGATCAAAGAGCCATTTCCAGGTGGGGCGTGCCGCATCCCATTCTGCTTTTGAGGCCATTCCGTCGCCATCCTTGTCGACGCGCGCAAAGAGTTCCTTCACCACATCGTCCGGAGCATTTCCCATGGTAGGTTTTTTCTTATCCTTGTCGTATGAGAGGGGGCCCTCGGGATGCTCCAGGGGAATGCCGGCCTCGCGCACCTGCTGTTGGAGGCGTTCGATGTCGACTTCCTGTACGGTGATGTCAGATTCCGCAGCCGTGGCCGCCGCGATTCCTGCGGCTTCGCCCAGGTTCATCCAGGTGGGTTCCAGGCGGATGGTGCAGAAGGCCACGTGGCTGGCGGAAACGCTCACCGGCACCAAGAGGTTTGAGCATTCGTCCGCTTTCGGAGTGATGGCCCGATAGGGGATGTCAAATCGTGCACCTTTTTTCCAGATGCGCCCCTCGTTGATGATTTCGCCCGACTCGGTGGCGTAGCGAGCGGCATGGTGGCAGTCGATGAAATGTGATCCCACGTGAATGACGTCTGCCTTATCCGTGTCCGTGGTGACGTCGGATTCCGTCAGGATGACTTCGCCTTTCATTCGGCGGGCGGCGCGGATATAGAGATAGTAGGGCCAGTGATCGTTGTCCGCCCACTCGTCCTTGCAGAATCCATATTGCGCCATGTCTTCGCGAATCGATTCGGGGACACGAGGATCTGATTTCAGAAACCAGAGCATCCCGTGCGTGTAGTCGCGGAATTGTTGGTGAATCGCATCGCGTTCTTCGAAGCTGGCTTCGGACCAGGCAGTTTGGGCACCCGGAAGGCTCATGGAAACGATGGAGAACTGGCGATTGTTGAGCTCCTTCTTGCTGCTTTCGCCCATGGGATAGAGGCCGATGATGGATCTAAGCTCCTTGATCGTGCCGGCTTCGATGGCGCGCGCCAGCAGTTCCTGCAGCATGGGATCATAATTTTCCGGCTTCTCGATGGGAACCAGGTTGTCCTCATTGGTGGTGAGATTCAGTCGGATGTTGTAGCTGATCGGCACCTCAGTGGCGGAACCTGCTACCGGAGGCTTGCCCGGCATCACTCCGGGGAGGAGGTTGCCCTCGTCGTCGTAGGGCGAAATCGCAATCTTGTCGTCGAGGTAGCGGACGCCGCCTACCGTTTCACCATACTCATCTGCGGATTCACGACCGATGGCGTAGGAAACACCGGCTGCTGCCATGAGATCGCCTTCGTAGGTGGCGTCGATGAAAGTCTTGGCTTGATAAACCTGGCCGCCCCGGATCTTGAGATCTGTCAGGGTGCTCCCATCCTTTTCTACCGCCTCCAGCAACTGTCCGTATCGGACGTCGACTCCGGCCTCCTTCAACATTTCGACGAGAACCTGTTCGGCGATACCGGACTGCCAGGTGCGGACTCGTCCTTCGGTCCACATCCCGTCACTCCGTTCGACGGCTTCGTTGAGAAACACTTCGCAAAGTCCGCCCAGAGTTTGGCGGTCGAGATGGTTTCCTTCGTCGCGATTCAGACCGCTCGTGCTCAGCCCTCCGACGTGTTGGGTTTGTTCGAGAAGGAGGGTGGAGGCACCTTCCCGGGCGGCGGCGATCGCGGCCATGACACCACCGGGCGTGCCGCCGTAGACGACGACATCAGCACGCTCCGGTTCAGGACTGTTGGCGTCTTGAGCCGTGAGGAGGGGCGTCACCAAAAGAAGCGCTGCGCCGAGGCAGACGAGAGGGGTTTTCAGGAAGGGCTGAAATGAGAGCATGATACTGGAATAAGGCAGGGAAGCTGGCTTTTGGACAAAGGAACGGGTTGGAAAAGGAGACTTTTTCAAGTGAGGCCAAAAGGGGAGATGATTCACGCCAACCGCTTTCGGCTCGCGACAAACTTCTCATCGTATTCATAGCTCAATCCGGGTTTGCTGGACTGGCGATAAAGATTGACAAAGATTGTTATTGTCCCATGCTACACCATGAATATTTCGTTGACCCCTACTCTGGAACGGGCTGTTAAAGAAAAGGTCGAATCCGGCCGTTACAACAACGCCAGCGAAGTCATTCGTGAAGCTCTGCGGATTGCGCTTAGGCAGGAGCAAGAGAACGATTGGTTAATGCGAGAGGCTGCCATCGGTTTTGCCCAACTTGAAGCAGGAAACGTGACTCGTGTCGACTCGAAGGAGGAATTCAAAAAGCTGGTTCGTAACGAAGAGAAATAATTCGGCGCAGTGATGGAATTAGTTCTAACTGATGCCGCCCTCAGTGATCTCCGTTCTATTCGTGAATACACACTCAAAACCTGGGGAGAAGAACAGGAAGATAGATATCTCAATGAAATGTGGGCGAGATTTGAGCAAATTCTGGACGATCCGGATCGTTGGCGATTTCGTGAAGATCTGTTCCCGCGATGTCAGATCGCAGCGCAAGGAAGGCATGTGATTTTGTTTCGAGTAGAGGAACCGGCGCTCCAGGTAGTGCGGATTCTCCACAGCGCTATGGATTTCAATCGCCAAATTCCGGATGATCTATAGGAACTCATCGTTCCTATCCTGCCGACGGCGATTGGGTAAGGTTTTTAGGTATTTTCAGGCAAACGCGTCCGGCTCACCACGAACTTCACCGGTCAGAACTTCACCGTGTGGGGCCAGCCGGGTACGTCGACTTTGATCGGCTGGCGCGCTTCATCCATGGGGTGGAACTGGAGCTCGGTTTGGCGATTCTTCGTGTCGAAGAGAATGATGCCGTAACCATTGAGACCGTTGCCGGCTCCGTACATGGTCACCTTGTTGCCGAAGCGATCGTGAAATTGACCGGTGTTTTCGGGAGCTCCGGGTTCGCGGTTCTGACCTGCTTCGAGCGGTTTCCAAAATCGGCTCGCGGGGGACGAAAAGGAGGGAAGGGAGTAGGTAACCGGCCCATCGTCGAATTCGTCCACCCCGTGTCGACCGAGGGTGCCGAGGTGCACGTCGCCGTGCAACATGACGACTGGCGCATCGCCAATCGCCTTGAGGGCCCGATTCCGCGCGGACTGGGGCCAGGCGTTGGAGTCGAGGTCCGCGGAGGTCGGTGAATACATGGCCACATGGACCCAGGGGCTGGCGGAGATGACGGCGCCGATCTGGCCGGAAGCCTTGAGATCGGCTGACCAGTCAGCGAGGAAGGCTTCCTGTTTGGGGCCGAGAAGTTGAAGCCCGGGGTCGTCGAGTTGGGTGCAGTCGTAATCGGGGTCGAGAACCACCTCCATATCTGTATGCGTCTTGCGCTTCCTGGGGGCTTCGTAGCCCGGAGGGACAATTTGTTCCGTGAGCACTTCAGAGGGGGGACTCTTCCACTTGCGGTCTTCGAGAATGGCGAAGCGCACGCCTCCGTATTCGAGGGCGGTATAGAAAGCTTTAATCCCGGCGCCGTGCGGACCCGGATTGACCGGGTCGGGGAGGTGGCCCGTCTGGGTGAACTCGGCCGCGTTGACCCAGTCCGGGTGAGCGGGGTAGCCGCCAGTGGTGCGTTTGTCATCGATGAGGACCGCACCGTTGCCCCAAAGGTCGGGGAGAAAAACATCGTGATCGTCGGTGATCATGAGGGTGGGACGATCCCGCATCAATTCGCGGAAGGCCTCGCCGAACTTACGGTACTTCTCGAGGTAGTTCTTCATCCCTTGCGGCACTTCCTCTTTGGTCCTGGCGTGAAACACGGGGCTGCCGTAATCGTTCTCGTAGATCTGGTCGCCGGTGAAGATGACGAGGTCCGGATCGTGGGAAATCACCTCGGCGATCGCTTCCTTCCAGGGCCAGGCGACGTCCTTGTGGCAGGAAAGACCAGCGGCTTTCAGGACAGAACCGTCCTTCGGTTCCGCGCGGAAGATGCCTTCCCACTCAGAGTCGCTACAGGTGACCTTAAAGAATGAGCGCGTGTGCCGGGGCCAGTCATCGAGCACGAAGAGAGCGGTGGCCGTGAGTGGATCGACGGGCCGGGTGTCGGCGAGTTTCCATTCTTCTTCGGCTTGTTCCCTAAGCCATAGTTTCACCGGCGCGATCTCGTCCTCGGTTGTCGAGGTAGGGTCCGTGTCCAGATGCACGAGCAGCTTCATTTTGCCGAGGTGCTGGCAGTACTGGCTCCAGAGAATCTCTGCCCCGTTGGCAGGGGTTGCGAGAGAGCCAAGCGCGAGGATTAGGGCTGAAAGGAGAACGGTGTTTTTCATGTTAACTTTTTTCGGCTCGTGACGAATTTCTCATCGTATTCATGGCCCATGCCCGGTTTGCTTGAGGGCGTGAAGCAGGCGCCGTCGAATCTAATCGGTTCATTGAGCCAGAAGGGGCTTAGCGCGAGCTTGGCTCAATGAGAACCCAGTTTGGGGTGCCCTCCAGAACATGACTCGCCATGGCTTCGAGTTGGCCTGAGTCAGAATTGATTCGGTATAAAGACAAGGTCTTGTCGCTCTGTCCCGCACTAATCAGGTATTGCCCGTCCGGGCTGATGGAGAAGGATCGAGGCCTTTGGGGCATCGGGAAGTGCCCGATCTTCTTCAGCGACCTTTCCTTGGGGTCGAGCCGAAATCCAGCCAGGGAGTCGACGGCGACTGCCGAGGTGGCTCCTTTTCCCCCTCGATTGGAAACGTAAACGAAGTTCCCATCTGGAGTCACGTGGATGTCGGCGGCAGTGCTGGAGCCTTCAAAGTCCTCCGGGAGCGTGCTCAAGCTTTCCAGAAGCTGAAGTTGACCATCT
>JABSSQ010000229.1 GCA_013213905.1 Verrucomicrobiales bacterium | reverse complement strand
TAGCTTGGTCTTGCGGCTGATTGCCGCACGACGGCTACATGACCTCTCTTTCTCATGCCCAGTGGGAGCGCATAAACTTTCTGACCTTTGAGGTTCACGCTGCTTCGTCCGAGGATGATTTGATTCATTTGGTGACCGAAGTGATGCCCTTGGTAATCGGGAATTGCTATATTTGCTGGAACGAATACAACGAAAAGGTCCAAGTCAATCGGGTGATCACCACCCAATCTCACGACGAGGCGGTCGCTCCTCACGTATCGACTATTAACGCGGCCATGGCTACCCACCCCATCATCGAGGGGCTGGGGATGCTCGATGGAAAAGAACCGGAAACCGGCGTGCATTCGATTACCGACTTCGTCAGCAACAGTGAGTGGAAGGAACGGGCGATGTATCGCGAAGCCTATCGACATGTGGAGGCCGACCATCAGTTGCTGTCACAGCTCACGTTCAACCCGCGTCACGGCGCCTGCCTGACCATCAACAGTCCCCGCCCCTTCCCTGAGGAGCAACGCATGATGGTTGAGATCCTCGGTCAACACTTGATGCTCGCCTATCAAAAGCATGCAGTTCCAGCGGACTACCGAAGTGAACTACTGCGACTTTCGCCTCGCTTACAGACGGCGACTCGTCTCCTGATCCAAGGATACTCTCGAAAAGAAGTCGCCTCACAAATGAATATATCTGTTCACACCGTGAACGATTATGCCAAAAGCATCTACGAGAAGTTTCGTGTGCACTCGCAAAGCGAACTGATCTGCCTGCTCGGATCTCCCAACGGAGACGCTAACAAGGACTACCAGATATAAGAAAGAGGCGAAGATAAAATCCCCGCCTCTTTCAACTGCACCTACAACTAAGGTTTAATGCCCCAACATCCAGGGACGAGCGCTGGGTTTCTGTCCAGCCAGGACCCCCAAGCCCGTCTCGCGTTTTCTGTCGGGACGAATTTTTGTACTCTTCGGGCCACAACCGCATCCGGAACCACAACTGTGGGATTCCCTCACTTTCGGCTCGTGACGACTCTTCTCATTGATTGCTGTGGCACGTCGAACCGTGGCGTTCATCACAGCAAGATTCGGCGCCAGGACGATTCTCCGAGCTATCACCCCGCACGAGGGACAAATCTCGGGCGAGTTTCGATCGGCGATCGTTTTCATGGCCTGGAAGTCACCACAGTCACGACACCGGTATTGGTAGATTGGCATAGCAGTTCCTCTATTCGAGTTAACTTACAACGGCGAGGTCAGTTCCCGGCGTGACCATATTGCTAGGCCCATCCGCACCTGGCAGAATGTCAAAATCGAAAATCTCACTAGGCAGCCAAAGGGTTGCACAGGCATTGGGGATATCGACAATTCCGCTGATGTGTCCTTCTACCGGTGCAGTACCGAGAATGGCGTAGGCTTGTTCTCCCGTGTAGCCGAACTTTTTCATGTACTCGATCGCATTGAGACAAGCCATCTTGTAGGACACGAAGGGGTCCATGTAGTGTTGCTTACCCTCTTCATCCACCGAGATACCCTCAAAGATAACGTGGCGTTTGTAATCGGGACTGAGCGGGCTGGGCAGGAACAGCGGGTTCCTCACCGCATATTTCTCAACACCATTTTTGATCAGGTTCACCCGGATATCCAAATAACCCGCCATCTCAATAGCACCACAGAAGGTGATCTCGCCGTCTCCCTGGCTGAAGTGAATATCACCCATCGAGAGACCGCCACCATCCACATAGACGGGAAAGTAGACCTTTGAGCCTCGAGTCAGGTTCTTGATATCGCAGTTACCACCGTGCTCTCGCGGAGGCACTGTTCTGGCCGCTTCAGCGGCCGCATTGTCTCTATCTGAACCCTCCATTCTTCCCATGTGAGCGGTATCACCGTATGGCAAGGCACACAGAGGTGGCGTTCTTTCAGGATCGGTATCAAAGAGCTCTTTCTCTCGCTTATTCCACGTATCGAGCAGCTCCTTCGAGGGCAGACAACCGATCAAACCCGGGTGCATAATACCTGCGAACTCCACATTGGGAATGTGACGAGAGGACGCATTGATCCCATGAAAATCCCAACACGCTTTCCTCGCATCGGGAAAGTGATCCGTAAGGAAACCACCCCCATTAGTCCTCGCAAAAATACCGGTAAATCCCCAATCAGACTCTTCGAGGACGCCGACATCAAGGATATCAACTTCCAAAAGGTCACCCGGTTGAGCCCCCTCGACACCAATCGGGCCACTCAGGTAATGAACTTTTGTTAGATCAACAACATCAATATCCGCCGCGTTGTCATCGTTTTCAATTTGTCCTCCAGTCCAATCGATACACTCAACCCGAAACTCATCTCCCGGCTTGACCGTCGCCACCATCGGGATATCCGGGTGCCAACGATTGTGAAGGTAGTCTTGCGACTCCGGTGAAGCATCAATATCGACTTTTATCAGCGTTTTCATTTTCTTCTTTTTTGTTTGTTAGTGCCTTTGCCTTTTAGACAGCCAGCATCTCTTTGATCATTTCCGCATCCACATCCTCCCTGCGATCCTCCCTCACGAGGCGCCCGGTATCGATCACCATGACTGAGTCACAAGTATCCAGCACAAAGCTGAGCACCTGTTCACTCACCACGATGGTCAAATCTTTCATCTCACCGATCTTGCGAAGACTCCGGGAGATTTCCTTGATAATTGAGGGCTGAATTCCCTCAGTCGGCTCATCTAACAAAAGCACCTTGGGTTTTGTCATAAGAGCTCGTCCGATCGCAAGCTGCTGCTGTTGCCCCCCGGAAAGGTTTCCGCCCTTTCGTTTGCTCATCTCCTCCAGAACCGGAAAAAGAGAGTAAATCTCATCAATGTCCTCCTGATCGAGACTACCGGAGACTCCCGAGATCAAGTTTTCGTATACCGTCAGGTAGGGGAAAATCATTCGCCCCTGTGGAACGAACGCCACCCCGTTGGCAACGCGCTCGTAGGAAGGCTTCTTCACCAGCTCCTTCTCATCGACCTTGATTGAGCCGGAGGCCGAGGGAATCATCCCGATCAACGCCTTAAACAGAGTGGTCTTACCCATCCCGTTTCTTCCAACGATTCCAACAATCTCGCCTTTCGGAGCATCAAAACTGAACTCCGGAATGACGACACTCTGCCCGTAGGCAACCTTCAAATTTTCTACTGCTAACATGGTTCTCTAGTGTCCGATATAGACTTCAATAACTTTTGGATCATTACTGACCCTCTCCATAGATCCCTCCGAGATCACCTGGCCCATGTGCATCACGGTGACTCGGTCAGCGATCTCTCTGACAAATTCCATGTCGTGCTCAATCACAATGACTGAGCGGTCCTTGGAAATTTCTCTGATCAACTCCGCAGTCTTGGTGCGCTCCTTCACGCTCATTCCAGCGACCGGCTCATCGAGCATGATCACCTTAGGCCTCTGCATCAGCAGCATCCCGATCTCGAGCCATTGCTTCTGTCCATGACTCAGAATCCCAGCCTCTTGATCGAGGCATTCATCCAAACCGATCGTTTTCGCCACTGAGAGACAGCGATCCATCACTTCTTCGGTCCTTCTGAATAGAAGGCACCCGAAGACTCCTCGACCTCTTGGATGCGAGAGTTCGAGATTCTCGAACACCGTCAGGTTCTCGTAGATGGAGGGATTCTGGAATTTTCTTCCAATCCCCATCCTGACAATTCGGTATTCTCGCTCACCGCGCAGTTCCTTACCTTGAAAGTTAATCTTCCCTTCTGTCGCTGCAGTTTTGCCGCAAATCAGATCCAGGACGGTTGTTTTACCGGCACCGTTCGGTCCGATAATCACCTGGACCGTGTTGGGGGCTAGATAGAAGTTGAATCCATCAACTGCCTTGAAACCGTCAAAGGAAACTCCAAGATCCTCGACCTCTAATATATTCTGATCACTACTGTCCATCTGACACAGTCTTTGTCGTTTTCTTAGTTGCCATTCCTTTGATTCGCTCAGTCACTGAGGCTGGTATCAGTGAACGAATCCGTGGAAATTTCTCAGCCAAACCGGCGATTCCATTCGGAAAGAACATCACCACCGAGATGAAGGTTCCGCCCATCAGATAGAGCCACGCGTCCGGGTAAGCTTCCGAGAAGGCGGTCTTACCCCAGTTGACTATCAGACAGCCAATGATGGCTCCCATCACTGATAAGCGACCTCCCACCGCGGTGAAGATCACCATCTCAATGGATGGAACAATTCCAATGATCGACGGCGACATGAAGCCGACCTGGAGCACGAACATGGCGCCTCCAATACCGCTCAGCACGGCGGCGAAGGCGAAGACCGAAGTCCTCACAATAGCGACATCATATCCGGAAAATCGAACGCGATCCTCCTGATCTCGAACCGCAACCAGCACCCTGCCCAACCTGGTGTTGATGATATATTTGGCGGCCAAGGCAGTCAGAGCAAGCAGCACAACACAGAGGAAGTAGAGCGTGTACTGGGCATCCTCCGTTCGGATGTCCCATCCTAGCAAGGTCCTCAGGTCGGTAATCCCGTTCCTCCCTCCCGTGTATCCCTGGTTTCCGTCAATACCCAGAGACATGATCAGGGCAAGCGCCTGGGTAATAATTGCGAAGTAGACCCCCCCGACCTTTCGCCGAAACATCGCCCATCCAATGATAAAGGCGACCACTGCCGGCACCACGAAGATCGCCAGAATGGTGAAAGGGAGACTCTTAAACGGCTCCCAGAACCATGGCAAAGCCGTAAGTTGGTTCCAGTCCATAAAGTCTGGGATCCCCGGCGTTGACTGAATTGAAGTTGATTCCGGGTCCGATGCTTCAAGCTTCAGGAACATGGCCATGCAGTAACCTCCCAGCCCGAAGAACACACCTTGTCCCAAGCTGAGGACGCCACAGCGCCCCCACAGCAGAACCAGGCCGATCGCAACAAAGCCGAAGGAGAGATACTTCCCGACCAGATTGAGTCGAAAGACTGGCATCGCCAGCGGAAATATCACCAGAACGAGCACGAGGAAGGCAATGAACCCAATGGCTTCCCCCCGGGTCTTAAACAACGTTTTTAGGAATAATGGCATATCTCTGTTTGTTCAATGTTAGAATCAAAATCAATGGCTTCGAACCTTACTGGGGAACAGCCCCTGGGGACGGATCATGAGGACCACGACGATCACGAGAAGGGTGGCAACCTTGCCTTTAGTTCCCTCAAGGAAGAACTCGAGAATCGATTGAGCCTGGGCAATCCCGAATGCTGAACCGACGGTTCCGAGAAGGCTTGCAGCGCCACCGGAGACAACCACAAGGAAGGCATCCACGATGTAGCGGCTTCCGCTGTCGGGTCCGGTCGATCCGATGGTTGTGAAAGCAGCTCCGGCGATTCCGGCAATGCCACACCCCAGCGCAAACGCGAGGCGATCGACTTTTACCGTGTTGATACCGACGGCACCGCTCATGCTTCGATTCTGGACGGTAGAGCGAAGCTTCAATCCAAAGCGTGATTTATAAATAAAGTAGACGAGTGAGCCTGTAACGATGACCGAAAGCCCCAGGACAAACACTCCGTTGATGGGGATATCGACATCCCCGTAAGTGAACGATCCCATTAGCCAGTCAGGCAATCGAGGAGACACCTCCCTCGCTCCGAAGATGGATCGATAAGTTTGCTGCAGAATCAGGCTGAGCCCCCAGGTCGCCAGGAGCGTATCCAGCGGTCGGTGATAGAGATGCCTGATTAAGAGCCATTCCACAAAAGCGCCCAACAGTCCGCAGACAACGAAGGCGACTAAAATGGTGATTACAAAATAATAGGGCGTAAAAGCGGGGAAAAATTGCTCCGTAATATTGGAGCACAAGTAAACGGTGTAGGCACCGAGAGCCATAAACTCTCCGTGGGCCATATTGATAACACCCATCTGGCCGAAGATTAGGGCCAGACCGAGGCCCATCAACAACAGGACACTAAACAGGCTAAGTCCTGAAAAGCCCTGCATGATAAAAATGCTTTGGAGTTCTTCTGCTGTGTAGTCTCCCATGACTTAATTCTTTCTTTGTTGGTTAGTTGTTGTGTCAGGAGTCACCGGGGGAAGTGAGATATGGCTTCCCCCGGCGCACTTGCGTTAGATCACGTCATCAAGACCTACTGATATCCCTCGGGGAAGGGATCGGGTTCAATCAGCTCAGATTCGTAAAGAACTTCGGCCTGACCGTCTTCACCCCACTGACCAATTCGGAGCTTGCTCCAGAGATGATGGTTCGGATGAATCTTCACATAGCCCTCAGGTGCTGTGGTCAACTCGATATCCGGAGAAACTTCGGCAATCTTATCGATGTCAAAGCTGCCTGCCTTTTCGACGGCTGCTTTCCACAACCAGGGACCAAGGTAAGCTGCTTGGGTCACATCGCCGATCACAGCATCCTCACCGTATTTCTCTTTGAACGCGGCAACGAACGCTTTGTTATTCTCATTGTCGAGGCTCTGGAAATATTTCATCGCAGAGTAGAAGCCCACCAGGTTTTCACCACCGATACCGAGCACCTCATCCTCAGTCACTGAGATAGTAAGGAGCGTCTGCTTCTCTGAAGTAATTCCGGCAGCTTTCAGCTGCTTGTAAAAGGAGACGTTGGATCCACCAACGACAATTGCGTAGATAACGTCAGGCTTCTTCAGTTTGATCTTGTTGATCAAAGAACCAAACTGAGTGTGGCCAAGCGCGTAGTATTCTTCACCGACGACTTTGCCGCCGAGCACGTTCTCAATATGCTTACGAGCAATCTTGTTCGAGGTACGAGGCCAGATGTAGTCAGAACCAATCAGGTAGAATGTCTTGGCGTCTTTCTCTTCAGCGATCCAGTCAAGGCCAGCAATGATCTGCTGAGTGGCCTCCTGTCCCGTGTAGATCACGTTCTTAGATTGCTCAAGCCCCTCGTAGAACGTGGGGTAATAGAGCATTCCATTTTCCTTCTCAAAGACAGGAAGAACCGCTTTTCGTGAAGCGGAAGTCCAGCAACCGAAGACGGTACCCACTTTATCACTCACAAGAAGCTTCTTCGCTTTCTCAGCGAAAGTAGGCCAGTCACTGGCACCGTCTTCTTTGATCACCTCGATCTGGCGCCCAAGGACACCACCCATGGCATTGATCTGGTCAATCGCTAGCTGCTCAGCTTGAATTGAGCCAGTCTCACTGATCGCCATGGTTCCCGTTGCCGAGTGCAACTGCCCCACTGTCACAGTGTCATCCGTAACGGCTAAACCCGTCGTATTCACTTCTTCCGTAGGAGGGCCCGCTAAGAGACCTGCCATCGAAAGTACCATCATCATGAGCGCCACTAAAGGCGCTGCACATTTTCGATATTCGATTCGTTTCATTCTGTTTTACTTTCTGGTTGGTAAAAGAGAGCCCCTATACAAAGGAGCTCTCCCATACATCTTCCGAAGTTGTTCACAGATCTTTCTGTGACCAATTCGAGGTCCCTTCCTTGATTGAGCACGGCAGATGCCAGCATTAATCTTTCAGCAAAAAACTATGCTGAATTGATTTCATCTTTGGTGCTATCTGCACCTGACATAACAACAATAAAGTTTCATCAATTTTGACTTTTGAATCCAGCTTGCACACTTCGTGCTTTATTCCCTGGGAGAACCCGATGCCGACTCCCTCGTCAGATTCAGGAACCATTAACGACGCCAATCCGATTGAATTCCGGAGGCTGCAGATCTTCGTGCAGTCGGCGCGAAGTCTGAGCTTTGCAAAATCAGCAAAACAACTAAACCTCACGCCTTCGGCCGTGAGTCATGCCATCCGGTCACTTGAGGAAGAACTTTCCTGCGTTCTCTTTGAAAGGCACGGCCCAAAGATTATCCTGACCCATGTAGGAAGCCGCGTGCTTCCCATTGCCGAAGATCTGCTTTCACGAACCGAAGGCCTGAGACGAGAGGTATCCCTCTTTGAGACCGAGTCAAACCAACTCAGAATTCGGTTACCCGAGATATTAGCGGCAAACTTGCTACCGAAGATTCTGCCCGATTTTTTCGAATGCTTTCCTTCATTTCATGTCGAGACACAGATCATCGATCATTCCCCAGTCTCTGCGGAGGACACACAGGAAACATCTCCCTCACTTCGGCTGGATCTTGGTTTATCCCCTGAGGAATACACCGAACACCGCAATCTCTTTGACCTGAGATTTGAATTCTATGTGGCTCCGTTTCATCGCCTGGCCTCTTCAACTCTCCGTGAACCTCCTGAACTGCAAGGGGCTCGCTTCCTTGTCCCCCACCACTCATTGATCGAGAGATTGAAGAAACTGAGACTTAACGAGGAACCCACCAAACAACACTGCAACTGGCTGCTTCCCAGCCTGGCCAGCGTTCAGAACCTCGCCGCAGCCGGCGTGGGAGTTGCGCTGTTGACTAGGAACGAAGCCAGTGCGATGGTCGAAGCAGGGACGCTCGTCACTCTCCCCGTCTCAACGCCACCTATCGAAGTCACATGTGCTGCCTATTGGCATTCCAGCAATCCGCCGACGTGGGCCACAGAGGTGCTGCTTAATTTCGCAGCCGACTTAGACGAGATTTAAGGATCAAGATCTCAATCACTATTTGGTTGAAATTATCGAGATCTCCGACGACAGCGATTCCCGAATTTTGATGCCGCTGCGGCGAGCGATAACATCAAGTTCTTTTCTGAACCAATCCTCGTCTGGAATGAACTCACCCGGCATCGCATCGAGCGGGTACTTGCGACAAGATTGAATCCCTAAAGCGGGATTGAGCTTGGTGCTCGTTTCTGAAGACATCCGTTCGAACGCTTTTTCGAGACTCTCGTCATCGGAGTAGAAATCCTCTCCTCCTCCCAGATCTCCAGCAAGATTATTCAACACCCCATTCCTGTAATTCAGAGCTCCCTCTTCACAAACCAACACAATGTCCTGGGTAAAGGGACCACCTCCGAATTTACGATCCACTTTCCCATTTCCCTGACTTTCCGCCTGAGTGCCCCAAGGAAGTGGTGCGAGAAATCCATCAATCACCCCGTTCTCCAGACCGGTCAGCATCATGCCCATCGGCAACATCTTGAAGTCCGGGGTCGCCAGATGATCGTGCCCGGAATTTTGCTGCCACAACTCAATCTGAAGTCGGGAAAAGCTGTGTTTTGCCTCGATTCCAAACGTAAGTTTCACTGATCCCGGGCTTAACCGCCTTGTCCGATTGCGATTCACTTTTTTCATCGCAGAGTGGCTTAATACCAACTCCATCGGGCATGCCCTGAGGACGGCTGGCACCCGCCACCGAATCCGTTGTCCCGGACGAAGCAAAAGATCGACCACGGCTAACTCCCACGGGAGTATCCCACCATCAATTTCACCCTGCATCAGCCCTCGAGTCATAGCTCCATAACTTGAATAGGGGTGACAATCGACCGAATTATTCCGAGCCCATTCCATAAACGGAAGGACTTCTATCGAGGGCAGGTAGCCCACAGAAAGGGTCCGACTGTTCCTAATTTCGATGTTTCTCATTTCAGGAGGTATCGCTTGCGGCTGAATGACTTCACCACTTCCTCAACAAGACACGTTTGGTTAAACAAGCAGCCTTTGTGCCCAAGTTTGTCTCATCATGATAAAAAACTCATGTTGAAAATCTTTCAGCATACCACGCCGCGACTGCGGGCAGCATGCCAATGCCTGAAAAAAGGATGCCAGAAACAGTTCTAGAGTCACCTCTGGCGGAAGAAAACCCAACCCAATTTTCTTTACAACCTACTTACCTCCAACGCTATGAGAGATACCCGGCACCCCTATTTCAGCATTATTCAGCCAGTTGTTCCTCCCCAGCCTCCCAGATCCGATAGCGAATCTCGATACTTTCGGGAGCGTAGATGACCACCGGGAGTCGGCTGTTGTAACGGATCATGATTGATTTTCCAGCAACGAACTTCTCCACTTTCGGCGTTCCAGGCGGAACCCCGACAAGAGTGCTCATAGCGACATCTTTTCCAGTGACCTCGTAAAAGGTATACCCCCATCCCTTGAGCGGGCGGGACTCCAGCGAAACTCCGAGGCGCATCTGGTTCACCCCGTCCGTCTCCATCACCTTGCCTGGAATCAGTTCAAGCTGGAAGTCGACTTCTTCCTCACGAGTCTTCTCAGGAAGGACAATAACATGACGAACCTGTCCCTCATCGGCTTCAGGGAACGCCTTAAGTTCCGGATGCTCAGGAGCGGAGTTGGCTGCCATGGCAAGAGAGGCGACGAGTAAAATAAGGAGGGATTTTTTCATGCTCTAACTTACTACTACCCTCGCCAATCACCCAACCCTGAAGTTGTCAAAATACTGTCAGGCTTGAGAAAACAGAAATACTGAAACGACGAGATTCTGAAAGCTCTAGACTTCCAAACGGTTCTCACCCCCGTTTTCATCCATGTGGATCGTGACCGGCCAACCGGGGTGCTGGTTGTCAGGATTGCCATCGGTGGCATCGACGAGAAACTTGAAGCTCTCGCAGAGGTAAGTTTTCTCTTCCGTATCCACCGTAATGAGACCGAACCCACTCGCTTTCTGGTGAGCGAGATCGTAGCGATGTTTCTCGCTTCCCACCTCGGGATTGCCGACGGCGTAGACGTAAACCTTGTTGCCGAATCCATCGAGATACTCACCGGTGTGTTCGCGACCATGGGAAGGACGGTTCTGGTGGCTCATACCTTCGACTTCGTCGGGACGCCACCAGCGAGGGTAACCCGCTGCAATTGCCGGCGTGCAGAAAGACCAGTTCGCGTCGCGCTGTTGGGCCGAGCCATACTGCGTCATCGTGGTGAGGTGCTGGTCACCGTTAATGTGAAGGGCTTTCGACTTGCGGATGATGTCCACGGCCCGGTTGCGCGCCGTCTGCGGCCAGCCACCTGAATCGAGGTCGGCCTTGATGTAACCGTCGTATTTCCCGTGGTGAGTGGCGGCGTTCACAAAAAGCGTCTGGCTCAAGAGGACTTTCATGCTGTGACCACGCCAGTCGTCGCCCCATTCTTCGAGGAACTTCTCCTGCCGTTCTCCGAGCAACTCGAGGCCGGGCACGTCGAGAGCTGCAGTGTCCCAAGTCGGATCATAGACGTGATCAGCACGACCAGTGCCGGTGTCGACACGCTCCGGTCCACTCTTCCACATCCGGTCTCCCAGGATGGCAAAGCTGACACCTCCGTAGACCATGTCGCCGTAGTAAACGCTGATATCCTGCTTCATCGGCGTGTCATCGTAGAGGTCAGGGTGGTGACTCGCGTGCGTCGTGTGGACCACGTTGACCATACCGGGCGGCTGTCGGTAGCCGGCCTTGGAGACTCCGGGAGTCTCGGTATCGAAGGCAGCGCCGCCATCACCCCAGATGTTGCCGTGAAAGACGTCGTGGTCATCCGTCACGCAGATCGTCGGAGCGTTGCGCATGGCGTCACCAAAGGCCCAGCCATGCATGTAGAACTTACGCAGGTAGTTGAGAATGGCAGGACCCTCCTGATCACGAATGATGCCAAAGCCGCCATGGCTTTCGTAGAGCTGGTCACCCGAAAAGAAAAGAAGATCGGGGTCGAGCTTAACCAGGTTGTCGGCTACCGGCTCGTAAGGGAACGCGTAGTCTTTCTGACAGGTCAACCCGCCGATGCGAACAGGGCGACCGACCGGGTTCTGGCGAATTTTACCGGTCCACTCTGCCGGCACTTCGCTGCCGTCCTTGAGCTGCTCGCGGTAGACGAGACGGAACGGTGTGTCCACTTCCTCGTCCCAGTTCGGAAGGCGCCAGGTAGAAACCCAGGCCGCAGGATCAAGCGTTTCGCTGCCCAGTGATTCCCACTGGCCATCGCGCTGCACTTCGAGATCCACCTCGCGGTTGTCTTTTTCACCCACGGGCCCGAGCAGCGCTGAAATCTTCATGACGAAGCCCTCATCGCCGCGGGAATCACTCAAGGTATACATGGACCAGAGAATCGGACCGAAGGCTTGCTCCGGCTTCACGGTGAAGGCATCGCCGCCGGCGCGCCACTCGGTAAACCGGTGACCGTGCACGCCTTCGGTGCGGCCCTTGGCTCCGCTGTACTGACTGACCAATGCGATGTTTCCAATGAGACTGTCGGCCCCGGCCTTCGCCGTCACCTTGCCCAGTTCCTCGGCGCCATCCCAGGACTTAGCTGTGAGCGTGAGTTCCACCTGATCGCCGGAAGCCGCGCCTTTGAGTTCGAGGATCACCACATCGCCATCCAGTGCGCCGGTGAGTTTGGCCTTCTTCTTACCGATAAACAACTCCTGGCCAACGAGACCAGCGTCCACACCGCCTCCGGCAAAGACGTTGCTCTTCACTTCGTTGATGTCGCTTTTCACCCCAAGGCGGAAACCGGCGCCACCGTCCTCCTCAGTGGTGCGGCTGCGCCCCACTTTGATCGACAGGGCAAAACCTTTGCCCGGCTCGGCGATTTGATGTGTCAGCGAATGAATACTGCGATTGGCCGAATCCGTGGTGCATGAGGCCCAGCCATCCTTGATCTGCCAGTCTTCCATGGGATTGGCCCAGAAATCGCCGCCCAGAAAGATGCGATCGTGAGTTTTGTCCCAGCGATCGAGGCGTTTCAATTTCGCCTTCTTGCCCTGGGCCAAGGCGGGCCGCTTGCCAACAAGGCCGAGCAGAGCGGCCACGGAGAAAAACTTCAAACTGAGTCGTCGGGAGATCCGTTCAATCATGCCCCCAATGAAAGCGGAGAAACCGTTAGCTGTAAATTGCGCTCCTATGGCGCAAACGAAGGTAAGAATGATGTAACCCGATATGACCGCTCACATCAGCGGCTGCGCTGGAGCGCAGCCCTCCACGCCTTCGGCGCTCACCTGCCTCTACCCGAGTGTCGCGGCCGCATACTCGCGGATCCGCTCGATCATGCCCATGAGCCCGTTGCGCCGGGTCGGGCTGAGGTGGGACTCGAGGTCCAGTTTCTTCATCTCGGCCGGTCCATCGATCGTGAGAATTTCCTCGGCGGTGTGACCGGAATAAAGCGCCAGCGCCGTCGCAATGATGCCGCTGACGAGCACGGAATCGCTCTTGCCGCGGAAATTGAGCACGCCGGGCTTCGCTTCATCTTCAAAGGGCACAATCCAAACCGAAGACTGGCAGCCCCAGACGCGGTAGTCGTCAGTTTCCTCGTCTTCGTGAATCGGCGGCAAGCGCTTGCTCAAATCGATGAGAAACTGGTATTTCGCATCCAGATCGGGCAGATAGCCCATGGTTTCGGCAATCTCCTCGAAGTCTGGTAATTCTTGTGTCTGCGTGCTCATGTCGGGCCACTCTTCCCCGGAGAATACGCTCCCCGGCAGAAGGAGGGTATCATAGCTCAGAGCGTCCGGCTTTCAAACGCCACCTTTGCATCCCCTATTCCGCCGATGCAGAGCCGTGAGTCATCTTTCTCAACACCATTTGGGCATACACGATGGTGACCACCGTCATGGCCACATTGATCGCCACCATGCTGAACCAAAAGCCATTCAGGTCGACCTCCATGACTTTGACGGCGAGGTAAAAGCCCCCGATCGGCAGGACAATCTTGCGAATCACAGCCTCAAAGAACCCATACATGGGCCGTTTGATCGCCTGGAGGAATCCGATGAAGATGAATCCCATCACATAGGCCCACTGGATAAACGCCATGATCCTCGTGTAATTCGCCCCCACCGCGATCACTTCCTCATCACTGGTAAACACGCGCACCAGAGGCGTAGCGAACACATAGATCAGCACGGACGAGCCCAGAATCAGGAACAGGCCGTATTTGACGCAAAGTCTTATGCATTCGCTGACCCGGTCCATTCGTCCTGCGCCGTTGTTCTGCCCGACGACGGAGACAATAGCGGTCCCCAATCCAATCGCAGGGAGCAGCGCAATCTGCTCGATCCGAGTGCCGACGCCAAACGCTGCCACTGACACTTCGCCATAGAACTTCAGGAAATAAGTCGTGACGAAAAACCCGAGCGCAATCGACATCATGTTGAAGCTCGTCGGAATCCCCTGCCTCAAGATTTCGCCGTAGATCTTAGGTTTGGGCCGCTGCTTGAAGAGCGCACCGAGATCGACATAGCCACGTTTCACCACTACGGAGAAAAGGAAGCTTCCTCCTAAGGCCTGAATCAACACGGTGGCCCACGCAATTCCTGGTACCCCCATCGCCGGCAGGCCAAAACCGCCGTAGAGAAACCAGGGGTCGAGAATCAGGTTGAGCAGGAAACCGGCGATCAACACCTTCCCGAAC
>JABSSQ010000228.1 GCA_013213905.1 Verrucomicrobiales bacterium | reverse complement strand
TGACTACGACACCAGCGACAAGCTTTACTTCGAGCCGCTCACGCTCGAGGACGTGCTCAACATCTACGAGCAGGAAGAGTGCTGGGGCGTCATCGTCCAGTTCGGTGGCCAGACGCCGCTCAACCTCGCCGCTGACCTCAAACGTCACGGTTGTAACATCATCGGAACCTCGCCCGAGAGCATCGAGCTCGCCGAGGACCGGAAGTTCTTCTCCGCTCTGCTCGACAAGCTTGGGCTGCAGCAGGCACCGGCCGGCACCGCTGTTTCTCCTGACGAAGCTGTCGAGATCGCCGGACGCATCGGTTACCCCGTGCTGGTCCGCCCGTCCTTCGTGCTCGGTGGCCGCGCCATGATGATCGTCTACAACGACGACGAGCTGAAGACTTACATGCAGAACGCGGTCGACGTCAGTCCCGAGCGCCCGGTGCTCGTCGACCGTTTCCTCGAAGATGCGATCGAGGTGGATGTGGACTGTATCTCCGACGGCGAGACCACCGTGGTCGGCGCTATCATGGAGCACATCGAAGAAGCCGGCATTCACTCCGGCGACAGTGCCTGTGTCATCCCGACCTTCTCGCTCAGCGACGACATGCGGGGCCAGATTTCCGACGCGGCTAAGAACCTCGCCGTGGAACTCAAAGTGCGCGGCCTCATGAACATCCAGTTCGCCGTCAAAGACGACGAACTCTACGTCATCGAGGTGAACCCTCGCGCCTCACGGACCGTGCCGTTTGTTTCCAAGGCGATTGGCACGCCGCTCGCCAAGCTGGCCGCCAAGGTCATGGCCGGTGAGAAGCTCGTCGACCTCGGCTTCACCGAGTCGATCACTCCGGAGCACTACTCCGTCAAGGAAGCGGTCTTCCCGTTCTCCAAGTTCCCCGGCATCGACATCAGCCTGGGGCCGGAAATGAAGTCCACCGGAGAAGTCATGGGTATCGACGCCGACCTCGGCATGGCTTACGCCAAGTCGCAGATGGCCGCCTCTTCCCAGCTGCCGCTGGAGGGTAAGATTTTCTTCAGCGTGAAAGACCGCGACAAGGAGGCTTCCATACCGCTGGCCAAGGAATTCGAGGAGCTCGGCTTTGAGATTTACTCAACCTCCGGCACCGCCCGTACCTTTGAGGAAGCCGGCATCAAGGTGAACACGCTTCACAAGCTGGCCGAAGGTCGTCCCAACGTGCTCGACATGATCAAGAACGGTGAGATCGCTATGGTCATCAACACCCCGAGCGGACGCGTCCCGCGTCGCGACGAGGTGCGGATCCGCAGTGGTGCGCTCGCCAACCGTGTACCGATCATCACCACAATGCGTGGTGCCGAGGCCGCGATTCGCTCGATCAAGTCGCTCAAGGCCGCCGATCTCAGCGTGGTCGCGCTGCAGGAATACCACGCGTAGAGCGCCTGAGGCGCTCACTCTTGCTCTTGATCTTAATCTTGCTCCTGATCCCGGCGGTCGACCGGGAGAAGGGGGGAGCTGTCAGGTTCTTCCAAGTATCTTCGCTAGATCGTAGAGCGCCCCTCATTTGGGAAGAGCAAGATCATGATTAAGAGCAGGAGCAAGAGTTTCTCAACCTACTGTTCAAAAAATCACATTTCCGGCTTTTCATTCCTCAAAACCCGCGTAAACTGATTTACTGTTCAAACTTTCAGTTCTCATGTTTTACGACAACAGCGAAGAGGTATTCCCGAATTGGTGGGACGCATTGGATGGAACGAGCGATTCGAGCCGGGCGGGCGACACCTGTCTGGCTGACCATGCGGGAGGTCGACAGGTCGACCGCGATGGGGTTGTGCTTCAGGCGGGTTCTTCTGAAGCGTTCGATCCAGCTGATCAGGGAGATCAGGGAGATCAGGGAGATCAGGGAGATCAGGGAGATCAGGGAGAAGGTCCAGCGGAACAGGATAACGGTACTCTCTCTCCTGACGGCTATCACTATCCCGTTCCCGGACTCAACGACCCGCGTGTTAGTGAGGTGAGTGAGGTGAGCGAGGTGAGCGAGGCGACTGACTCGGCAGCATCCAAACTGCCGGGATTGTCCTCCGGATACGACCGCGATGTGATCCGCAATGTCTGGGAATTTGCCGAAGTGGTTCCGGGCAACGATCCCGACCTCTGGCGTAAGGATGAGTTCGGGAACTGGATTTACCGTCTTGATTACGGCCGCCGCACCTCCGAGTTCGGATGGGAGATTTTCGATCCCGGCGTCGGGCGGCATTGCCAGGGCGTCTACGCGATGCGTCCGATGCAGTGGCAGAGTTTTGTCAGTCAGTACGAAGTGATGGGGTAGGGGAAACCATTCCCTGACTCTCTTTTAACTCGATCAACTCGATCAAGCCGGAGAACAAATCGTCTTGGCTTAAGCTCCAAAGTCGAACACCAAACCTACATCAACTAACCTTGTTTTTTCTTTTGCTCCGGCAAAAGATGTTTCAGTGTAGGGATGAACGGGCCAACGCGGAGCTGCAGACAAAAGTGGACATGTCCAGTTGTACCGTAAAAAGGAACCGTCCGTGAATAATACTGTTCGGCTTTAAGATGAAACACGCAAGCAGTTCATCAATTTCTGGAATGGCAATTTTTGGCTTGGTTTGCTTCTGCGCAGTCCTCTTCTTTGTGGGCCTCAAATACGCCAAGGCGAGAAATTCGGGATTGGTTCTCCATCCGCCGCGTTCGCACTTCCCAAGTAGGCGCATAGTTTTCGTCCAAGAGGAGATTTCGATCCTCTTGATACCTGTCTTTGAACGTATTGCACTGATTGACGGCTTCTTTACTAACGAAACGATTTCATTCCTTGATGCTAGACCCAATTCTTGCTCGAAAGCCGAACAAGCTAGCGAAGGACAAGCCCGATCCCGCGTGCGATCGATTGACTTTGGTGATTCGAAAGTTTACCC
>JABSSQ010000227.1 GCA_013213905.1 Verrucomicrobiales bacterium | reverse complement strand
GGGGATTGCTCTGTCTTGAAGCTTCCGGATGACCGCCTAATTCTCATTGATGTTGGTAGTCGAGGAAGTCCTGTTGTTGACTGGCTTGTGGATAGACATCCTTCTCCGCAGATCGCTGCAATCGTTCTCACGCACAATGACGCGGATCACGTAGGTGCGCTTCCTTCCATTCTCGATAATCATTCCGGAAGAGTGGAGAAAATTCTAATGCTGCAAGATCGCAGAAGAACGGATTCGAAATACAAAAAGCTACTCCGACGAGTCATTAAGGCAGAAGAGCATGAAGGAACTGATGTAGAATGTTTGCTGGCAGGCATGACGATTTGGCAGGATGAGGAGAAGGGGCTAGTTCTCAGAGTCATCTTTCCAAGATTCACAGACAATCAAAGGGCATCGAACCCAAACAACACGAGCGGCCTAATTGTTCTTGAGAGCAATGGAGACTTGCTTTGCGTTTGGCCGGGTGATCTAACTTGCACGAAGGTTGCAGAGAAACTGAATGGAAGTAGCCCAGAGCTAATGATCGGCCCACATCACGGTGCCCCTCAGGATCTGGGCAGGAAGAAGAAGAGGCTGATTAGGAGAGACGAGTTTCGAGCTGCGGTATCTGCCATTTCGGCCGAGAGGCTCTTTATTTCGGTTGGAACCAATAACCAGCATAGCCACCCAAGACCAGGTTATCTCTATTTGTCAGCACTCAATGGATGCAGAGTTGTTTGTTCCGAGATTTCTAATGCTTGTGACCGTGAACATCTAAAAAGTGAGCATCCCGTGTTCGATGGGTCAGGTGCTCTTGGCCTGAGAGCTTGCCGGACAGGAGTTCCATGTAGAGGCTCGTGGCGTGCTCGGGTTATCGACGGAGAATTGATACCTGACGAATTTTCGAGTTTTCATCTTGAGGAAGTGGCGGGTCTCAAGCGACCTCAGTGCCTGAAGGGAGCTGGCTGGAAGCCGGGACAATCGCTCCCTTGGTAAGCAAGTTCTATCGGTATAACTGTTTTATAACGGTTTTTAACGCCGAATTAATACGAACTGGCTAGAATTTAACTGAAAAATCGCCGAAGAATCAGGAATTTTCAAGTATTGCAGGAGGGAGCAGCTGATTTGTAATCAGCCGGTCGTCGGTTCGCGTGCTCCTGACCGCGAAGCGGTTCACAAAATCAGCGCAACGCGCTGGACCCCGCACAAGAGGGAGTGCAACGACCGCTTAATCCGACAGTTGGCTTTCTTATTTTCCCAAAGTCCCCACCGGACTTGAACCGACGAAGCGATCGACCCATCACTTCAACAACTCCGCATTTAGCGCGCGGGTTTCAATGCTGCTGGATGAGCGACGGGGACCTTCAATTTGCAGTTTCCGGGTCTTGGAGATGAATTTTTCGGTCTCGTCGAAGAATCGGATATAGAACTCTGAGGTGGTGGCTCCGAACTGCTTCAGGGCGGGACGGTGGTTGATCCAAAGCATGGTTCCGGCAGCAAGAGCGAGCAGGCGCATCGTGGTCGACCATCGCGCGCCGAGTCCACGATGCCCGTCGAGACCGAAGGCCAGCCGGGCACGGTGAAAGGCAATGTGTCCGGTTTCATCCCGGATGATCAAATCGCACATCTGACGCAGGGCGGGATCGCCGCTGTACTTGCGCAGCATTTTGTAGTAATTGTTGCTCACGATTTCAGTGAGGAGGAGGGCGTTGAATTCAAAGCGCACACCAAAGAGCTTTCGTACGAGGCAGAAGGCAGTGAAACTCCAATGACGTTCGATGCGTCGGCCGCCGAAGCGTTTGACGGCCTCGCCAAGGAGTCGGGAGTGTTCCTGCTCTTCAGCAAACCAGAGATAAATGAGAGGTTTCATGTCCGGATATTTCTCGAAATACCGGTCCAGGTTCCACGCGATCAGATATCCGGGTCCGCCTCCATCCCCGAGTTGGAATTGTTCGAGTGATCTGATGAGCGCCTTCAGCCCGCTGGGATTTCTTTCCAGTTCGATGGGAGCTTTCCAGCGTGGTTCCGCCCGGTTTTCCCGGTTCCTTTCAAAATGACGTATCCAGTTTTCGATTTCCATGCCAGCACTGTGGCCTGCTCCTATGAAGAGAATTTGAAAGGAAAACGAATTCTGTGTGAAATCGGGTCAAGGAAGCGGGAGTCCACTTCACCCATACCGCCACGCAATCATCGGCAGCACGGTCACCATCACGACCAGGGCGAGCAACAGTCCCATCTTCACATAATCCACGAAGCGGTAACCGCCCGGACCCATCACGAGCACGTTGGCGGGGTGTGAGATCGGGCTCGTGAAGCTGGCGGAAGCAGCCATGGCCACGGCCATGACGATCATCTGGGGCGGCATGTCCATGGCGGCTGCGGCGTCCATTCCGATGTGGGCCATGATAAGAACAAGGGCGGCCGTCGGGACGATGGTGGTGGCGAGTGCGGTGAGCAGATAAATCGCAGTGATGAGGCCCCAGGCACCGAACGGCCTCGCTGCCGCAGCGACACCCTCGGCCAGCCAGGCAGCGGCGCCGGTTTCGCTCATAGCAGTTCCGAGAGGAATCATGCAGGCGATCAGAAAGACGGATTTCCATTCGATCGCTTCGTAGGCTTCCTCGATTTTGAGGCAGCGGGTCACGATCATGAGAGTGGCCCCGGCTATGGCAGCAATGGCAATGGGGAACAGCCCGGCGAGAACGGTCCCGACGACGGCTGCCATGATCAGTGCAGAAACGGTGGCCCGCAGAGGAGAGATGTCTTCGCGGGAGTGGTAGGCGGCGCTGGAGAGAATGAGCAGATCTTTGCTCCCCGCCAACGCTTCCAGCTTATCGCGGGGCCCTGACAAAAGCATCGCGTCGCCGAACTGGAGTCGGAAGTTTCGAAGGTATGAACCGTAGGATTTCCCTTTTCTCCAGATCGACAGAACCTGCAGTCCGTAGCGGACCCGGAAGTCCAGTTCCCGTAGCGATTTACGAACCATGGAGCTTCCGGGGGCAAGAGTGACCTCGATGAAGCCCGTTTCCGGGGTGGGCGTCGGCGATTGCAGGGATTCCATTTTGATCAGTTCAAGGGATTGCAGGCCTTTCATGATCTGAAAGGCACTGCGCCCACCATGAACGAGCAGTTTATCTCCGGGCTGGAAGGTTTCTCCTGCTTCGGGCAAATAGACGGAACCGGTTTTTCTACCGATGGCAATGATGCGCATCTTCAGGGAATCGCCGATGCTGCTTTCTTCGACGGTCAGTCCTACGAGGTGAGACTCAGCCGGGATATCGAGTTCGAGTAGGGAGTCGGTGTCGCGGTAAATCTGGCTGAGGCTTTCCTCGCTGATAATCTGAACCTCTGAGAATTCAGGGGAGTCGGTGACGGCGCTGAGATTCTCTTGCTTGATTTCGATCTGGATGGCATCGCCGGCCTGAAGCTTGAATTCGGCAGGGTCCGTCCGCGTGATTTTGTCGCCCCGGCGAATGGTGATGATGTGCCCCTGAAATCGGCGGGTAAAGTCAGACTCAGCTACGGTCAGTCCATCTATTTCGGCGCCCGTCCTGACTGTGGCAGACAGGAGGATGAGATGTTTGATAGAGAGCAGCTCAGCGATCTCAGGGCCCGAGGCCATCTCTGAAGTCTGCCACTGGAGGAACTCTCGAAAGTCATCGACATGACCCTGAACGTCGAGAATGTCGCCGGATTGCAGGACGAAGTCGCCGCCAATGTCCGGGTAGTTCTGTCCATTTCTTTCCACCGAGCTGACATGAAGACCGAGAATGGGACCAAGTCCGGATTGAACCAGTTCCTGTCCGTGGAGTGGCGACTCGTCGGAGAGCCGCAGACGGAAGCGGTGATTGTCGAGATCGTGGGAGAACTGAAATTCCTCGCCGGCTTCCTTCTGCGAGGAGAGGAAGCCCTCGGGCATTTTCTTGGGGAGGATATGTCGTCCGATGAAGGCCACGAAAAGAGCCCCGAGGATGAGGGCGGGCAAGCCGATCGGGGTGAAGGTGAAGAGGTCGAAACCTTCGTGACCCGCTTGTTCCAGTGCTTGAGAAGCGACAAGGTTAGGCGGTGTGCCGACTGAAGTGGTGAGGCCGCCGAGCAGTGAACCGTAGGCCATCGGCATGAGGAGGCGGGACGGGGAGGTTTCGGTTCGTCGCGCGATGTCCATCACGACCGGGAGCATCAGGGCAGCGACCCCGATGTTGTTCATGAAGGCCGACATCACCCCGGTAGTGATCATGATCACGATGATGATGCGGGGCTCGCTCTTACCCGCGATCTTGAGGACCTGGGCTCCAATGATGTCGGCAACCCCGGTAGCGCTCAGGCCGGCACTGAGGATGAACATGGACCAGACGGTGACGACGGCTGGATTGCTGAAGCCCTCGAGCGCTCCCTTGACCGAGACGAGTCCACTGAGTGCCAAGGCACTGAGCACGAGCAGCGCCACGACATCCATGCGCAGCTTTTCGGTAACGAAGAGAACGAGCGCGACTACCAGGATCAGGAGTACGGCTGCGATTTCAACGGTCATACGCGAACTGAGACCATCATGTGGGTCTCAGTTCGGTTTGCCTAGCATTAATATTTGCTGAGAACGGGCGGGGACAAAAACTAGCGTCTCCGCTTGGGCGCCGGGCGGCGCTTGCGCACAGGCTGAGGATTCTCCTCCAGCAACGCGGTGTAAGCGTAATCGAAACCTTCGAGCTTCTTGCGCTCGATCTTCTGTTCAATGAAGTGTTCGACTGCAGCCGCATTTTCAAGCTCGTCGGCGGTGAGGATGGTGAAAGCATCACCTTCCTGCTGGGCACGACCGGTTCGGCCGATGCGGTGGACGTAGTCTTCCGGATTCTCCGGCACGCGGTAATTGATGACGTGGGTCACGCCGGAAATGTCGAGGCCGCGGGCGGCGATGTCGGTAGCGACAATGATGTTGAAGGTGCCGTCACGAAATCCCTGGAGGGCTTTGGTGCGATCGCTCTGCTTGATGTCGGAGTGCAGGGCGGTGGGATTTGTACCTTCGATTTCTTTGATCCGGACGAGAAGGGAATCAGCTTCCTTCTTAGTCCGGGTGAAAATCATCATGCTCTCGTAACCGGTCTTCTGAATGAGTGCGAGGATGAGATCGTCGCGCTGATCCATGCCGACGGGATAGAAGGCGTGAGTGACGGTTTCGGCGGGAGTACGGCGTCCGCCGACTTCAACTTCTACTGGATCCTTCAGAGCCCACTGCGCCAGGGTCTGAATCGCGCCGGGCATGGTGGCGGAAAAGAAAAGGGTCTGACGTTCCTTGGGACACTGGTCGAGGATGCGCTTCACGTCAGGAAGGAAGCCCATGTCGAGCATTCGGTCGACTTCGTCGAGGACGAGAAACTGCACGCCACTGAGATCGATGTTGCCTTTTTCCATGTGGTCGAGGAGACGACCCGGAGTGGCGATGACGACGTCAGGCTTGTTCTCGAGCGCTTCGATCTGGTGACCGTAGCCCACACCACCGTGAAGGAGCATGACGTTGAGTGGCTTGTAGTAGGAGAAAAGATTCATCTGGTCCTCCACCTGGGCGGCGAGTTCGCGGGTCGGTTCGAGGACGAGGCACTGTGGCTTGGTGGCCGGTCCCATCTTGCACACGATGGGGAGAGAGAAGGCGGCGGTCTTACCGGTTCCTGTCTGGGACGCGCCCACGATATCCTTGCCCTGGAGGGCTTCCGGAATGGCCTGGGCCTGGATCTGGGTGGGTTCGTTGTAGCCGGCCCGTGTCACTGCGCGCAGCACCGGTCCGGAGAGTCCCAATTCTTCAAAAGAAGGCATTCGGGACATAGGAGGCTCCGGTCCTCTCTTTCAAGAGGAATTTCCGGGAGTTTTCCCGAAGTAGTTTCGAGTTCCGAACTACTTTTTCTCCGTTTTCTTTCGCGTCAGCAGATAGTCGAGCGAGACGCGACCGGCTCCGCCACAGACAAGAGCCAGGAACAAGGCGAGATAAAGAACCAGTGACTGCGGGTTCAGGCTTGGTGAAAGCTGAAGCGGTCCGATCAGGGCGAAGGCGGTGAGAGCGAAGAGAATGGCGGCATTAATGCGGGTAAAGATGCCGACGGTAATACCGATCAGGGCTGTCGTGAGGAGCAGTACGAAAGTGACGCCGATCACGGCAGGCATAGGCAGCCCGAGGGCTTCGATCTCTTTGATGAGTTCCCAGTCTTCCTTTTCCCAGATGAAAAGTTTGCCTAGCCTCAGCTGTCCCATCAGCTGGTAGTAAACAAACGCGCCGGATGAGATAAATCTCACGATAAAGAGGCCGAAGTCAGAGGGGTTCGGCTTCTCGGGACCTTTGTCCGGTAGCGGTTGGAAGGGCATGAGTGTCTGACGTGTGGACGCAGGCACTCAAACACGAATGCTTTGGATTCCGCAAACGAAAACCTCAGGCGAGTCTTCGTGCGGTTGTGATGGGAGCCCCTTAGATGTCCTTGAGAAGGAAATCGAGCAGGGACTCGCGGGCGTCTTCGTCGAGCGTGCGGCGGTAGATGACGACGTCTCCGATGCGGATCACCTTCTTGGAAAGATTGGTCGTGGTCTTGGGAACGTTGAGGTAGCCCAGCTCATAGCCGGCAAGGGTCTGCCGTCCGCGGAAGCCGGTATTGACCTTCTCACTGGTCAGGGTCTGTTCGTTTTGATGGCGGACGGAGAATTCATGCTTTCCGGTCTTGCCGTCCCATTGCATGACCAGGGCGCTAACACCTTGTGAGGGGACACTGAGTTCAACGGTGCGCTTTTTCCCGTATTTCTCCCCCTGCCAGATGAACTTATCCTTGTTGCGAATGAGCGAGAGGCGGGAGGAGTCAGACTCTCCGCCGGAGCCGAGAAAAGTCAGCTTGGCGATGTCTCCAAAGGCAGTCGGGCTGACGTCAACGCGGAAGGCGATAGCGAACTGGTCACTAACAATGACATCGTTTCTTACGGCCTCTGAATCGGTGGCGAGAGCCATACCCGGTGTAAAGGTGACTTCGCGGTAGTCATCGGATCCGACCATGAGTCGCGGGTAGCGACCGTTTCTATTCGTTGCAATGAGGAGGTGCTCAGGCGAAACGGCGGGAGCGAGGTTCTGCATCGCACCCACGAAAATATTGTTCTCGGTGAGGCGGTTACCGTTTCGACTGACAACACTTTCCAGTGACGAGAAGTATGAGACCATGCCTTCGCGAATCGGAGGCATCAGGTTGCTGGACGGCCGGGGATATTGGTTGTTGAACAGCGGAAGGGGTGTGTTGATCAGCGGGGTGGCCGGCGGAGGCGAAGCGTTGGGTGAGCCGTTTTTGGCACGGGGCGTCTTGATCGGGGTGGGGATATACACTCCCTGGCGGGAAGGCTGAAGTGAATAAAGCGTGAAAGCTCCGACTGCGATGCTGCTGAGAACCATGCTCGCGAGAACAGACTGACGCCAACGATCGGTCTTGGCCACTTCGTAGCGTGAGGTCGGCGAGGTGGAAGCTGTTGGAGAGGTGCTGTCGCTGGAGCGGGGGGCGGTATTGGCGCGAGTCGCGCCGGTATGCGCGCGGGTCGGGTTGGTTCCGGTATGTTGAACCGGACCGGGTGAGGTCAGGATCCTTCGCTGCGAAGAGGTCGGCGAAGTTTGAGTCGATGCAGGGCTCGTTGGTTGAGAGGTAGTCTCCGGAGGGTGGGAAATACGATGCCTGATCGTATCGAGTGGAATAGGCGGGGCCTCGTTCGTATCGAAGGGAGTAAACGGCGCTTCCGCGGCAGGTTTCGGCTCAGGCTTTTCGTGGTGAGCTGCAATTCCCTTTTTTCGCGCTTCACGGAAGAGGCGGAACGCGTCTTCGGCGTGATCCGGGCGATCGTTAGGCTCGCGGGAAATGAGCTTCATGACCCAGTCAGCGATCGGGGCCGGGAGATCGGGGCGAAGCTGGGAGATCGGGATCACCTTGTGCATCAGGTGATTGGTCATCGTCTCGGCAACAGAATTGCCGGAGAAGGGCGCCCGCTGAGTGAGAGAGTAGTAGTAAACGCAGCCGAGCGAATAGAGGTCGGTGCGTTGGTCGAGAGGCTGAACTTCGATCTGCTCGGGAGCGATGTAGTCGATTGAACCGAGGAATGAACCGCTCTGGTCGAGGGTCTGGAGGGAGGGGGCCTGGCTGAACTTGGCGAGGCCAAAGTCGAGGATCTTGATCTGGAAGCGGTCTGACGGCAGCCAGGTCAGCATGATATTGCTGGGCTTGATGTCGCGATGGAGCAAATTGAGCTCCTGGGCGCACATGAGCGGGTCGAGAGTCTGCTCGACCATGGATTCGAAATCTTCAGCAGAGAAGGCGACGCGTTCTGCGACCGCTTTCAAGGTATCACCGCGGACCAGTTCGAAAACGACGTAGGGGCCTTCTTCGTCTTCAGAGAATTCGTAGATGGAGACCACGTTCGGGTGCTGAAACTTGGCAAGAGCGCGTGCCTCGGTTCGCAGGGAGTCTGAGGGTTCGTTGAGTTTGGTCTCTTCGAGAGGGAGTAGGCGTTTGATCGCGACGTCTCGTTCGAGACGTTCATCGAACGCCTCATAGACGGCTCCCACGCCACCGCGTCCGATTCTACCTTTAATGTTATAGCGCTCTGCCATCGGTATCTAAGCCCTCTCTAGGCCTAGTTTCGCGTGAATTTACATATTTTTCATAATTTTTACAAGTTTAAAAATGGTTAGATTTAGAAAAATTATAAATCGCCGCTTTTTCCGGATGGATCCGGAGGCTAGGATTTGGCGCCCTGACCATGGAAAACACCTTCTACCAGCCCTTCGATTTTGACCGGATTGACGGGGAATTGCCGGCCAACGACGGGGAATACCGGACTGGTTTCCAAGTGGACCGGGACCGGATCATTCACACCTCGGCATTTCGGCGGCTTCAGAGCAAAACCCAGGTGTTTTTCAGCGGGGAGTACGATTTTTACCGGACGCGGCTGACTCATTCCATCGAAGTGGCCCAGATTGGTCGCAGTATCTGCAACCGTCTCAATCAGACTTCGCCGCTGTTGAAGCCGGGTTTCGGGATCGATGCCGATCTCGTCGAAGCATCCTGCCTGGCACATGACATCGGTCATCCGCCCTTTGGCCACACCGGTGAAAGGACCCTGCACCGACTCATGGCTCCCTACGGAGGGTTTGAAGGGAATGCTCAAACGTTGCGAATCCTGACGAGCATCCTTTTCGGTCCGGATCGGGGCATGAATCCTACCCGGGGATTTCTCGACGGAGTCCTGAAATACAAGACGCTCTACGGCGAAGTCGCCGACCAGAAGAATCACTTTCTCTACCGTGAGCAGGGAGAAGCGCTGGACTTCGTCACTGACGGGACGGCATTTCCGGAATCGCTTCCCGCCGGGAAGACAAGGAACGGTTTTCGCTCAGTGGAATGCCAGGTCATGGACTGGGCGGATGACACCGCCTACTCGCTCAACGACATCGCCGACGGGATTCACGCCGGATTTATCACCGTGGAGAAGATTGAGCGCTGGGCGGAAGGGCGAGAGCTCGATTCCGACCAAGAGGCCCAGGTGAAGGAACTTCTCAAAGCGATTCGAAAAAACCGGGTCGAACCCACTATCGGGAAAAAGATAGGGGCTTTCATCGCGGGGGCCAGCCTTGAGGAAGTGTCAGGTTTCCTCAGTGACTCCACTAACCGTCATCGCTACCGGGTGGTGATCGATTCGGAAATAGAGAAAGCTTGCTCGCTCTATAAGGCGATTTCCCTCGACCTCGTATTTCGCAGTCAGCAGTTGCAACAACTGGACCGAAAGTCGGACTTCATCCTGACACGCTTGTTCGAAGTCTTCGTTGAGCAATACGTCACCAGTGATCAACCGCGCTTCAAGCTGCTATCGGACGACGAAGAGCGACTGCTGCGTGATCAGCCCGATGAAACCGCGAGGGCCCGGGTGATTTGCGACGTAGTGGCGAAAATGACCGATGGCATCGCCACGCGGACCTACAAGCGCCTCTTTGACGCGGATTTCGGTTCGATCGTGGACCTGGTCTGAGCACCTGTCGCCCCTTGGGTGCTGTAACGCGTCTTCATTGCGCCACGTGGTAAATTCTTATTTGCGAGCTTTATCGCATATAGGATGGAGGGGTTACCCTTCAATCAGTCCCATTTCCTTCAGCTTGCGCTGCATGGTGCGGCGGGAGATGCCGAGCAGCTGGGCGGCTTCGGTCCGGTTGTCCTTGGTGCGCTCGAGGGCGAGGCGAATCATCCTTTCTTCGACCCGGGCGAGATTGAGATCCTCGTCATTGAGAACAGGAGCCGGATCCGGCGCGGAGGAAGCGTCTGACGAATGGAATCCGCTATGGGAGTTGTCGCTCAGGAACGGAGGGAGATGGCGCACGCCAATCTTCGATCCGTTGGACATGACGACGCCGTGTTCGATCGCGGTGCGGAGTTCCCGAACGTTGCCGGGCCAGTCGTAGTCGAGAAGGAGCTGCATGGCTTCCTGGGTCAGCTCCATCTCAGGCTTGTTGTTTTCCTCGGTGAACTCCTTGAGAAAGGCTTCGACCAGCAGGACGATGTCTTCCTTGCGGTCACGCAGCGGCGGCATATCGATGGTAACCACGTTCAGTCGGAAAAAGAGATCATCCCGGAAGGTGCCCTCTTTGACCATTTCGCTGAGATCCTTGTTCGTTGCAGCAACGACTCGGACATCCACTTTGATGGGCTTGTTAGAGCCGAGGCGCTCGATGGTGCGTTCACCGATGGCACGGAGCAGCTTGACCTGAGTGTTCAGATCGATCTCGCCAATTTCGTCGAGAAAAAGAGTGCCACCGTTGGCTTCCTCGAATCGACCGATACGTCGTTCACTGGCGCCGGTGAAGGAGCCGCGCTCGTGGCCGAAGAGTTCGCTCTCGAGTAACTGTTCGCTCAATGCGGCGCAATGGACCGTGACCAGTTTAGACTTGGGGCGTCCACTGAGATGGTGAATGCCGCGTCCGACAAGTTCCTTACCGGTTCCGCTTTCTCCTTCTATGAGGACGGTGGCCCGCGTCGGGGCGACCTGTTTGATCGTTTCGAAAACAGGCTGCATCACAGCGGAGTGACCGATAATATTCTCTAGCCCGTAGCGATCGGTGACCTGCTCTTTGAGAGCCTGGTTTTCCTCTTCAACACTGCGGGAGCGGATCGCCCGTTTGATGACGATTTCGAGCTCGTCGATGTTGAGCGGTTTGCTGACGTAATCGTAGGCGCCCTTCTTCATCGCTTCGACGGCGACGTCGACGGAGCCGTAGGCGGTCATGAGAATGCAGACCGGCGGTTTTGGGCGTGTCAGGGTTTTTGAAATCAGCTCCATTCCGTCTTCGCCGCCGAGGCGGAGGTCGGTAACCATGACGTCGACCGATTCGTTTTTGAGGATCTCGTTCGCTTCGGCCGTGTTGGCGGCAACGTAGACATCGAATTCATCTTCCAGCGAAAGGCGGAGCCCGTCGCGGGTGTTCTTTTCGTCGTCGACGATGAGGACGGTGCTGTCGAAAAAGTCCATGGCTTCAGGAAGTGACGTCGATGTCGATGACGGGGGAGGGGGCTTCAGATTTTTCCGGCAGGAAACGCATCAATTTCTCAACCCGGGGGAGATAAACGGAGACCTTGGTGCCTTTGCCTTCGCGACTGGCGAATTCGATTTCGCCTCCGTGTTCGTGGACGATGCGGCGGACAATCATGAGGCCGAGACCGGATCCGGTTTTCTTGGTGGTGAAGTAGGGGTCAAAAACGCGGCTGACCTGGTCAGCGGGAATTCCCGGGCCGTTGTCGACGAAATTGAGAAAGACGTTTTCATCGTCGAAGCCGGTCCGGATCGTGAGCTCCCCGTCAGAGCCCATCGCCTGCGCGCTGTTACGGATCAGGTTGTAGAAGACTTGCTTGAGCTGGTCCCGGTCGGCGTTCACAAGCGGCAAGTCCTCATCGAGTTCGAGCGTCATGGCGATGCGCCGGTCAGCAATTTCGGGTCCGATGAAGTTAATGGCCTCGTTGACGAGTTCGTTGATGTCCGTCGTCTCCAGGTTCGGGCGGGTCGGGCGGACCGCGCTGAGGAATTTCTCGACGATAAAATCGAGGCGCTTGATTTCGCTGCGGGAAATCTCGATCGATTCAAGCAGTTCGGCGGCGAGCTCGGGATCGGCGTTCTTTTTGATTTTTCGCTCGGCAACCTGGAGATGGATGTTGAGGGAGTTGAGCGGATTGCCAATCTCGTGGGCCACGCCGGCGGCCAGGCTTTGGACCGCCTGGATTTTCTCCGATTCGATTTCTTTCATCTGCCGCTCGCGGGAGCGGGTGTTGTCTCGGAGAATGATGACAAAACCGCCCAGTTCTTCGGCCTCGGATACTTCCGACTCCTCGTCTTCATCGGGAGTCAGTGGAGCGATGTAGAAATTGAGAAAGCGCAGTTCGGGGTAGCGGACGACGAGGTCCCGGTTCACCACACCACCGGTGGCGATGACATCGTCCCAGGCGATGCCGGGGAACAATTCCGAGACGTTTTCCTGCAGTGCGGCCCGGTGTTCGAGCCCAAAGAAGTCGCAGGCGGCTTGATTGATGTAGTGAATGGAGCCTTGCGGGCCGGTCACGATGACGCCTTCCCGGAGCACTTCGAACACGTTCTCGAGGAGGCCCTTTTCCTGCACTGCCTTGAGGACAAGACGCTGAATCTCTTCCGGCTCGAGTTTGTCGAGACGATCAATGAGTTTGTCGATGATCCCGGGATTCATGTAGAGTAGGTAAAATCAGGGCTTCGAGATGACAGAGAGACAAAACGACGCGGATGCCGTGTGGCTGGCAATCACCACTTTTCCAAATGCTGAGGTAGCGCGACAAATTGGCACACAATTGGTCGAATCGCAACTGGCTGCCTGCGTCAATATTCTGCCGGGCGCGGAGTCCATCTACTGCTGGAAAGGCAAGTTGGAGCGGGACTCGGAGCTGGTCGGGCTGATCAAGACGACAGCCGCGAACTGGAATCGCCTGGAGGCCTGGATGGCTGAGCATCACCCCTATGAGGAGCCTGAGTTGATCGCTATCCCGGTGGAGAAAGGTTCTCCCGGATACCTCGACTGGGTCAGGTCTTCGGTGGGATGAGATTGGTGCCGGATTGCCGGCACCCCGAAACGCGGTGGACAAACGGCGATCCTGAGGCATAAGTCTCCCCTCTCGAACACGAGACCAACCGAAGAGTGAGTCTAATCGTCCAGAAATATGGCGGCACGTCCGTCGGTACGCCCGACCGCATCCTGAATGTGGCTCGTCGCATCCTCGCGACCAAGGAGGCTGGGAACCAGGTGGTGGCCGTGGTTTCCGCGATGTCCGGTGTGACCAACAATCTCATCAAGCTGGCCAACGAAGTGACCGGTGAAGCCGATCCGACCGAGCGGGAAATGGATGTGCTGCTTTCGACCGGGGAGCAGACGACCATTGCTCTGACTGCCATGGCCCTGAACGCGATGGGCGCCAAGGCGGTTTCCCTGACCGGGGCGCAGGCCGGTATCAAGACCGACGGGGTTCATACCAAGGCCCGCATCTCGAATATTTCCCCCGAAGGCGTTCACGAGTTGCTCAACGATGACAACATCGTCATCCTCGCGGGTTTCCAGGGTGAAACCCCGGACGGCAAGATCACGACGCTGGGCCGTGGTGGTTCCGATCTGACTGCCATCGCGATGGCGGCAGCGATCGATGCGGACCTGTGCCAGATTTTTACCGACGTCGATGGCGTCTACACCTGTGATCCCCGGGTGGTTCCCGATGCTCGCAAGATCGACGAGATCAGCTACGACGAGATGCTGGAGATGGCCAGCTCGGGCACCAAGGTGATGCAGTCCCGATCGGTGGAGTTTGCGAAAAAGTTTGGCGTGACCTTCGAGGTCCGCAGTAGTCTGAATGATAATCCGGGAACAATCGTGAAAGAAGAAACCATGAGCATGGAATCTGTTGTCATCCGCGGCGTCAGCTTGGAGCGCGCCCAGGCCAAGGTCACCATTTCCGGAGTTTCGGATACGCCCGGCACGGCGAGCAAGATCTTCGGTGCCGTTTCCGACGCGAACATCATCGTCGACATGATCGTTCAGAATGTGTCGAAGACTGGTATCACGGATATTTCCTTCACCGTCGCTAAAGACGATGTAGGTAGGGCTGAAGAAGCGCTCAAGCCTGTTCTCGACGAACTTGGTGACGGCGTCAGCATCGAAGCCCAGGACGGTATTGCCAAGCTTTCCATGGTGGGTATCGGTATGCGTTCCCACTCCGGTGTGGCTGCCGAAATGTTCAAGGCGCTTTCCGAAGCCGGTGTGAATATCGAGATGATCTCCACCTCCGAGATCAAGGTGACCGTGACTGTGGCCGAAGACCAGATCGATCAGGCCGCTCAGGTCATGCACGATGCCTTCGGCCTCGCCGAGGCCTAGAAGCTTCGCCTTGCTGCCATTCCAATCTGCGCAGAGCTCCGTTCAGGAACGCGCCGTTGTCGGTGTTCGGTGAAAATGCGATCAGTTTCGGATGCGCTGGATAGTTCTCTCCCTTCTCACCCTGGTGGGTTTCAGCCTGGCTCAGGCTGATGACCGGCCCAATATTCTCTGGATCTCGGCGGAGGATATCGGTCCTCACTTCGGTTTTGCCGGAGATGAGCATGCTATCACCCCGAATCTGGACGAGCTGGCCAAGCGGGGGACTTACTACTCAAATGCGTTCACAAGCGCCGGCGTTTGCGCTCCGTGCCGCTCTGGAATCATCACGGGGATGTATCAGAATTCGGTGGGAACTCACCACATGCGCTGCAATGCGAAGCTTCCGGACTGGTTGAAGCCGTTTCCCATCTACCTGCGCGAGGCCGGCTATTACTGTACGAATGCTTCCAAGACCGACTACCAGTTCTCGGACCCGGGCAAAGATGAGATCTGGGACGTGTGTGGCGGAAAGGGGCATTGGAAGAATCGTGCAGAGGGTCAGCCCTTCTTTGCCGTCTTTAACTTCACCGGCTGCCACGAAAGCGGGATCGCAAGTGAGAGCAAGTATAAGAGCGTTACCGAAAACCTGACCGACAATCAGCGGCAGGATCCGGATAAGCTGGATACGCTTCCTCCTTACTACCCTGACACTCCCATTGTCCGGGAAGACTGGAAGCGGAACTACGAGCTCATCACTGCTTTCGATGCCTATGCCGGGAGCCTGATCCAGGAGGTCAAGGATGCCGGTGAGTGGGAGAACACGATCATCATGTTCTGGTCCGATCACGGTGTCGGTTTGCCGCGGGCGAAACGCTGGCTCTATGATTCGGGAACCCATGTGCCACTGGTGATTCACGTGCCTGAAAAGTTCAAAAGCTTCCGCACTGCCGCGCCGGGTGAAACGGATGACCGTCTTGTCAGTTCGGTCGACTTTGGACCGTCTGTGCTGACCCTTGCCGGTATTGAAGTGCCGGAGCACATGCATGGCGCCAGCTTCCTCGGGAAGGCGCCCCAGCGTGAACACGTCTACGGGGCCCGCGACCGCATGGACGAGCGCTACGACATTATTCGCACGGTGCGCGACAAGAAGTATCGCTACGTCCGCAACTTCGAGCCGCTCAAGCCGTACTACCAGTACATGAACACCCCGGAGAAAGGAGCGACCATGATGGAAATCCGTAAGGCTGAAAAGGCGGGAACCCTGACCGGAGCCACGGCCCTCTTTTCAATGGGGTCGAAGCCGATTGAGGAACTCTACGATCTTGAAGCGGATCCCTATGAGGTGAACAACCTCGCGGCCGAACCGGCCCATGCCGAAAAACTGGAGGAGCTCAAGGAAGCCCTGTTTGAGTGGCAGCTTGAGATCGGTGACATCGGATTGATTCCGGAATCTGAGATCACAGCGCGCGAAGGTGACGCCGGTGCGACCT
>JABSSQ010000226.1 GCA_013213905.1 Verrucomicrobiales bacterium | reverse complement strand
CTTTGAATTAGAATAACTGATCCGTAGAATTGCGGTATTTTTAAAAATAACTCGCAGAAATGGATGTTTTTCTCACATTTTTGTTGCATTTTGCCGATTTGGCGATAGGTTAGGATAGTATCGGAGTAATATCCTATACAAGGGGCTCTGTGGGACCGGAGATACGACCTAGAAAACGGATCCACCAAAGCCACATGAATTTGTGCGGAACGGGGCGGCCCGGTGCAACGGATGAGAGTCTGAGTACCGGGCCGTTTTTCTGCACTTTTTTACCGTCGATTCGAGGGAGGGCGTGGCTCGGAGGAGACGGGAATCAGCGAAAGCGGCCTGGAGAGGAAAGGATAACGGGCCCAAAAAAGAAAAGGCGGCACTAGCCAATGGCCAGCACCGCCTTATAACCCCTCAACACAAAACATCGATCGTAATGAACGATGCATGTTCTATAGAATAGGCTGATTGGAAAAGGTCGTCAATATAAAATCCATAAATACTATAAATAAAATTAATTCCTCGCCCGTATATCAGCCTATAGATCGCTTGTTTGGCAAAAAGATTCATATACTTTGCATAAGGAGCGGGGGTAATGCGTCCCACCCGGGAACCTGAAAGTTATCTCCCTGATATGAAAATGAATGAAGATTTCTCTATTCTGGCCCAGTTCCTTGAAAACCTGGGACCTGAAGTTTCTGGACACTCTTCTGCTCCGCTCACTGATGAGCATGCTGCTATGATAGAAAAGTTTGCTGAGGGCAAGTTGAGCGCCGAAGAACGCGATGCTCTTCTGCCTGAAATACTCGGCAATGAAAAAGCTCTTCACGAACTGGTGAAACGGCTTCAGTCGCAGAGTTAGCGACGCAAGATATTCTAATGATAGGTTCGCGAGCGAAAATACTTCGAGATCCGGAACTTGCCCGTCTGGGAGGCGATCTCGAAGAGCATCTGGAAAACTGGATCAAATCAAGCACTCCGATGGAAATCGTCGGCATGCTTGATCACGTTTGTATTTCTCTCTTTCGGGAAGCATTCCTCGAAGTGGGTGGATGCGAAGGGACCGTCTGGCTTGCCGATAAGGATGAGAAAAACCTCGTCGCGGTCTACAATTCGGGAGAGGACGCGGCGTCATTGGTCGGCTTTGAGCAGCCAATCGGAGCCGGAATTATCTCGATGGTATTTGCCCAGCAGCAGCCCTATTGCGAGAACGACATCGGGGCGAGTCACGGTCATGACGACACCCTCGATAAGAAAATTGAGAAGCACACGACGGCAATGATCGCGGTTCCGTTTTATTTCGCCTACGGCATCCGTGGTGTCGTCTCCTGTGTGCAGCTTGAGGAAATCGATACGGCGACGAAAAAACAGGGGTTCGGTTCCGGAGATGTGTCGGCCCTGGCCCGGGTTGTGAATATCGTAGAGCGATTGATTAATGAAACGCTGCAATCGTCGGCGCTCGGGTTGAGTGATGCAGGTTGAAGAGTCGGAGCGATGGCCTGATCTGCAGTCGGCTGCAAATGCCCTGGAGCAAGGGAGGGGCGACGGTGTTAAGGTCGCAATCATCGACTCTGGAGTTGATCTATCCCATCCCGCTTTGTCTGGCCTGACATTGCTCGATGATGTCGCAGTCTCCTGTGACGGGGCCAATATCCGTATCGAGGATAGTTCGGGGGATGATCTCTACGGCCACGGAACCGCGGTAACCAGCCTGCTCCTAAAGGAAGCCCCCGGAGTTCAGGTAGGGAGTTTCCGGGCGCTCGACAGTCGCAACCACGCGCGGAACTTTGTGATCGCGGAGTGCGTTAAACAGGCCATTGCCCGCGGTTACGAAGTGATCAATTGCAGCTTTGGCTGTCGGGGACAGGCCCGCTATGTGATGGACTACAAGGAATGGATCGACGAGGCCTATCTCGCAGGTGTCCAGGTGGTCGCTGCTTGCAGTAATGTCGATTCAGGAATCCGAGAGTGGCCTGCCTATTTTCCCTCAGTTTTTGGAGTGAAGGGGATCGACTGCGGCGAGGGCGAGTTTTATTCGGCTAATGGCCAGATGGTTTCCTTCATGGCTAAGGGGGAACGAGTCGAAGTTCCATGGCTCGAGGGAAAGACCAAGGTCGAGACGGGCAGCAGTTACGCGGCTCCGGTGATCGCTGGAAAGATTGCCAAGCTGCTCGGGGCGTTTCCCCACATCGAGCGAGGTTTACTCAAGCCTATGCTCGGAATGCTCGCCCGATAGTATTCTCTGGCCTCTCAGAGGATCGCAAATTCACCCAATATTTCTGTGGACTAATTGCCGGATAATACTATAATTTTTGTAACCTTAACAATAAACATCAGTTGAGCACTCAATTACCTGGTAATCTTGCTGAGATCTTCCCGCTCCGTTTTCGGATGAGAGAAGAGCTGCGTTTCCAGGTAGCCGGTGACCAGGTCGTCGCCGAAAGGGTAAGAGACAGCCAGCGGTTTTCGCTGCGTCCATGGCAGGTTGAGATGTTGCGCCGCTTTGATGGAAAGCGCACCTTCGAGCAGGCATCCCGTGAGGTGTATGGGATTTTTCCCGGTGGCTTTACGGCGATGGGGCTCTTGAATTTCTATCGCTGGCTCTACCAGGAAAACTTGGTGGTTTGCGAATGCCAGTCCATTTTCGAATTAGTCGATGATGAACCCGAAGCCAAGCCGGCGGTTCGTCAGATGATTCCAAAACTCAAGGAGCGTATCGCTTCGGCTCCCGGCATACAGTTGAGTGAAGGGCAGCAACACGCATTGAAAATTTCCGCAGCAGTCCTTTTCTGCCTCTGTGTGTTCCGGATTGCTTATGTGGCGGCTCCGATTTTCGAACCCCCGGTGGATCGCGCTTTTGCGGCGATCGAAGGATACTTCATGGAAGATGTCACCGCGGTGAAGGAAGCGAGAACCGATCAGGAATTCCGTGAAACATCAGTCCAGGAGCTGGAGCTTGCTGTTAAGGCAGGGCCCGAGCAGTTAGAAGAGGTACCTCACGCGCCGGAGCTCAGCGTGATGCCGGAGGAAAAGCCCCAGGTTAACCTTGATGCTCTGTTGTCAGAGATGAACGATCTTCGTCGTCGTCTCGCCGAGTGCCGCGTGCGCCGCGATGAGTTCTATATTCAGAATAATGAGGCCGGGTACCGTCGCGAGGTGGAGCAGATGACCGAGCTTGTCCGCCAGATCGGCGAGATTGAGTCCAATCTGTAATTCACACATTATCAGGCGGTTACAGTGAGGCTGTCTTTCACCAGGCCGATTGGGATATCACTGCGCTTGCGTTGACGAAAGACACTAACGTAGTCATATCCGGCTTCCTCGAGTAGATCGAGTGCTAGCGGGAAATTTTCGCCAACACGTCCTGGAGTGTGGGAGTCTGATCCGATCACCACGGGGATGTCGCGCTTGGCCATGAGCGATAGCATCTGAGGCCCGGGATTCATCTCGGGGAATGCTTTTTTCAGGCCTGAGGTATTTATTTCCATGGCAACGCCGGTTCGGGCGATGCGATCGAGTGCGTCCTCGATGTGGGGCTGAATATCTTCGAAATCCCAGTCGTCCGGACTGGCGTTCTTTACCAGGTCAGGGTGGGCAAGACTGTCGAACAGGCCGCTTTCGGCTGACTCGGCGAGGTGTTCGAAATACTGACGGCGAAAAGAGTCAGGATCTCCACGCCAAAAGGTGTCGAGGTATTCCGGTATGTGCCAGTGAACCGATCCGAGGATGTAATGAAAGTCAGCGGAGTCGTGAAGTTCGGTGAGCCATTTTTCCATTCCCGGAAAGAAATCACTTTCGATTCCAAGCCGAACCTCGAAGTTTTCGGGAGCTTCATGAGCAGCGTCTTCAACCAGGTTGAGGTATTCGTTGAACTGCTCCGGCGCCATCCTGACCCGATGGGAAAACCGGTTCGGCATCGGACTGTGACAGGTGATGATGATACCGGCGAGTCCCTGCTCAATGCCACGCTCCATATACTCGACCGGATGACCTTCCGCATGCTTGCACAAAGGAGTGTGCATGTGGCTGTCGAAAAATATGGGCTTGGGATCGTCCATCCGGGTCTTGAGGCAACCTGCCTCAACTTCGGAACAACCCAACCGCTTTTTCGATGATTATGCCCCGGCTCGCTTCATCGCTTCGACATTTTGCCGAAGGTGTTCCGGGTTGATCGTTCCGGCGATTACGGAGGTGGCAGCAGGCTTCTCAAAGATGAAACGGAAAGACTTTTCTACGGGGTCTTCGCCGTCGTCGTCACCGAACCAGCCGCTTCCCAGCGCTTTCTTGAGAAAGACAGAGGTCCCGGTTTTCGCCGCGGCATCGAGGATCGCTTCCTCTTCGGTATGCCAGGGATTGTAGGTGATCATGACAGCGTCCAGTCCCAGCTCGATGGCGCGAAGTCCACCGGCAACTGTTTTGGTAGATATGCCGTGGGAACGAATCTTTCCCTGATCTTTGAGTGAGAAAAGAGCATCAACTGCGCCGGAATGGTCGAGGACATCCAGGTCGTTGCCGTCTGAATGGAGAAGCAGGGACTCAACCCTGTCTGTTCGAAGACGTGACAGGGTTCGGTCGACGCTTCGGGTGATCCATTCTCCGGAAAAGTTGAAGCTCGACTCTCCATCGTCGAACTCCTCACCTGCTTTGGACATGATGATCCAGTCGTCTCGCCGGGAACCGAGGAGTTGGCCAAGGCGCTCTTCGGAAAGACCGTAGGCGGGAGCGGTATCGAGAAAGTTAATCCCGAGCTCGTGGGCCTGGTCGAGAAGAGAGAGAATGTTGTCGTCAGACGGCAGATCGAAAGAGGTGGGATACTTCACTCCCTGGTTGCGGCCGAACTTCACGGTTCCGAGGCCGAGGCTTGTGACCTCGATGTCTGTGGAGTGAATGGGGCGACGTTTCATTGGACGGTCAGGGGAGATCCCACGGAGGCGTTCCAAGTGGGGGGTGGGGCAGGCCCAGCGAAGCATGCGTATCGTTCATCGAAGCGCCGGTATGAGCGAGGGCCTGATCGGCCAGGTCGGGTGCCAGCGCCAGTTTCGTTGGCCAGGCAATGAGGACATTGCCCTGTTTTTCACAGAAAGCTCCCGCGGGACGTTCACCGGTTCCGGTGAGGGGTTCAGCGCGTTCACTGCGGGAGGTGAACCATTCCGCACCTGACAAGTCCACCCAGGGCATGACTTTATTGAAGAGTGATTTTCCGGCCTCGATCTGTTCAGACTCGGAACGGGCGACTCCATCCTTTTCGGCGATGTCGCCCCCGATATACCAAACCTTGCGACCGGCGCTGTCGGTGTGAGTTGTCGAGACAAGCGGAGGCTTGGGGCCGTTACCGACGCAGACTGAGTAAAAATCAGGCAGATCGTCGTTGCGGATGATGAGTTGGTGAAGCGGACGCAGCTGCATCTGAGGCGTTTCAATGCCAATTCGATCGAGGAGTGAGGCATTGCCGGCTCCTGCCGCGAGAAGGTAGTTTTCTGCTTTCAGAACGACGGGACCGTCTTCACCCGTGACGGTAATCGATTCCACCTGTTTCCCGCTGGCTTCCAGTGAAATGTTAGAATCCCAATCAACTAGCCAGGCCTCTTCAGCAACGCCTGCTGCCAGTTCCCGAATGATCGAAACGGGATCGACGACCGGTTCGTCGATGCGAAAAAGACGGCCTTTGTATTCGGGGGACCTGAAGACTTCAGGATAGGCGGCCCGCTTGATACCCGCAGAACGCCCGCGAACCGCTTTGCTGCCAAAGAAACTTACGACCTGGCTTACGACACTCGGTAGACTCCAGAGAATCTGATGATCGCAGAGCAGGTCTGCGCCACTTAGGTCGACAGGGCCCTTGCCGGCCATCGCATCGAGCCAGCGGGAGGGCATGTCAGCGAGTGCTTCAGAGGCTTCGTTGAGTTTGCCGCCGGCTGCGTATTTCAAACCTCCATGAATGACGCCCTGGGCTGCGAGTGACTGCCCTTCACCGAGAGGGGAGTTGGTCAGGACACAAATCGACTGACCGGACTGCTTGAGGACGTTGGCGGTCCACAAGGCGGCGACTCCGCCTCCAATGATGGCGGTGTCTACGTTCAGCTGTCTCGATTCGCTCACGGTAATTCCAGTCCGAAGAATTCTGCTGAGTTCTGAAAGCAGATTCGACGAACCATATCCCCGACCAGTTCCATGTCGCGAGGAATTTCCCCGTTTTCAATGTCCTGACCAACGACGTTACAGAGGATACGGCGGAAGTATTCGTGGCGGGTGAAAGACAGGAAACTGCGGGAGTCGGTCAGCATTCCGTTGAAGCGCGAGAGCAGGCTGTTGTTGGAGAAGGCATTGATCTGCCACTCCATTCCTTCCTTAGTGTCGAGGAACCACCAGGCCGTTCCAAGTTGAAGACGGCAGGGAGGTTCGCCGGGCTTGGCCTGCTGAAAGTTTCCGATCATGCCGGCGAGGGAGTAGTTATCCTTCGGATTGAGGTTGTAGAGCATGATCTTGGGAAGGTGGCCCCGCTGGTCGAGGGTGTTTAGGTAGTTACCAACCGCACGTGCGTGATCGACATCGGCCATGGAATCACAACCGATATCGCGTCCGAG
>JABSSQ010000225.1 GCA_013213905.1 Verrucomicrobiales bacterium | reverse complement strand
TTCCCGGTAATGCTCCCTCACTGTCGCAGCGAGCGCCCGTTTCACCTCTTTACCCACGTCGGCCGGTGAGGTCTCAGGCAGGGCGGTGACGAGACGCTGCACCAACTGGTCCTGGGGATCCGCGACCAGACCGGCCCAGCTTTCGAGCAGTTCGCGGTCCACCCGTGAGGGAAGTGATCCCATGATCCCGACGTCATTCTGATCGTGGACGAGCAGACCCGAGGTGGTGCCGCGGTCGAGAGTGAGAACCTGGAACAGGTAAAGGGTGTGGTAAGCGAGTTGCTCGGCCCGGGCTTCATCGTCGAAGTCAGGGTAGCTTGTCAGGGCCTCATCGAGAATGGCGACGTAGGTGTCGATCACCGCTTCACCAAACTGTTGCGCGAGCTCACGGTCAGTCGCGCGATTGTCGGTGTGATAGCTTTCCAGATAGAAGTGAGTGACACCCCGATGCCGCTTGAGGGCAGGGATGTAGAAGTAGCGATCGCCCTGCGCTGCCGCTTCCTCGAACTGGGCCGGAGCGGCTTCCTTCATCGCCGCGGTGAACCGGTCTTTGAACTCCTCGTGCACCACGGAAGGATTGAGGTCGCCCATGATGCGCCAGTAGCCGTTGCCGTCCTTCATTTCAGTCCAGCTGATATGGATATGGACGGAAGGAGCGTGGGGATTGACCGGGTGAATGATGGTGGAGATTGCCGTCGCGGAATCGAGCTTCTTGTCAGGCTGATCGTCGTAATGGATCTGAGAAACATTGACGGAGCCCCGGTTAAAGATTGAGCCTTCCGGCGCGGTGAAGCGATTGCCGCCTCCATGGAGCCCTTCGTCGCGCAGCCACTCCGTTTTTTCAAAGCGGACCGGCTGCCCGTGACGTTTAGCCACGTCTTCGAGTCCATTCACGAAACGTGACTGGAGACTGCTGACCAGTTCAAAAGCTGAGACGGCATCGGGAGAGGACGGCATCTCTCAATCTTGAGCCATTGCCGAAGGACTGCAACGGCCAAAGTCTGCCACAGCTTCGGAACCATTGCCCGCGGGTAAGCGAGTGGGCGATCGATCGATGGTGTAGAATCAGTGGAAAAACAGAATTTCATCTCGCGTCTTCGACGGCGGTAATTCCGGAGTTCCAGCCCCCTTTCTGCAGACGAAGAAAAATAGCGGACCGGGAAAGACAATTCTCGCGCCTGGGCGAGGTCTACCCAGAGCCAAACCCGATGCCTCCGATTCAGGCATGACGGAGGTGTTGCTCCGGGAAAAGGGATCCCCTGATTTCACTGTGCGAGAAGCAGCGCTCGAAAAAGCTATTGCTTCCCCTTTTAAACACTCGAAACCCGCGCTTTCGAGGCCCCGTGAAACCCCGATTGCGCCAAATTACCAGGTAATCAGCCCAATCAGGCGAGGAAGGTCGCGCGTCGCTTTCTCACGTCGGAAGCGAGCTGGTTGAGCATCTCAACCGTGGTTTCCCAACTGACACAAGAGTCAGTGACGCTGACGCCGTAGTCGAGTGAGTCCAGGTCGGAACTGATCTTCTGGGCGCCTTCGCTGAGGTGACTCTCGATCATGACCGCGCGGATGGAAGTATCGCCTCCGGCAATCTGCTGGCCAATCGCTTCGCAGACCTTCGGCTGGTTGCGGTAGTCCTTCTCGCTGTTGGCGTGGCTGCAATCGAGCATGAGAGCGGAGTCCATGTCCCGTCCTTCGAGGGCCTTGCGGACCTCGGCGACACTGTCGGGCCCGAAGTTGGGACCGGTCTTGCCGCCACGGAGAATGATATGGCAGGTCTCGTTGCCCTTGGTGGCGACGATGGCGCTGTCACCGGACTTGGTGACCGAGAGAAAATGGTGAGGATGGCTGGCGGACTGGATCGCGTCGATCGCGATCTGGAAGTTGCCGCCGGTTCCGTTCTTGAAGCCAACCGGCATGCTGAGACCGGAGGCGAGCTCGCGGTGGAGCTGGCATTCGGTAGTACGGGCACCGATGGCGCCCCAGCTGATGAGATCCGCGTAGAACTGCGGGCTGATGGTATCGAGAAACTCGGTGCCGGCAGCGACACCTTTCTCGGCGATATCACGAAGCAGCTTGCGGGCAATCGCGAGGCCTTCATTGATGTCGAAAGATTCGTCGAGATGTGGATCGTTGATGATCCCTTTCCAACCCACCGTGGTCCGGGGCTTCTCGAAGTAAACCCGCATGATGAGCAGCACGTCGTTCTTCACTTCGTCTTTCAGCGTGGCGAGACGATCGGCGTATTCGAGAGCCGCCTTGGTGTCGTGAATCGAGCAGGGGCCGACGACGGCAAGGACACGGTCGTCTTTGCCGGAGAGCACATCAGCGATTTCCTGGCGGGCTGTGCCTACGACCTCGGCGGCTTCAGGAGAAACCGGCACTTCTTCCATGAGAATGGTCGGGGCGATCAGCTGGCGAAGGCTGTCGATGCGAATATCGTCGAGAGGATTGGACATGGGGCGGGGAATAAGCATCCGAATGCACTCGTGGGAAAGGAAAAAAAATCGCGTTTTTCCCCGCCATGACAGGCATTCCTGATTGAGCCGCAGGGCTCGTTCCTCTAGCCTTTCGAGCACATGAGTATGAGAAGGCATCTGCGCAAAGATCCCCGTGACTTCACCGGGGGCGGGATTTTCGGACTTCCGAAAAAGCATCGTTCAACGGGAAACCCGGAAATCGACAAGAGGATCAGCTCGCTGGTCGACGAATGGTCCTGCGGCGCCAGCGCCGAACTGGTTCAGGAGATGATCGTCACGGCCCTGAAACTGGGCAAGGATTGTCCGCCCGAGGGCGACATGAAGCTCTTCAACCGCGCCCTCAAGGAGATGCGCCAGGCCAGTAAGGTTTTCAGTCCCTACGTCAAAGAGCGGAAGATTTCTATCTTCGGTAGTGCCCGAACCAAGCCCGACGAGCCGGAGTTTAAGGTGGCCGTGGAATTCGGCCGCCGCATGCGTGAGGCGGGATTCATGGGGATCACCGGCGCCGGTGATGGAATTATGGGCGCGGCCCAGAAAGGATCCGGTCGCGACAACAGCTTTGGTCTCAACATCAATCTGCCATTCGAGCAGAGCGCCAACGAGACGATCGATGGCGACGAGAAGCTGATTAACTTTAATTACTTCTTCACCCGCAAGCTGGCTTTCGTGAAGGAAAGCGATGCGCTCGCCGCATTGCCGGGCGGTTTTGGAACGATGGACGAGCTTTTCGAAGCCCTCACCCTGATCCAGACCGGCAAAGCGCAGATCGTGCCGATCGTGCTGCTCGACAAGGAGGGCGGTACTTATTGGAAAACCTGGTTCCAGTTCGTCCAGGATCACTTGTTCCGGCTTGGCCTGATCTCAGAAGGCGACTTCAATCTCTTCAAGATGACGACCGACATGGACGAAGCGGTCGAGGAGGTGGTCGGTTTCTACCGGAACTACCACAGCTACCGCTATGTGCACCACCAGCTCGTGATGCGCCTGCAGCACCCGGTCACAGATGAAATGCTGGCCCGTCTCAACCGTGATTTCACCGACCTGCTGGAGGAGGGGGAGTTCGCGACCTGCGACGCCCTGCCCGAAGAGCAGGACGAAGTGCACCTCAAGGACATGCCCCGCCTCATCTGTCACGCGAAGCGCGGTATCGCCGGTCGCTTCCGTGAACTGATCAATGTGGTCAACGAATACTGATGCCTGACCTTTCCCACGAACGGGCGCTGGCCGAAGCGGGCTTCCAACGAATCGCCGGTATCGACGAAGCCGGTCGAGGACCGCTCGCCGGGCCCGTTTCTGTGGCTGCTGTGGTGCTCCCAGAGGACTATTCTCACAGTGTATTAACCGACTCTAAGAAGTTGAGCGAGAAGCGCCGGGAAGAATTGTATGAGGAGATCACTGGCGACGAACGCATTCATTGGGCATCCGTCCTCGTCGATGCCTCGGAAATCGACGAAATCAACATTCTCCAGGCCACCTGGGCGGGCATGAGACGAGCTTTTTTGAAGCTGGACCCTCCGGCTGACATTGCCCTGATCGACGGGAAACCGATCAAGGGCTTTCCCACCGAGCATCGGGCTCTCGTGAAAGGAGATTCCCTGAGCCTGTCGATCGCGGCTGCCAGCATCATCGCCAAGGTGGAGCGTGACCGGCTCATGAAGGAATATGCCGGGAAATACCCCGAATACGGCTTCGAACGGCACAAAGGCTACGGAACCCAGGCTCACCGCGAGGCCCTGAGAGAGCACGGACCGTGCCCGATCCACCGTCGCAGCTTCGCTCCGGTGTCTCAGATGGAACTGGATCTGTCGTGAAGTGGCTGCGGCAATACTGGTATCGGTTCCTCGATCGCGAGTGCACCCGCCCGATCCAACTACCGGATCGCGATCACACTGACGACGGGGACTGGAATCGCTGGATCGGCGAAACAGGCGAACGCCTTGCCCGCAAGCACATCAGCTCGTGCGGGAGCAAGCCGCTCTACCGAAACTTCAAACCAAAGCGGGGCGGAGAGGTGGATCTGGTCTATCGGGATGGTGACATCCTGGTCTTTGCGGAGGTGAAAACGAGGACAAGCGAGCAGTTCGGTCGGCCCGCGGATGCGGTGGACCGGCAGAAACAGGCCCTGATCCTGCGGGGAGCCAACGCCTGGCTGAAAGCCCTCGACCGACCGGAAGTGATCTTCCGTTTCGATATCATCGAAGTTCTCCTGACCGACGGCCAACCACCCGATATCCGGGTGATTGAGGCCGCCTTCACTACGCCACAGTCAGGATTGGGGATGTGAAAGGGCTAATATCCTGGGCTAGGCAATCCCTCGCGCTTCTTTCCGCGCGGCGTCCTGATCGAAAAAGGACTCCATTCGGTTGTTAAGATCGCCGTAGAAGGTTTCAGCAAAATGCTCGAGTCGATCCGCCCGGACTTTGGAGCGGTTGTTCTTTTCCTCGGCAAAGCGGGCCTTCTCCGTCTCGATGCGCTCTTCGAAGGCGGTTTCGAGATCGATCAGGTTCTCCACGAATTCCTTGGCGGCACGGGAGCTGTCGATGCCTTCGATGACGGCTTTCTCGAGCGGCTTGTTCTGGGTCAGGTGCAACAATCTACCGGACGACAAGCTGTCCATGTATTCGTTGTAGCTCTTGAGCCAGGCTTCGCGCTCACGGGCAAAGCGAACCTCATCGCGGTCGACGAGAGCGTCGTAGGGCCCGGGGCGGGAGAAGAACTTCACCACGAGGGGAATGGTATCCACGAGAAGGAAGAGCGCACAAAGGACCGCGTAGGTGATCAGCGCCATCTGGCCGCCTTCATTGCCCTCCTTGAAGAGATGGTGGAGCGCGAGAGACTGGGTCAGGATGTCCTTGCGGGGCTCCGCGTTAATGGCATCGATACGCTCCTGTTCCTGGGTGCCGATGGAGACCAGCTCACCCTGGAGACGAGTCAGCTCTTCGAGGCGAGTGTCGATCTGGGCGGCGATGGTGTCGCGAATTGAGTTCTGCTGCACCACGAACTGGTCCGCCTGTGACTGCTGGACCTGGCGCTTGAGTTCGGCGACACGCTCGCGCTCGTCCTTGAGGCGCTCAGCCTTGGCGGCAGCGACGCCTACAAACTCTTCCTTGATGGCATCTTCGGCGGCCTTGACCTGGCCGGAGAGCTCATTGCGCTGCTCGGTGAGGTACTTCAGCATCTCGCCGATGCGGGACGCTTCATCGCGACGCCAGGCGAGCTGGTCCGTCTGGATGCTACGAGCGCGCGGCCCGAGGCCAGCGATACCGCTGCGCTGGCCGTTCACTTCGTTTTCAAACTCGCGCTGCCAGTGGTCGAGCTCCACCTGGAGATCGCCATACTTGGCTTGCATTTCAGCGAAGTCGGCATCGATGCTTTCGATCTGCAGAGTGTAAGCCGCCGTGTCCGCGGCGATACGGCCTTCCATTTGAGCGCGGAGCTCATTGTCGAGGGCGGCAATCGGGTCGGCCTCACCCGCGGAAGAGTCTTCGACGAGGAACTCGGCGGAAAAGGTGGCATTGAATTCTTCACGACGGGTCGCAATTTCGGCCTCCATCTCGTCGATCTTGGTCTCGACGTTTTTCTTCTCCTTGTTAGCCGCGGCGCGAACCTCCTCGACTTCCTTCTGGCGATCTTCTTCGATGACGCTGGAGATGGTGTCTTTAAAGAGGAGAAGGGTGAGA
>JABSSQ010000224.1 GCA_013213905.1 Verrucomicrobiales bacterium | reverse complement strand
GTTGTGATCGTGGCCCAGTTTCTCGGTGCCGTCTTTATCGTGAAGTTCGATGGCCCACTGATTGCCCTGGCGACAGCGACCTTTGGATTGGGCGTCGCTCTCTTCCTGCTCTTCTGGCGGTGGGGGCGGCACTATGCGTGAGGTGCTCAGTAATCGGTGGTCGGTATTCAGGAATCAGTAGAACCGATCACTGATTACCGAAGACTGAGCACAGGGCGCAGCCCTAGGTTCCAAAATACCGGTCTCCCGCATCGCCCAACCCGGGCACGATGTAGGCATTCTCGTTGAGATGTTCGTCGAGGGCGGCAGTGAAAATGGGAATGTCAGGATGGCGTTCTTCGAACGCGGTGACCCCTTCGGGGGCGGCGATGAGGCAGGCGAAGCGAAGGCGGGTGGCTCCGGCTTTCTTAAGTTCGTCGGCGGCATCGGCTGCACTGCCTCCGGTAGCGAGCATCGGATCGATCAGAATGACTTCGGCCTCAGCGATGTTGGGAGGAAGCTTGCAGTAGTAGCTGTGGGGCTGGTGGGTTTCCTCGTCGCGGTAGAGGCCAATGTAACCGACTGAGGCTTCGGTCAGGATTTCGGTAAAGCCATTGAGCATGCCAACGCCGGCACGCAGAATGGGCACGAGAACCAGGGGACGGGCGAGAGCGTGACCGTCGGTTTTCTTGAGCGGCGTTTCGACTTCAACGACAAAGGTTTCGAGGTCGCGAGTGACCTCGAAAGTCATCAACCGCGCGATGTCGTGAAGGGCGTTTCGGAATTCGGCAGTGCCGGAGTCCACCGAACGGATATGGGTGAGCCGCTCGCGGATGATGGGGTGATCGATGATGGTCATGGAGGGCAGAAGGTTGCAGCCAGAAGGCAGAAGTGGTGCGGCCGACCTGAACTAACTACTAATCACCAAAAACTAATTACTGTCGTGGGCCACTAGTGGTCCGCGACACTGAGTTCTTCGCCTTCCTTCTCCGGTTGGCGGATGTTTTCGACCATGTCGATAACGTCTTTCGGCGGCGCCTTGGTGAAGGAGCAGACGACGAGGGCGACGACGAAGTTGATGATCATGCCGAGGGTGCCGATCCCTTCAGGCGAAACGCCGAACCACCAGTTCTCCGCGGTGTTTTCGACGACGGGAAGACCGATAGCTTCGATCAGTTTCGGAAACTTGAAGTAGATGATGTAGGCGGCCGTGAAGACGATTCCGGAGATCATGCCGGAAATAGCACCCTCGCGGTTCATGCGCTTGTAGAAGATGCCGAAGATAATAACCGGGAAGAACGATGACGCGGCGAGGCCAAAGGCAAAGGCCACCACCTGGGCGACAAAGCCGGGTGGATTGACACCAAAGTAGCCAGCGACCACGACGGCACCGGCAGCGGCACATCGTGCAATGAGCAGTTCCCTCTTTTCATCAATGCCCGGCGCGAAGGTCTTCTTGACCAGGTCGTGGGCAACCGAGGTCGAAATCACGAGGAGGAGACCGGCAGCGGTCGACAGGGCGGCGGCGAGTCCGCCGGCGGCAACGAGGGCGACGACCCAGTTAGGCAGTTGGGCGATCTCCGGGTTGGCCAGCACCATGATATCACGGTCGACATAGAGCTCGTTGGCGTTGTCGGTGGGTGTGTTGGTCAGAAGGCGTTCCTGGCTGTTGCCTCGTTCGCCGCTGAAACTGGGTTTGCCAACAAAGGCATCGCCCTTGGTGTATTGAACCAGGCCGTCGTTGTTCTTATCAACCCAGGCAATGAGGCTGGCGTCCTCCCATGACTTGAGCCACTGGGGAGCTTCCGCATAGGGTTTGTTCGGAATGCTTTCGAGCAGATTGGTTCGGGCGAAAACGGCGACTGCCGGAGCTGTGGTGTAGAGAATGGCGATGAAGAGCAGAGCCCAGAACGCGGAGACGCGTGCGGCGCTGACTTTTTTGACCGTGTAAAAGCGAATGATGACGTGGGGCAGGCCGGCGGTTCCCACCATGAGCGCCATGGTGATGAAGAACACATCAATCATGCTCTTCGACCCGTCCGTGTAAGTGGCAAAGCCAAGCTCCTGGCTGAGACCGTTGAGTTTCTCGAGAAGGTAGACGTCTTCACCGGTAACCTTGGCGCCGAAGCCGAGCTGCGGGATCGGGTTGCTGGTCATCATCACGGAGATGAAAATCGCGGGCACCATGAAGGCGAAGATCAGAACGCAGTACTGGGCCACTTGCGTGTAGGTGATTCCCTTCATGCCGCCGAGCACGGCGTAGAAGAACACGATCGCCATTCCGATAATGACTCCCCAGGTGATGGGCTCCCAGCCGAAGAGCATGGGGCCTTCCACTTCGGAGAAAAGGAAGCGGGTGAATACCACTCCGACGCCGCGCATCTGTCCGCAGACGTAGGTGAAAGAAACGAAGATCGCGCAGATCAGTGCGACAAGACGGGCGGTCTTCGAGTAGTAGCGGTCACCGACGAAGTCCGGAACCGTAAACTTGCCGAACTTTCTCAGGTAGGGGGCGAGAAGTAGCGCCAGCAGAACGTAACCGCCGGTCCAGCCCATGAGGTAGACCGATCCGTCATAACCGATGAAGGAAATGATGCCGGCCATCGAAATGAAGGACGCGGCTGACATCCAGTCAGCGGCGGTAGCCATGCCGTTGGCAAGTGCGGGCACGCCGCCGCCGGCGACATAGAATTCACCGGTCGACGCGGCTTTTGCCCAGATTGCGATGCCAATGTAGAGGGCAAAGGTGAGGCCGACGATGATGTAGGTCCAGGTTTGTACGTCCATG
>JABSSQ010000223.1 GCA_013213905.1 Verrucomicrobiales bacterium | reverse complement strand
TTTCCCCAGAATCGTCTCACCGATCATCGCGTGAACATGACGCTCTACAACCTGGATCAGGTGATTACAGGTGACCTCGAAGAGACGATTGGGACTCTGCAAGCGTCCGAGATGGCGGATCGCCTGGCGGAGCTTGAGGCAGGGTAGTGCCGCCTTTGTCTGCAGCGATTGGAGACTAGTGGTTCGTGACTAGTTTTCGGCGAGCTCCAAACTTCCGTGGAATCGCCCAAGGTATTGCGTGGCATAGAATGTGACGCGAGCTTCCTCCAACCACTGGCTGGCGAGATCCCCCTCAGGCCAGATCAGGCGCCATTTTGGGTCGGCATAAATCGTGGCGTCCTTCTTGAACTGTTGATCGAACCGAAACAGGGTTTCGGAATTTCCCGATGAACGGTTTGCGTGGGGGATGGACAGAACAATGCTCTCCTGCAAACGTGGGTGATAAGCGACGATCGCCACTTGAGAGGGGCCCTGGCGAAGGTTCAGTCTCCGTTTTTGATTGATGAAGGGTGAGAGCTTGAGGTGGCATCCAATGAAAGTGAATTTAAAACTTCGTGAATGAGGTCCACTGGCAAGAGAGCCGAGGTCGCGAATTTCAACTGAGAGTTCTTCGTTCAGCAGATAGTGTCCCTTACTTAACGGGAAATCCCCGATTTCGACCCATTGAAAGGCAGCTCCCGTGGTTCTAACTCCGGCAATCGAATTGCTTTCGTGGGCGGCCTTGATGGCGAGATTCCTGCTTTCTCGTCGAGCGTCTTGATGAATTTGATTGAGATTGGGAAGGAGGATCCGCTGTTCGTCTGGAAGAGATTGAATCAGAGCGTCGCGGGCAATGAAAAGAGATTCAGTGGAGTTGTGGGCCACTCCGTCTGTTGGGTTACCGGAGACGAAGCTTTTCTTTTCGTTCAGCAAATCAAAGCTCAGGATATCAATGAATCCACCGTGCGGGAGCCCGGAGATGACAACGTCTTCGTAGATCTGCTGCTGATCGTGGGAGTAGGCGGCTTTCGGGTTGGAGGAAAGATAGATGTTTTCCTCCGTCATGCGAGGCTGATAAACTCGATCGCGATGATCGCTCCAAGAGGCCAGAATGCTCAGTGCCAGGTAGAATAGGGTGGCAGCAGCAATCGAAACAGGCCGTGAGCGGAAGCGGCAAATGACAAGAAATAGAATCGCGGCTGCCAAGAGGATGGCGCCCCACTCCATCCAAGTAGCCATTGGAGCAGGCAGAAAATCGTACCCATTGTAAGTGTAGATTGCCTGCTCAAAGAGTCTTGAGTTGCTCCAGATCGATGAGACGATGAAGGCGAAGCCGAGAAAAGTGGCCATGAAGATTCCAATTGCGGTCCAGGTCTCGGCAAGAGAGCAGAAAACGAAAATCACGCTCACAACCAACAGCATGAGCATGACAGCTTCCACGACTCCCCATCTGGTAGCGCTCGCGCTAAACCCTGTCAGGTGAAGTGAGATACCCTGTTGGATGGCGACTGGAATCAGAAAAATGACGAACAACAACAGCAGGCGAGAACCGATCCAGTCGGCTAAAGAGAGCGGGCGAACTTTCCACTGCGCGGTTGAGCGGGTGAGGTGGTCGGTGTAGGCGATGCGTGCCGTGAGCAGTCCTGCTACGAGGAACGCGAGTTCCATGACCGGAAGCAGACTGATCTGCAGCCAGAAGATCAGGATAAACCAGAGGTTGCGCCGGAGTTCTGTCCAGGCCAGGTGAACGGTGTTTTTGAGGTTCATGGCAGGAGTCGGTAAGTCATGCGGTTCGGAAGATAGGTCCAATCTGACTCAAGCCAGGCTCTGGCCTGAGCCACTCGCTTTTCCGGTTCGGTTGATGGAATGTCTGCAGAGGATTCAAAACTACTCAACAGGTGGACCCATTGGCTCTCGAAGTCCGAAGAGTCCTGCCATTGTTTTACGATGCCGTGATTGACGTAGGCATTCACGACTGCCCGCATGACTTGTTCATCGCCCATTCTTCCGAGGCGCACTCCATTGAGGAATTCCGTTGAGTCGGTGGATACGCTGGCCAACTGAAGGGTCCACTGGTTGGCCTGCCAGGATTTCTCAAGGCGTGATTTTGTGTCATCCCAGAGGTCAGGGAATTCTTTACGAGATACAGGATGCTCCAAGGTGGAGAGGTTTCGCTGAAACTTAAGCTTTCGAGCTCCTGGGATATCCAGCCCGAGCGCTGTATTCAAAGCGACCGCGCCGATTGGAGTTTTGTCTTTGATGAGGGTTGCCAACGTGTCGGGGCGATCATCAAACCAGCCCTTTCGAGCGGCGAGAGCGGAGATCCGATAGGGGTGTTGGTCGTTGGGAGCTATTTGTTTCAGCCACCAGTCCCTGTCATTTTCATCCCATATTGAGTCAAAGCGATCCAGTAAGGCCGGGTAGGGGAGGATAGCTTGTCTGATCTGGCTGTGTACCGAATCGGATACACCTACCTCGACTTCGGTTTCTGGAAGCACTCGGGACAATTCGTAGAGTTCCTGGTTGAGGCTCCCGCTGATGATGTCCAGTTCGTTGAAGTCGAAACGGATGGCT
>JABSSQ010000222.1 GCA_013213905.1 Verrucomicrobiales bacterium | reverse complement strand
TAGTCGGGTCAAAGATTCGTCGAAGTTGTAGATGGCAAGACAGGTGGCGGTCATCGCGGCAAATTCGGGAACCGGAAGCTTTTCATTGAGCGGAGACTCTCCCACTGAAAGAAACGCTTTGGCCGCTTCCAGGTCGCTTTGGTAGACGAAGAACTGCTTCTGGTAAGTGGCCGTGAGCAATTCCAATTCCTCAGCTGAGGGCGTGCGCCCGGTCACCTTTTGAAACGCGAGGGACAATTGATCATCCAGTTCCTCGTTCTCAGTCAGCACACTTTCGGAAAGCACCCGCGACGCCTCCACCCAGGTCGGGTCGTTCAAGGTCGTGAGGGCATGCAAGGGAGTGTTGTTGCGACTCTCGGTCACGCGGCAGACCTGGCGGCTTGAGGCATCGAACATATTGGCCGGGGTCACGGTCCGCCGCCAGAAGGAGTAGATCGAGCGGCGGTAGAGATCGTCCCCTTTCGAAGTGTAGTAGTTGAAGTCCCGCCCCTTGGTCACCTGGGCCAACGACTCCCACGGATTCTCCGGCTGATAGGGGTAGACTGGCTTGCCGCCAACTTGATCATTCAAAAGCCCGGAAGAACTCAGGGCCCAGTCGCGCAACACCATCGACGGCATGCGGAATCGCGAACCGCGGGAGAGCAGGCGGTTCTCAGGATCGTGTTCCCGGTGCCACTCGTTCATCCGCGAGTCCTGGCGATAGGTTGCACTCGTCACGATGAGACGGTGCATCTTTTTCATCGACCAGCCCTGGTCCACGAACTCGGTGGCGAGCCAATCCAGCAAGGCCATGTGCTCGGGATACTCGCTCTGGACACCGAGATCCTCGGCTGTTTTCACGATACCGACGCCGAAGAAATACTGCCACATCCGGTTCACCTGGACGCGGGCGGTCAAGGGATGATCCGGCTCCACCAACCACTGGGCGAGCCCGAGCCGGTTGCGCGGCGCATCCTCTTTCATCTCCGGCAGGAAAGAAGGAGTCCCGAAGGAGACTTCATCCAGCGTATTGAGATAGGCGCCACGATCGAGGATGTGGGTCTGGCGTTTCTGGTCATCGTTCATGACCATGGGTCGCGGGACATGTTCCCCCTTGTATTCAGCAAGCTTCTTGGTGAAGTGATCCAGCTGCTTCAACTCAGGAAACTTGTCGTTCAGCTTCGGGCGAATCACTTTGTCAAAGTGGCTGCGAAGTTTCTGGTCCAGGTCCTTGTTTTCCGCCCCGGTCCGGTCGGTCTTGGCCAGCTGCTGTTTGAGTGGTTTGTCCAACCCCTTCTCATCCGGAGTCACTTCGGCAAGCCACTTTTCCCTTTCCGCCTTCACGATCGGTTCCGCGATCTTTCGCTGCACCGCAATCTTATCATTCCACCCGGCGATCTCTTTCTTCGTTTCCTCAGTCTGCAATTCAATGAAAGGCGCCGCGACCCGAATCCGGTTCGACTGGCGACCGGGGGTGCCCTTTTCACTGACGTGATTGAAGGCATCCATGAATTGGTAATAATCCTTCAAGGTGATGGGATCGTACTTGTGATCGTGACACTGAGCGCAAGCCATCGTCAGTCCCAACCAGGTCGTCGAGGTGGTATCAACCCGGTCGAAGAGCACCACGAATCGCTGCTCCTCGGCGATGTTGCCGCCTTCACCGTTGCTGAGGTGATTGCGGTTGAAGCCGGTCGCAATTTTCTGGTCGTCCGTCGGATTGGGCAGCAGGTCTCCCGCGAGTTGCTCAATGGTGAACTGATCAAAAGGCATGTCGTCGTTAAGGGCGTTCACGACCCAGTCACGCCAGAGCCACTGCCAGGTGTCGCCGTCCTGCTGGAAGCCGTTGGAGTCGGCATAACGGGCCGCATCCAGCCACGGCAACGCGAGCCGCTCTCCGTAGTGAGGACTGGCGAGCAATTGATCGACCAGTTTCTCGTAGGCTTCCGGATCGTTACTGTTTATGAAGGCCTCCACCTCTTCCGGGGTCGGCGCCAACCCTGAAAGATCGGCATAGAGCCGCTTGATCAAAGTCGCTCGATTCGCCTCACCTGCAGGGTTCAGTTCATTTTCTTCCAACTTGGCGAGAACGAAGTGATCAATGGGATTTCTCACCCATTCATTATGACTCACCGGCGGAAGCTCCGGCCTTTGCGGGCTGACGAAGGCCCAATGCTCGTCATAGTCGGCTCCGTCCTTGACCCATTGCTGGAGCAACGCTTTCTCCTCGTCGGAAAGCGTACGATTGGAATCCGGCGGAGGCATGAGGTCATTCTCATCATCCGTCAGGATGCGATAGATCATTTCGCTCGCCTCGGGATCACCCGGGACAAATGCCTCGCCCTCGAGCGCACCGGCCCGCTGATCGAGACGCAGGTCCGCCTCCCGCTTGGCTCCGTCCTGCCCGTGACAGTAGAGACAGTTCTCCGAGAGGATAGGCCGAATATCCCGATTAAAATCAACCTTCGACTCCACGCCCACTGCGATACCGACGGCGAAAAACAATCCGAGAACGATGAAGGCGCCCCGTTTCATGATCCAAATGATCGATCAGGAACGCGCGATTGTTTAGCGTTTTTATGCCGTGATGAGGCAAAAAAGTGTGCGCCTTTTGGGTGGTTCCTTAAGAGTTTTTCCGCGAGACGGCAACGCTTTCACTCGGAAGCTTCTAAGAGCTGGATCGCCGCTTCGTTTTTGAACTCTTTGGCGATGTCGAGGGCAGAGCCTCCGTCGGCAACGATCGAGGCATCGACTCCGGCATCGAGCAACATTTGGACGAGCTCGGCGCTAGCACTGGCGGCGGCTTCGTGAAGCGGGGTTCCGCCAAGCTCGCTGCGAATATTGACGTCGGCCCCGTTTTCAAGCAGCGCCTTGGCCACCGCCACGCGATCTTTCGCGCCCGTGTGGTGCAGCGGCGTCCAGCCAGCCGGATCTTTCTCATCGGGTTTGGCCCCTGCTTCAACCAGTGGCGCGACGAGATCAGGCAGATCACGCTCCACGCAGAGATGCAACGGGGTGCGCTGACTGGAGTCAACGGCATTGACGTCTGCTCCCGAACTGATCAGGAGCAGCGCAATATCTGATTTCTGGCGCAGGATCGCCTGGTGCAACGGCGGCGAACCGGGGCGGGCCCCGGTGCTCGCCGCATTGGGATCGGCGGCAATGAAACCCTTCACCGCCTCAATGTTCCCGCGTGCAATCGCCTCCTCGATGGTCTTCGGGGTCGGCGCTTCTGCTTCTTTCTCCGCTTCACCGCCGGCAGCTTGTGGTTCCTCAGGTTGCTCTGTTTCCCCGCCGCAAGCGGCGAGGAACAGGGCAAGAATAATCGTGGAAAGCCAGGACAAGCAGCGACGGTTCATAGCAGAGATCGAGTCAGGGATTAAGCCTTGTCCAGCTTGAAGTCCCAACCTTCGCGGTAGGACTTGGTGATCAGCTTGTTCGCTTCTTCGTTGTTGGAGAAACGCAGGTTCGGTCCGTCCCACGCCAGGCTTTCGCCGGGGTGATGGAGACAGATGTTACCCAGCTGGATCGTTTCAGTGAACGGACCGGCATACTTGAAGTTCGAACCGGGGTAGTCGTAGGCGTAGTTGCCCATGGCTGCCTCGCGCCACTCGGTGTGGTGTCCAATAGACGGCTCATAAACACGGGCCGGACGGTGATCACCAGTCTTCTCCTTCAGGGCCATCGCAAACTCGCGGTAGGCGTCAGCCGGAATAATCTTACTGGAGTCGCCGTAGTCACCTGAAACAAGAAGCTTGCGCTCGGTGCCAACATAGATGTTACCCGAGGTACTCAGCTCTTCTCCCTCGGCGAGTTCTTCGAGACGCGGATGACGACGCTTCTTGCCGTCCTTGTCGATGTACTCGTTGTCGGTGCCGTCATACCAGTAAACTTCGAAACCGGGGCGATCGCCTTTCGGTCCGAAGGTCCACTTGAGAGTCGAGCCTTTCGGGAAAGCGTCATCAGTCAGGGTGTCGACGTTGATGGCTTCGACGTGAGTCGGGAAGCCCGGATCGAGCGACATGAAAATGGAGTCCATGGTGTGGCAGGCCATGTCAGCAAGAGCGCCACCACCGAAGTCGAGGATGCCGCGCCAGTTGAACGGATGGTAGGGACCACCACGCTTGTTCTCCGGCTCAGCCGTGAAAGGACGCTCCGGCGCCGGCCCCAGCCAGTTCTGCCAATCGAAGCCATCCGGGATGGGGCTTTCACCTTGGTGGAACTCGGTGCCCTGCGGCCAGACCGGACGGTTGGTGAAGCAGTGGATTTCCTTGATGTCACCGAGGTGGCCCCCCTGGACGAAAGCGGCGATGGTACGGTTGCCCTCGTTGGCGTGTCCCTGGTTACCCATCTGAGTCGCGAGCTGATACTTGTCGGTCGCTTCAGCGAGCTGACGAGCTTCCCACACCGTGTGGGTGAGCGGTTTCTGAGTGAAGACGTGCTTACCGGCGTTCATCGCCAGCACGGTAGGCGGATAGTGCGAGTGATCCGGCGTGCCAATCATGACAGCGTCAAAGTTGTCGGCCTCCTTCTCGAACATCTCGCGGTAGTCCTGGTAGCCCTTGGCACCCTTCCAGTGCTTGGCCAGCTCGGAATTCCCTTCCTTCTCCAGGTTGGCAATGGTGTTCGGGATGTTGTCCCAGCGATTAGTGTCCACATCGCAGTAGGCGGTGCAAATGTCGCCGTGAGCGGCAGTGTCAGTAATGTGGCGCTTGTTGATGCCGCCGACACCGATGAAAGCGACACGAAGCTTATCGCCCTTGTTCTGAGCGTTCAGGATAGCAGGTGCCCCGAGAATGCCCGCCCCAGCAGCCGCACTGGTGGAGATGAATTTACGTCTGGAGACACTGGAGGTCTTGGATTTCGCAGTCATATGAGTTTGTTCAGAGGTAGCGTGATGTACGCGATTCGTTCTTTGGGCGGAAACTGTCGTTCTATGGTGTCACATTGCGAATAGCGTGATCAAGGGCGCTTTCAATGTTAATGGAAACTCCCTCTTCGGCGGTCGCTTCCGCGAATTCGACCACTTCTTCTTCATCCATGATGAGGCAAGCGGTGGAGAGGGCATCACAGATCGCTGCTGAAGGTGCCACGACCCAAACACGTTGGAAGCTGTAGTCAGGTGGCGCCCCTGTATCGGGATGCACCACATGGGCTCCCTGCTCGCCAATTCCACTGGCGCTCAGGGCCTGCCTGTTCAGATCAATTTTGAAGGTTTCTTTATCACCTCGAAGAGCCATGGGCCAATAACGCTCCCCGACTGCGAGGTGCGTACTGGCTCCGCAGCTCAACATAGCGGATTTCACTTCGAGGTCGCGGAGCAGTTCCGCCATTTCGTCCAAAGCAAACCCCTTCCCGATGCCCCCGAAATCGATTTCCCGACCTGCCTCTTCACAGAGAATCTCGGGTCGGTCGGGCGATAAAGTGAGCTTGCCTTTGGGGCTCTCGTCGGTCCTGACATCCGTCCGCCAAGTTTGGGCGCCCAGTGTCACATCGAAGAGTCCGGCCGTCATCATCGTGGCCTCCACGGAACGCTGCAGGCAACGATAGGTCACGTCGGTCAGCAACATGGACTGCCCGGCTTCCAATTGATTGATCCGGGTAACGTCGCTGTCGATCCGGTAGCGACTGAGCTGCGCTTCGATTTCCTCCAGGCGGCAAAAACAGTTACCCGCCATCCTGCGTGCCTCTTTCACATCCTCGTGATGAATCCGAATCGTGAAGAGAGTGTTCATTCCCTGGCTGTCGAAGGAATGCAGCGGCGGTTTTTTCTTTTCCGGGGACTGGCTCATCGTTCCTGGTAGGCTTCCCAAATATCGTTTCGAATCGCAACCATGACCGGGAACTCGTCGCGAAGCCCGCGGGGAATGAAGGTATGAGTTTCCTGCAACGGTGTCGAGACCTCCTCGTATGCCGTCGGCATGATAATGAGAATGGGAAACTCCGCGCCACCGTCGGGCAAGGCGGGCCAGTATCCCGCTTCCCCCACTCCCCGGAGATACCAGGGCAAAGGCCAATACTCTTGGCCGATCACGGCAATCGGCCAGCTGTCCGTGTCGGGCACAACCGCCTTCACTTCACTCAGCCACCTGCCCAGACCCGTGACATCGCGGCTCGTCGGCACGTAGGCGTAGGGATTGCGTCCGTCGGCCGCGAGACGAATCGCAGCCCGCTGGGCCTGGACCCCGTGCCAAGCGGTAACGGCGGCCAGTCCTGCCACAACCACCCATCGTCCCCATCCGGAAAACTTCCGCACCAGGGCAACGCCTCCCACCCCGGCAGCGAAGCAGAGATGCAACCAGGCCAGCGAAGGCAGCCAGGGCACCTTGTAGGAAAATAAAGAAAACACTAACAAGTGAATAAAACCCGCTTCAAAAAGGAACCGCCCGAGAGAGGCAACCGGAGTTTTGGAACGATCCAGGTAGACGCACAGGGCAAGCAGGAGGATCGCACCTTCAGTCCACCACCGGGCCACAATGAGTTTCGGCCAGGCGAGCAGTTGCAGATAGTAGAAGAGGGCTTTGTCGTGCCCCTCTCCCGTCTCGTAGCTGAAGTAAGTGGTGAAGAAACTGAGGAATCCGGAAAGTTGCTTTCCTCCCTCGGTGTAGAACCAGAAGATAAGGGCCAGGGCAAGACCGGCCGCGAGCAAGACCGGCTTCCAAAGTTTCGTGGTGATTGCCTTAAGCTCGCCCTGCCGCCGTAGACAGAGAACACCCGCAACTGTCCAGGCGATGAGACTGATCACCACCGTCTCGCGGGTTGCAGCCATCAGGCCGACGCCGATACCGAACAGTGATGCCCCCAGCCAAAGGCGAGTCCCTTTCAGCAAGAGGATGGCTCCGGCCAGGGCCGGGATGGCAAAGAGGAGAAAGACCGGTTCGTGAATGAAGAGTCGGGAGTAGTAGACCAGTAAGGGAGAAGTGGCCGCAAGGCCGGCCGCGACAAGGGCCCGGATCCATCCCAAGCCGAGCGCGAGCGAACCGAACGCCGCCATCAAACCGCAAATAGCGACCAGCTCGCGGAGGGTCCGCTCGTTGAGAGTTTCCCAACTGGTTTCACCCTTGGCCCGACACCAGGGTTCGGCGATTACAGTCAGAAGTGGGCCGTGCCGGTGGGAGGGATCGAACTCGTAACCTTTGCCTTCGAGTCGATCAGCGAGAGACTGCGCGCCGGTGGCAGCCTCGTCAGCGTGAAAGGGCTGGCGCTCGAGATCCGAGAAACGCAGCCAGCCCCCGACCGCTAAAACGCTCAGTCCCCAGACTACCAACGCGAGAGATCGCATGGTTGGGAAAGAGCGGGCAGGATCTAGATCAACGGTTTAAAGATCCTGCCCCGAACCGCCGCCTCAGGCAGCGGGCTTGCCGTAAACTTCGACCTCGATGTAGTGGTTAGCACTGTTCGAGGTGTTGCCGGCGCTGTAGAGACGAACGTAGCGTCCCTTGGTGCCTTTGGCATCGATGACCTTACCGAAACGGGTCTCTACGTAAGGCTTGTCGTCGCCTTTTCCGAAATCGGAGGAAGCGTCGTAGTCGTTGTTGAAGAGAGTCGTCACACCTTCGCCAAACTCAGGATCGTCGGAGATCTGAACCACCACGTCGTGGTAGGCGCGGGCCTGGCTGTGGAAGTGCCAGATCCAGATGGCCGCGATATCAGCGCTGGCCTCGAGATCGATCTGGACCCACTGCATGCCGTCCATGAGTTCAACGAAGTAACCTTCGCCGGCATCCTTGTCGCCGTCAGTGATGAGATCGACTTCGCCGATGATGGGGAAATCGTCAGAACTGGTCACAGGCTTGCCCTTGGAAAGAAGAACAGTGCCTTCCGGAACTGCCATCTTGGGAGCTTCCTGGGGCGCGGGCTCCAGAACAGGAACCTTGATGGCCTTAGGAGTGCCTTCGATTTTCTGCGGGGGGATCTCGGTAGTGAGAACCATCTGGCCGCCTGCGGGCTCAGCAGCGGGGGCGTCGCCGCCACCTGCATCGCTGCTGCCTTCGGCAGCGTCGTCTCCGCCGCCACCGCAACCGGTGAAGAGGGCGGCAGTTGCGATGAAGAGGGCTGCAGCTGCAAGGGTGCTGAGCTTGTTTTGATCACTTTGCTTTTTCATTTATACGTGGAGATGCTCGTCCGTGAAGTGGATAATTTCCTGGTTTTCTGCTGCCGGATTGACCCAGTAAATCGGGGCCTCCGACTCGAGGGCGTGGCGCCCGTCGCAGGTGAGTGTTGCATTGCCGCGAACCGATTCAACAAAATTCTCAATATGCGGCTGGTGCGGCGGCTTACTCAGTCCACCGGGGAGTTCATACTGGTCCGGCGGAGCGGATTCGTAAGCTGCGATGGCATCGTCACCACCAGCTGCCTGGCCGGCTGCCACTTTCTTGAGAAGACCGCGCTGGACGAGAGGATCCCAACTGCGTTCGGCACCTGACTCACGGTAAATGTTAGTGTAAGCAGCACGCTCAGAAATTTCGACGGTTCCCTCAGTTCCCATGAAGGACTCGTAGTAACCACCGCCTGCGGAGGTGGTCGTCAAGACCTGGTAAAACGCGCGGGCACCACCTTCGGGAGTGTCGTAATCGAAAACGCACATCACGTTGTCGAAGTGCTCACGGTCTTTGAAGAAGTTCTTACCACCGGATGCCATCACCGACTTGGGCTGGGCATCAAGGAACCAGTTAAAGATATCGATCTGGTGAGCACCGAGATCGGAAATCGGGCCGCCGGAGAGATCCTTGTAAGTCCGCCAGTTGAGGAAACGGTGACGCAGCTCGCCGAGGGAAAGCTTGCCTTCAACACCCTGGTCGAAACCGTATTTGAGAAGCGTCTGCTCATCCGGAAGGATGCTCTCCTTCACGCTGATGTCCTGGGAGGAACCGACGGCGCGGTTCCACTGACCGTTGATGTTAACGATCTGGCCACAGACTTTCTCTTTCTTAATCAGTTCTTCGAGAGTGAAGAGGTAGCGTGGGTTACTGCGACGCTGGTGTCCGATCTGGAGCAGCTTGCCGGTATCATCCATGGCCTTCACCATGGCTCGGGCACCCTCGAGCGTGTTGGACATCATCTTCTCGCAGTAAACGTGGCAACCGGACTCCAGCGCCATGACCGTGTGAGGCGAGTGCCAGAAATCCGGCGTCGTGATGAAAACCACATCGAGATCTTCCTTGGAGAGCATTTCTTCGGCGTCGAAGTAGCGCTCCGGCATGTTCCCGAACATGTTCTTGATCCGGGAAGCAGATCCGCCGAGGCGGTTCTTCATGATGTCGCAAACCGCGACGTAGTGCATCCCGGGGATGTCTTTCATCGCGTCGAAAAGCACTTCATGCTGCTTGCCGCAGCCGATGAAGCCGACTCGAAGTTCTTCAGATGGCGCGTTTTTCGCCTCTGCGCTGAGGATAGCCGGGGCTCCGAGGACGAGACCGGCACCGGCGACGGAACCCTTCTTGAGGAAATTGCGTCGCTTGATATTGGAAGGCTCACTCATGACCAGATTGGAGATAATTTTTGGGTTACAGTTTCTTCGCGAAGAGCTGGAAACGATTGTTCTTCACACTCATAAGGGCTACGACCACGAGAAGCACATGGATGGCCAGCCACGCGATACCGCCGTCCTGTTTCAGGAGGATCAAGCCCACCGTCAGGAAGCAGTAGAGGAGTCCCTGGATAAACAGGGAGATGCGGGTTGCGATTCCAAGAAGCAGAGTTAGACCGGTGATGATCAGGAGAGGCCCAAGCAGGACATCGAAAATACCCATCGCGAAACCGGGCAAAAGCGGCTCGCCTTTCAGCTTATCGCCGAGTGCCTCGGGAATGCCGTTGTAATACTGCAGGCCGTAGACCTTGTCGGAGTCGGAGGAGGTCAGCCCGTAGCTGTTGGGTTCGCCGTCCACGACGATAGCCACCTCGCTTGATTTTTGACCTGAGAATTTCTCGATGCCCGTAAAAATAGCCCGCAAAGCGAGCCAGAGACGCAGAAGCAGAAAGGCGAAGAAACCGCCAAGATCAGAACCGGATTCAGATGATGAGTCGTTTTTCAAAATGTGGGTGAGTTTAATTTTGCTTAGGTATGCTCAGGTAAAATCAATCGTAAAGCGGTTTTAGGTCCGCGATAAAGGATGCTGAGAATGGTTTTTTTGACTTAGGAGGCAAGAAATTTACTGAATCAAGCCCCAGTAGGAAAAGCCTGAAAAAGTCGATTCTTCGCGCCCGGAATAGCAAAATCCGCCCAATTTCTTAACAAATCATCTTTAAAATAAGCGGCGCCGGCGCTCCCGCTTGTTCGAGAGACGCCCTGAATACGAAATTTCGCCCCCTCGAAGAGGCTTTATAATCTGTTTGTCATTTTTCGACGGATCCCTTTTGTTGTCCGTTACCGAAAACTCCAAATGACCTGAACCCTCGAATATGAAATCCACGAACCGTCGTAAGTTCCTCAAGCAATCGGCTGCCGCAGTAGCCGCTTCCTCCACCCTCCCCCACTTCTTTATCGGGAAAGCCGGCGCTGCGCCCAGCAGTAAGCTGAACATTGCCCACATCGGCGCAGGCGGCATCGCCAAGATGGCCTATGGACCGAGCAAGAACGAAAACACCGTCGCTCTCTGTGATATCGACGAGAACAAGTTTGACGAGCACTCCGAGAATTTCCCTCACCTCAAGGATGCCAAGCGTTTCGCTGATTTCCGCGAAATGTTCGACAAGATAGGCGACGACATTGACGCCGTCTGCATCAACACGCCCGATCACACTCACTTCGCTGCGACGATGGAAGCCATGCAGCGTGGGAAGCACGTTTTCACCCAGAAACCTCTCACTCACAATATCTGGCAGGCCCGCACTCTGAAGAAGGCCAAGGAAAAGTACGGGGTCGTCACCGTGATGGGCAACCAGGGGCACACCTATGACGGAATCCGCAGCCTTCGCGAATGGTACGAGGCCGACACACTCGGCCAGGTCCGCGAAGTCCACTGCTGGAATCCGGGGCCCGGCTACGGCTCCCGCTATTTCCGCATGCCCGACCAGTTCCCGCCCCCTGCCATGGAAGTCCCCTCTCACGTTGACTGGGACAACTGGGTCGGACCCGTCGTGACCGATCTTCCCTACAACGATCTTTTTCACCCTCTCACCTGGCGTGGATACTACGACTTCGGCAGCGGTATCCTCGGTGACTGGTTCCCCCACATCGGCGATGGCCCCGTCTGGATTCTCGACCTCTACGACCCGATCTCAGCCGAGCTTGTGAGCCAGACCGACGTCCCTGATGGCGTCGCCGCTGAGTCCAGCGTGGTGAAGTGGGAATTTGAAAAACGCGGCACCAAGGAGCCGTGCACCATGTATTGGCACAACGGCGTGAACCGTCCCGAAACACCGAAGGACTGGTCCTGGGGCGAGGTCCCCAAGGCCGGCAGCTTCTTCATTGGCGACAAGAAAACCGCCTTCCTCGACAACCGCTCCAACAATCCCCGCCTCACCAGCAAAGAAGACATGGTCGCTTTCAAGGAGGCCGGTTATCCCGAAGAGAAGTATCCGCGCGTCAAATCTGACGGTCCGGTCGGAGAATGGATCGATGCCATCAAGGGTGACGGTCCCGAGCCCGGTTCCAACTTCGACTACGCGGCTCCTTTCGCCGAGACCACCTGCCTCGGTGTCATGGCGATGCGTTGCGGCGGCAAAATCGAGTGGGACGCCAAGAACATGAATGTCACCAATCGCCCCGAGCTCAACGCGCTTGTCAAAGAACCCGTCCGCGAAGGTTGGGAATACGGCGAAGACCTCTGGACCTGATCCGGCGCCAACCATTGCCAATCTCGAACTCAAAGGATTCAAACCACTCAGTTCCATGAAAGAAAAAAGAACCCAGTTCTCACGCCGCAATTTCATCGGCACCACCGGCGCCGCGGCCCTGTCTCTCTCAGTGGCAGGCCGCTCCTCCGTCCTTGGCGCGAACGAAACCGTTCGCCTCGCGGTAATCGGATGTGGCGGTCGCTCCGGCGGCCTGACCGAACGTTTCTCCGCCGCTGACAACACGGCGATCACCGTTCTCTGCGACCCGGACACCGCGCAGATGGAGTCCCTCGTGGCCCGCTCGGCAAAGAAGGACATCGACATCAGCAAGGCTGACCACGTTCAGGACTACCGCAAGGTGCTCGAGCGTGATGACGTGGACGCTGTGGTCATCAGTTCGCCGAACTACTGGCACGCGCTTCATTCCATTGACGCCATGGCCGCCGGAAAAGACGTCTACGTCGAGAAGCCGGTCAGTCACAGCCTGTGGGAAGGCCAGCAACTGGTCGCGGCCGAGAAGAAATACGGCCAGATCATCGGGGGTGGATTTCAGAACCGTTCCGATCCCGGACCGCAGGACGGCATCCAGTTCGTCCAGGAAGGTAACATCGGAAAGATTCTTGCGGTGCACGCCGTCTGCATGCGCAACCGCAAAAGCATCGGCAGGCAGGATGCCAAACTGACACCTCCCGACACGCTTGACTACAATCTGTGGCTTGGCCCATGCCAGGATGAAGAAATGCACCGCACTCGCTTCCACTACGACTGGCACTGGGTGTGGAATACCGGAAACGGTGACGTCGGCAATCAGGCCCCTCATGAAATCGATATGGCCTGCTGGGTGCTCGGTGATCCCGCCCTGCCAGCCGAGGTGAATTGCTACGGAGAACGCTTCGGCTGGAACGACGCCGGCGAAACTCCCAACATGCTCTCTACCTGGTATTCCCAGGCCGGCGTGCCCTGCATCATCGAAGTCAACGACATGTGGCTCACCCCCGAGCGCAACGTTTCCCCGGTTCGTGACGGCATTCGCGTCGGTATCGTGGTCAAGTGCGAGGGAGGCGAACTCCGCGGCGGCCGCGGCGGCATGTATGTGGTCGGTGAAGACGGCAAAACCAAGACTCACAAGTTCCCCGGAGACGGAGGTAAGACTCACCAGGAGAACTTCCTCGCAGCAGTTCGTTCGCGGAAGTCAGACGGCTTGCAGTCCAAGCTCGTCGACGCCGAGAAATCATCTGCTGTCGCTCACCTGGCCAACATCTCCTATCTCTCCGGCGCTTCCGCGAGCGCCGAAGCCGTCGACCAGGCCATTGGCGACAACGAGATGCTTCGCACCATTGCTGAAGAGCAGTCCCGACAGCTCTCCGCCTGGGACATCGATCCGCCGGCCTACTCACTGGGCGGTAAGATCGAAGTCGATCCTGCCTCCGGCAAGGTCTTGACCGAAAGCGCCGATCCCCGCCTCATCAAGCGGGACTATCGCGAGCCGTTCGCGGTCCCCGAGTTGGCGTGATCCTGACCTTGCGCATACTTCCAGCGCTAACGTAAATTCAAACCCGTCCCCGTCGGAATCCTAGTTCCGGCAGGGGCGGGTTTTTCCTTTAATAACAGAACCGCCACCATGAAATCATCGCCCCCGACTACGACTCGCCGTTCCCTTCTTAAAAAATCCGCTGCCACTGCGTTCGGATTCTCAGTCATGCCTTCCTACCTGGCCCTCGGCAAGCCCGACAACGAAGGCAACGTGCCTCCCAGCCAGCGCATCAATCTGGGCTGCATCGGGGTGGGTGGTCGCGCCGCCAGCGTGATCCCCTCCCTCTGTAAAGATGGGTTCGCCCAGCCGGTGGCCCTTTGCGACGTTGATTTCAACGCACGAAACATCCAGAAGAACCTCGAGAAGTATCCCGGCGTGAAGCAGTTCGCTGACTTCCGCGTCATGCTCGACAAGATGGGCGACGACATCGATGCCGTCAGCGTCGTCACTCCGGATCACACTCACTACGTCGCCACCATCGCGGCGATGCAACTGGGCAAGCATGTCTACGTTGAGAAACCTCTGACTCATACCTACCGCGAAGCGGATCTGCTCATGCAAGCGGAGAAGAAGTACGGGGTCGTTACTCAGATGGGCAACCAGGGACACACCTCTGCCGGTTCCGAGCAGTTCAAAAACCTGGTCAACAAAGGCGTCATCAAGGACATCGTCAAAATCGAGTCCTGGAAGTCAGGTGGCCTCTGGTTCATGGACGCGGCCAACCGCATCAGCGAATACCCCGCCGAAGAACCCAAGCCCGCCACCCTCGACTGGGACCTCTGGTGCGGCCCGAAGGAAGTGAAGCCCTTCAGCTCGCTCTATCACCCCTTCTCCTGGCGCGGCTTTCATCTCTACGGAAACGGCATGCTCGGCGACTGGGGCGCGCACATCATCGACTTCGCGCATGACTTCCTGAAGCTGGGCCTCCCCACCAGGATCGAGGCTATTGAAATGGCGGATCACAACCAGGTCATCTTCCCGTTGATCTCCAAGCTCGCCATGCACTTCCCGGCACGCGGCGAGGGGCTGCCCGCCTGTGACCTGACCTGGGAAGACCGGAATGATGATTGCGCCCCGGAAGTCTCCGAAAAATTCTGGGACGGCGAGACCGCTCCCAACCTCGGCCGGGTTGGCACCCTGCTGCATCGCGAAGACGGCGCTTTTGTCGTCCAGCGCGGTTCCCACGCCAGCGTCTCACGCATCTACCCGCGTGATGAAATGATGAAGTACAAAGACGACATCAAGGTCCCGGGACCGGAGTTCAATCAC
>JABSSQ010000221.1 GCA_013213905.1 Verrucomicrobiales bacterium | reverse complement strand
GATCAGTTGAACCACTTGGACACGGTCGATTCTATGGGGGATGAGGGAGAAACGCTTAGCCCGAAGGAGATGGGGATTGAGGGGGATCAAGCCATCGAAGTCGTGATCGAAGGACCGGTCGAAGAAGACTCCAAGAAGCGGTTTCAGAACAGCGTCACGCTTGGGGTCGAGGCTCCTAGAGAAGCATCTATCTATGCCCGTCGTAACGAGGACGGTAAGGTCTACGTCGTCGACGGGAATCCACGCAAGTGGATTGAAAGTCCTACGGAGGTTCTCCGGGATGCTCGCCTCATCAGCGCCCCGCCCGAGGGAGTGGTGCAGATGGTAGTTCGAACCGCAGAGGGCGAAGTAGCGCTGCACCGTCGAATTACTCCGCCGCGTCAGGACTGGGCGATCGTTAAGCCAATGCAGGTGTGGGCGAGCCGTGAGGTGATGGATGAACTCCTCGCTAACCTTTCTTCCTTGAAGGTTTCATCGGTGGAAGGGGAGATCGACAAGTTGGACATTCCTTCGCCGCTTCCTGAGAATTCCGCAGTAATCCAGATGCAGGTGTTTGGGGTGGAGCAGCCGCTCACCGTTTTCCTGAAGCAGGTTGAGGCTCCGCCGGTCGAAGGTGCCCCGGCTTTGCTTGAAGCGAGCGTGTCCGATCGCCCGATCGTATTTGGCCTGCAGAGTCGGATTCTGGAGCAGATTCCGAGTGATCCGGATGCGTTTCGCAATCGCACTCTCGCGAGGATTCCGATGGCTTTCCTCGACTCGATTTACATCCAGAGCCGAATTGATCCTGACGTGCACCTCAAGTCCGAGAAACTCAATGAGGGCCTACGCTGGGATGTGAGTATCAACGGGAAGCTGGTCCCCGCTAACCAGGCTCAGGTTTCTGAATTGGTTGCTGCGGTGAACGAAGCCGCCATTCTCGACTTTGCCTCGGATACTGCTGAGGATCTTCCGAAATTCGGGCTCGCGCCTCCTTCCAGCCGGATTGCCTTCTCAATGAAATTCCCGGGACCTACCGGCCCAAACGGAGAACCCGGGCAGATTCAGACAGTGCACCGTCTCTTGAACCTCGGATGGATAGAGGGAGAGCAACAGCGCCTTTACGCAAACTTTGACGGAGAGGATCACATTTACGAACTCGATCCCAGTTTCTTTGGATCGATTCCAACTCATCCGATCAAGTGGCGATCCCTCACAATCCTGACCATTAACCCTTTCCACCTCAGGTCGATTACTCGGGAACACGCCGGGGAGAACCTGACTCTGCAATACAAATACACGACAGATTCGTGGGAAGCTTTCCGCAGTGGCGTGGATGCGACGGCGACCCTGGATGTGGTATCAGCCAGAAAACTTCGGGATCGCCTGGGGTCATTTACCGCTTCAAGCTGGTCGCTTTCAATAGGCAGTGCCCTGGAGGCCCTGCAAAGTCCTTTAGCCGTTTTCAAGATTGCGACGGAGGAACTGGACCCGGCGAGGGGAGACAAGCAGGACAAAATGTATATCCTGAAGTTCGCCAAGGTGCCCGGCAACAGTTCTTACTACTACGGACAACTCGAAGGAAGTCCGGATGTCTTCCTCGTGCACGAAGATAAGTACAGAGAGCTGTTGCGTCCGGTGACCACTCACCGGGCTGCGAATCCCTGACAGTTTCACATGAAGGTTCAGTCTACGATTGCGGCACTCCTTGTGGCGGGCGGCATTTGTTTTCTTGCGGCGTGTCAGGATGATCTCTCGGAGCAGGCTCGTCTCGATACTTTGGATGTCGCTGTCGATGCGTCATCTCCCAGGGGAGCCTACGAGCAGGTTTGTGCCAACTGCCATGGAGACAAAGGGCAGGGGAACGAGGACCTGAAGAGTCCCTCTATTGCCGGACTGCCGGCGTGGTATATCGAAGAGCAGTTCCAGAAGTTCAAGTTGGGACAGCGCGGCGCCCACCAGGATGATATCGAGGGACAGCAGATGCGGGCTATCGTCATGGCGCTGACGGACGAGCAGATCAAGGAAGCGGCTCAGACCGTTTCTGAGATGGAGTTGGTTTTAACCGAGAAACCTGAGGACGAAGCCAACCTGGAGCGAGGGCGGTACATGTTCGCGAACAACTGCATGGAATGTCATCGCTACAACGGCAAGGGTGAGGTGGTGTTCCACAGTGCCCAGCTCATCGGATTGAACCGAAGCTATCTCCGCCGCCAGCTTGAAAACTATCACACCGGGAAGCGGGGGAGTGACCCGAGCGATCTCTACGGCCAGAAGATGGTCGACGTGACATCTCGGATGACTGACGAGGAGATTGATATCCTCGTTGACTACATCGGAGCCCTGGCGCACGGGGACGATCCTCGCCCCGCGCGCGAACGCTGATCAGTTGGCCTCGAGCGCGTTGTTGATGAGGCGCTCGATGTGTTGCTGGTGTCGGGTTGGGAGAACCTTCGGCTTATTCCCGGAGACCCGCTCTTCGAGGAGAAGGATGGCCTGGCCCCTGGCGGCGGCGGGATACTTGGAAGAACCTTTCAAGCCGCTGATGTTGATCAGCCGGTTAAGATACTCGATTTGAAGCGCCTCCCTGATGGTGTCGACTCTGCTCCTCGGATTCCCATCCATGATCGAAGCATCGAGGGAATTCATGAATGTCTCCAGATCGTATTCATTGCCGTATAGGCCGGTGTCCACGATACGGGCGAGGGTGTGGCGATGGAGCAGTTGGTCGAGGGTACTCTTCTGCAGGGACAGAATTCGCTGGTGCACTTTGGGGTCTTCGTTGGCATCGAGATCAAAGAAGTCGAATCCCCGTCGCTGAATTTGCAGGTGAGCAATGAGTTCGGGCGAAAGCTGAATCGCTCCCGCGCCGAAGACATGTCGGTCGAGGTGTTTCATGGCGGTTCGCTGAGTTTCTGCGGAGACCGGTGTGAAGGGCATCTTCGGGCTACCCTTCTGGCCCGTGACAGAGCGATCCACATAGACACCTCCAATATAGCGGGAGATCGTGGCGGCGGAGCGATCGTATTCACGCATCAGTGAGGTGAAAGCCGTCAACAGTTCCTGGTTGGTTTCGCCTTTCTCCGGAAACTGTTCCACGAGCTTCGGCAGCGTCATCTTGACCATGATAAATCGATCGACTGAGTGAGCAATGGGTTCACTGGTCAGGTCGCTGACCATGGCCCGGGGATCAATGCCTCTGCCGGGAGAGCGCATGTCGTCGGCATCGTTTCCGAAAATGTGTTCAGGAAGAGTCGACGCTGCGAGGATGCTCTCGAGATTCTTATCGTCGTCGTAGCCGTAGCGGATGGCCCAATGATCATAGGGACCGGGGACGATCGAGTAGTAGTGCCCTTGCTCGGCGGGATCCAGAGCCAGGTTGATGGGGGAATATTCCATGACGGATCCAGTCAGGCCCGTTTTTGAGGTCAGCTCGGTGTTGTGAATTTCCTTCCGGTCGTAGAGGGTACTGGCCTTGAAATTGTGATTGAGGCCAAGGGTGTGTCCGACTTCGTGCAAAACGAGATCCGTGAGCGCCTGGGTAAGGAGTTCGTCCATCTCTAGAGGGCCGTTACCAAATCTGGCCGCCTGAGCTTTCAGCATGGCCGCTCCGGCTATCCGTCCGCTGTGGATGCAATCACCATACTGGCAGAAGTGACCTGCACCGGGCCCTTCGCCCAAAAGCATCCCGGCCCTTTCGCGAGCCCCGAGGTCCACGAGTTCGCGGAGGCGAACGCGGTTGGTCATGAAGATATACTCAAGCATGATATCAGACCCGATGATCTCGCCGGTGCGGGGATTAACAAAGCTGGGGCCATAGCCGCCGAAGGGAGGGTCCGGAGAGGACGTCCATCGAAGCACATGGTAACGAATGTCGTCAGCATCCCATTCGGCGTCGTCCGGCTGCACCTTGACCTCGATCGCATCGATAATGCCGGCTGATTCGAATGCCAGGTTCCAGCCGAGGACGGCGTCGCGGATCGTGTCACGAAGTTCAACAGGGGTGGTGTTTTCGATCCACCAGGTGATGGGTTTCACCGGTTTGGATCTGGGGGATTCGGGTTTTCGTTTCTTCAGGTGCCAACGATGGATGAAGTCCCGGTAAGGGGCACTCGACGTCGAGGTGAGGTCTGTGACCTGGGTCGAGAAATAGCCGACACGAGGGTCCTCGAAGCGTGGCTCGTAGTCGTTCTTCGGCATCTTGATCAAGGTGTGCTGGACCTTGATCGTGACAAAGCGGGAATCAGCGACATCCATGTCTCCGGTCTCTGATGGATGGAGGTTTTCAAATACATATTGAACACGAAAGAGCGTGTTATCGGGAAAGGTCTTCGATTCGAAAAAGCGAGTCCTGTTCTTCGAAAGATCACCCAGTTTAAAGCGATCACCGTCGTCGTCCTTTTTCTTGCCGGGCTTGAGCTGGCGGAAACTTTCGGTCAGGAACACGCCGTCGGCTTCGATAAGGTGTCTTCCAGTCTCCTCATCCGAGGCAACAATCTTGGCGCTGGCAAGGATGGCATCCGAAACATTGGCAGTGGAGGCGCGCTTCAGGGCGCTGTCAGGATTGAAATAGAAACTGGTGTTCTCCGCGACAAATTCGATTCGCTCGAAATGACGGCGCAGGGAAAAAACGCGGGAGCGGCTGAACTGCCCCCGGAAAAAGCCCACCGCCGGGACTCCGTCAATGGTGTGACTGAAATGAATGAACTCGGGTTTTGCCTTGTCGGTCGTAAGTTGCCGGTCCCGGATTTCCAGGTAGATCTTGCCGGTGGTTTTGTCCTGGTGAAGCGGGAAGAGGCCTTTGCTGCTTTCACTTTTCTCAATAATAGAGGCGAATGACTTTTCATCTTTCTCGTCGCCATTCTCCGCTTTTGGATTCTCTTCAGCAGAGCTCAGTGAAAGGGCTAGAGCAGGAATCAGGCACAGAAAACCGGCGAATATAATTCTTCGGATCAGGTGCCTAAATAGGGGGGATTTGGCGTTTGAACTCATCATGGGGTGATCCTATAGTTGGGCGCGTTTACGAAAACACTAATCCTCAATTATGCGAAAAAATATCCTCTTTGTAGCTCTTTTCGGCCTCGGTGCTCTTGCATTCAGCCCGGATGCCAAAGCCGTTGATTTCGAGAAGGACATCTATCCTATCATCAAGGAAAGCTGTATCGATTGCCACAAGCCTCCCTATGAAGACGAGCGTGGCCGTACCCGTAAGCCTAAGGCCGGCCTCGTTGTCGCAACTAAGGAAGGTCTTCTCCAGGGTGCAGGTGACGAAGACGACGGCTACGAAGCTGTGATCGTTCCCGGCAAGCCCGACGAAAGCTCTTTCTACACTCTCATGATGCTTCCGATGTCTGACGACGACCACATGCCGCCGGAAGATAAGGCTCCCGAGCCGACTGCAGAGCAGAAGGAAGCGATCAAAGCCTGGATTGCTGCCGGTGCCGATTTCGGTGACTGGAGTGTCGATCCTGAGTTCAAGTAATCATTCTGCGTAGAGGTGAGCCAATGGTTCACCTGCCAATTTCGAAAAAGCCGGGGCAAATGCTCCGGCTTTTTTTTGTGTTATGTTTCCGCCTGTAATAGTGAAGCTCATGAGCTTCACTTTGACGCAATACGCGAAACTCAGTTGGCTTTGCTGTGCCTTCTTCATGGTGATTGGGGCCGAAGCGGAGGATGCCACACTGATGTTCAAGGTTTACCGTTTGGATTCAGCGATTGCAGATGCGCTCCATGGGCGATTGGTATCAGGAGATTTTGAGGCGGCGAAAGATGCTATGTCCAAAATGCCAGCCATAGAAAATCAGGGTAAGGCAGCCCTCGAAGCCGAGCTGTCAATGATGGTGAAGGAGGGAGTCGTTAGCAAGGCCGGGTCGACTTTTGAGAAGGTAGAGGTGAATCGAGATTTTCGAGACGCCGGGGAGGTTGGGGAGGTGGTAGATGGACTCGAGATTGAGTCGGATATCGTGATCCGTAAGTCGGGGGCCGTCAGTGCCAACGTCGCAGGGACATTTGCCTGTAACGCAGGCAGCAAGATCCGACTTACTGAGTTCTACACCCAGATGGAGTTTCCCCGGGATGTTCCTGTCTTGATTTGTCGCTGGCAGGAGAAAGGGGAGAACTATATTTGCCTGGGAACTGCAAGTCACAATGAAGCAGTTGATGAGGATCGAGATGGTTACGGTAATGTCTATGCAGGATTTGTGTGGGTGAGCAACGATTCCAGCGTGGTTTCGAGTGCTACGATTGCAACGAAGCGTGGACAGCACTCAAAGATTCAGGTTCAGGAACCTTTTCTCTATGAGCCCAGCGAAGGAGCTTATATGGCCTCTGGATTTGGCAATATGGTAGAGTTTCGTTCCGACCGCGCGGTAACAGATGCCCTGGCGCTAAGCCTGAAAGCTGACCATTTGGAAGAGTTGGGTGGCACAGAGAAGCATGGTAATGGCGGAAGGGTAGCAAAGGTTGCCAAGCACAGCGTTGAAGAGGATGTCACGGTTGGCCCGGGAGAAAAAAAGCGATTAAGTGCGGAGTATTCGACTTTGGCAGGGCCGTCTCAGGTGGAGGGCTCAATAAACCTGGATGTTCAGTGGGTCTTTATTCCAGTTCCATGAGGGAGTTTGGAATTTGAATTCAACACACAGTCTGATAGAAGTCCCGCGTGCCACGAGAACTCAACACACTTTCTGAAGACAACTTCCTGCACCTTGATGCCGACAAGGTTCAGGAAACGGTGGAGGCGTTGAATGATCGGATCAGCGAACGGTTTCCGGAGGCCGGGTTAGGACAGGTTTGTGAGGAACTTCGAGTGGTTTGTCACCGAAGTAGGGAGCGAATCGAGTGGATCTTGAAACCAATCTGGCCGCTGCGGATTCTGCGCTATGTGCTGATTGTGGTGATCCTCGCAGGGCTCGCCTTGACCGTGGTAGGAATGAAAGCTGCCGTTATCGACGAGCTCGGGGTGCCCGAATTGATCCAGACATTGGAGGCCGGTATCAATGAGGTGGTGATGATAGGAATTGGCCTTTTGTTTGTATGGACCTTGGAATCACGGTTGAAGCGACGTCGTGCCTTGCGTGCGCTGCATGAGCTACGCTCGATCGCCCATGTCATCGACATGCATCAATTGACCAAGGATCCGGATCGACTTGCCCGGGAGCGGGTGGAAACTTCGTCATCACCGAAGATGATGCTCGATGCCTACCAGCTCCGGCGATATCTGGACTACTGCAGTGAAATGCTCAGCCTGACGGGCAAGGTTGCTGCACTTCACCTTCAGACCCTGGATGATCCGGCAGTGGTTGCGGCAGTGAACGAGATCGAGGAGCTGACGACCGGTCTCAGCCGGAAGATCTGGCAGAAAATCGACATGCTGCGAAGCACTCCGGGCTAACTCCCGTCAGCGGATTGTTCGTCTATCCATTGAAGGGCTTCGAGAAGTGTATCGGTAGGACCGACGAGGTGGCCGCCTGGAACGGGGAACGTTTTCACTTCGCAGCTACGCCTTTCTCCGGAGAGTAATCAGTCGTCTTCAAATACATCGAAGCGACGCCTTTCTTGATAAGAATCTTTTCCCCGTCTGCCTGCGATTCATCGCGTGCTTTGATCCAGTCAGGGTCCTGGGAGAAAGCCTTGAATGAAGCATCTCGGGAAGCTTCGTCTTTGAAGGAGAGAAAGTAGAGGAGAGTCGTGCCACTGCCCTCCTGTCCTTCAGACAAATGGAAGTAGGGAAGATTGGTCATGCCGTGCTTCTCAAACAATTCCACCGTATGGTCGCGGAACCGTGCGTCCAGCTTGGAGAGTTTGCCGGAATTGGTGGTGTATTGGCGCATCTCGTAGAGGCGTGAATGATCCGTCTTCAGTGTTTCGAGTGAGGGCGAGTAGTCGGTCAGCTCAAGAAAGAGGCTGTCCACTTTGGCGACTAGTTTGCCATCGGCGGTCGAAGCCTTGTAGGCAGCCTTCCAGTCAGCATCGTCGCGGAAGTCCTTCCAGGACTTATCGCGAGCCTCCCGGTTGGGGTAACCGAGGAGATAGACCAACTGGTTGGCCGCGTTGTCTTCCGGCACCCAGTAGATCAGGTTGGTCATGCCATGCTTCTCAAAAAGCGCCAGCGTGTGGTTGCGGAAGCGATCGTGAAGCGCGTCGAGCTTGCCGTCGTTTGCCGTGTAGGTGCGAAGTTCGAATACTTTGAGATCTTCAGCCTGCAGGAGCGGCATCGAGAGGATCGCGATGGCGAGAATGGATGTCAGCAATTTCATAAACGGTTCAAGGGTCAGGGCTCGAGTCTCCGAAAGAAGATCCAGCGTGCCCATCCTATCAGAAAACAGACGCCACCAAAGGGCGTGATAGCGCCGAGCTTGGTTATGTTAGTGACAGCCAGGATGTAGAGGCTGCCGGAGAATAGTATTACTCCTGCGAGGAAGAAGTTGAAGCCAAGCGGGCGGTGGGGCGAAAGGGCCACGATGAAAAGGGCCACTCCGTGAATGAGATGATAGTAAGTGGCGGTTTCCCAGTTGTCGGTTCTCCCGGTTTCGGCCAACAGATCTTTTAGTGCATGAGCACCGAGGGCTCCGAGGAGTACTCCGATAAAAAGGACGACCGCGGCAATTCGAATGTGAGTGTTCTTGGACATGAGGTGTGAGTGACTGCCTCGGAGATTACGCCGGGTGGTGCGTCTGGAAACACAAAAACCGGCTCAAGGCCGGCTTTTGCGTTTGTAGTGGGTGTGTTGTGCGGGGGAATTAGGGCGACCCTGTTGTGCGGGACCTCTGCGAGCGTATCAGGTTCCTCAGGCGCTGCCTAATCTATTTTGGAATTTCAGGTAACGGGTTAGCGTATTTGACCTCTTTTTGATCATCGCCAAGGGGCGAGTTCTCGATGGAGAGTGAAGTGGCTGTAAGGATGATTCGGTCATCGTCCTGGAAGCGCCTGAGCTCACCCTCTGAGGTGCTCAGTTGGCGAACGCCAGTGAGGACAAAGGCGCTGTCGCCGGGATCAAAAGTCATCTTTCCAGCCCTGACCTGACGAGCAGGTTGAAACTGTGTTAGGATCACATCGTAGGCAACAAGGTAGGGCTCTTCGGAAGAGGAGGTCTGAGAAGGCTGCGTGGAAACTTCTGCTGCGTTAGCCTCGATGAGAAAGTTCTGATGTTCAATCCTGACATTGCCAGAGTAAGAGTGCTTTCGTCCCTCGGAGCTCTCGTCGATTGATGCAATGCTGAAAAGTTCCCGACGAACGGGAAGGTCCGGGAAAGAGGCGAACGAAGGCGCAAAGGAAGTTGTGATTTCCAAATAGGTGTCAGGAGCATCGAGGTTGGAGGCGACTGACGGGGAGACCCTGTTTGGGGCGATGAGATTGCCGTGAGGGTTGACCGCCGCAATGGGGGGCTCATCGGATTCTTCGGCAACTACTGCCACTTCCTCAGCGGGAAGAAGCCGTACTGAAAACTGCATCTCGGGATCAGGCGCAGAGCCCGAGCGATAGGGAAGCGAGCTCAATCCAAGTGCCACGAGCGCGATGACTGCGGCCGCGGCAATAGCTGAAGCAATCCAGAGGCGTCTGTCCGCTACCGGGGAGGAGGACAGAGCTGTTGCCTCGTTTGAGGTATCATGCAAAATCGTTTTCGTGAGGATGGCAGCTACGAGCTCGTCATCGTTGCCTGATTGGCCGAGGCGGGCCTGCTCGTGCAGGGCGGCATCGACGAAGCGTTCTTCCGGAGACGGGTCCATGGCAGGGTCGGAGTTCATGTTCAGTCTTCTGAGTGAGGTGCGTTGTCGAGTTTGCGATCGAGGCATTGCTTCAGCAGGACCCGGGCTCGCTGCAGGCGTTTTCGAACTGCCGCAGGAGCGATGCCAAGACGCTCGGCGGCCTCATCTCCGTTGCGGCCTTCAAAATAGTAGGCTTTCACGGTATCCATGAGGTTGTCGGGGAGGCGGGAGAGGCAAGTCTCGAGAGCTTC
>JABSSQ010000220.1 GCA_013213905.1 Verrucomicrobiales bacterium | reverse complement strand
GGCGAAGCAATGGGCAAAGCGATGGCTGGCTTAAAGGACAACTAAACAAACCCTCTGTTTGCTTGGGATTTGAGCGAGATCGATTTCTCTTAAGAAATGTGGGGGCATCGCCGACTACCGGAGCAAAGTGGGGGCCACTCGATTTGCTGTAACTCACCTCTGCAAAGCAGCTAATCCTAGCTTCCTGATCAACAACTGAGATTTTCTGAAGCGGTGGTCTCGCGACGATCAGCCCCACTCACCAGCTACCTCCGCCGAAGATCCCCCGACGTTCTAAATTGCTTGACTGCTACCCGCGGCAATTGAACTGGCGTAAGTCCGATTGGACTTATCACGCCCCCTATCTATTCCAACAGATTTCCATCAGAAATCGCATCAGGTCAAACCCCGTAGCGCTATGTCCCTAATATTGAAACCCTGACCTCTTCAAGCCCCCGGGCCTTGGTCTATTACCAGTTTCCAGAAGTTCTGGCTTCAGGGCTTCAGGGCTTCAGGGCTATCCCCCCTTAATTCCGCGAGGAAATCTTATCCCGGCCCTCGACCTTTACCCTGAGAGAGCCCTGTGAAGAGACAGACAACTGTATTCTTTCTGCCTATCAAAGACACAATTCGGCTTCGCTAATCAAATTCAACGCCTGGAACTCATATCTGATAAACGGGAAAATCCGTATACCCCTTCGCCCCCCCAGGAGTATACCAGTCAGCCATGTCAGCCTCCGGGTTGAGGTCCCAGCCATTAGCGAACCGCTCAACCAGGTCAGGATTGCTGATGTAGGGTCGACCGAAGGAAATCAGATCGGCCCGGCCCTCAGCGATCGCCTCCTCGGCGGTTTCCCGGGTGTAGCCGCAATTCCCCATGAGAGTTCCGGAATACACCGCACGAAATTCAGCAAGAGTCATGGGTTCTCCCAGTTCGTGAAAACCAAAGCCCAGTCCATCCAAAACATGGAGATAGGCGAGACCGAACTCATCCAACATCTTCGCCGTGTAGAGGAACTGCTCGCGAAAGTCGGGAGACCCCATATCATTGAAGACTCCGTTGGGAGACAGCCTCACCCCGATCCGGTCGGCTCCGATCACGCCGCTCACCGCTGTGACGATTTCCTTTAAGAGACGGGCCCGATTCTCCGTGCTACCACCGTACTGATCATCCCGTTGATTGGTTTTGGATTGAAGAAAGCAATCGAGCAAATAACCATTCGCAGAATGAACCTCGACTCCATCGAATCCAGCTCGCTTGGCACGCTCAGCTGCAAGGCGATAATCTTCGATCACCCCCGCAATCTCATCGGTCTCGAGTGACCTGGGAGTTTCGTAGTCCTCCTTTCCCTTCGGGGTGTGAATGTATTCCCCGTTCAACTTGACTGCAGATGGCGCTACCGGAGGTGCTCCGTCATGAAAACTGCTGTGGGAAGCACGACCGCAATGCCACAACTGCAGGAAGATTCTTCCTCCCGCTTCGTGGACGGCTTCGACAACCCTCTTCCAGCCGGCTTCCATCTCGTCCGTGTAGATTCCTGGTGATTCGACCCACCCATTGCCCTGGGCCGATACCGTGGTCGCTTCGGTGATGATAAGTCCCGCAGTGGCTCTCTGGCAGTAGTATTCCGCCATAAGCTCGTTCGGAATTCGTTCGGGGCCGGAGCGAGCTCGGGTCAACGGAGCGAAAACGATCCGGTTAGGGACAGTGAGGGCACCCACTATGCTGGTGCTGAAAAGAGAAGGCGAAGAAATGGTCATAGAAAATCAGAAGTGGAGTGCGTTTTTCGTTGCCGGTTACGCCCAAAGACGCTGTCGGGGCTGCACGAAAATCAGAACCGTCCATCACATTGACGAATCACTTCCGATTTGCTTTCAGCAAATCTTCGAATCCTGCGGGTTTACCTGCGATCAGGTCAGCGACCGCGGTTTGGGGACCAGACCGTGCAAACCCGCAAGAATAGCCCTAACCGAACAATTCCCCGATCTGACCGGTCGAGTCGCCGTGAGAATCCGCCTTGATTCCGGAACCGTTCAACAAGCTGAGCCAGAGATTGCAGAGAGGTGTCTTCTCCGGCATGACGAGATGGCGTCCATGCTGGATCCCGGAGCCACCTCCCGTAACCACCGTGGGACAGTTGGTCAGGTAGTGGATGGAGTGGATGTTGCTTCCCATCGTCAGAGTAACGTTATCGAACAATCGGCTACCATCGACATCCGGGGTCGCTTTCAATTTATCAATGAAGCGAGCCAGCATCTCGGATTGCTTCTGGTCCCGCTCTTCAGAAAGCACTTTGCGGTCGCCATCGGCGTAATGGCTCATGTTGTGAGCCGTGATGCTCGCCCCCATGCTTTGCAGCACTGAATTGAGAGGTTGGCGATAAGTCAGGACCCGGGTGGCATCAACCTGCATCGCCGCGACCATTAAGTCATACATGATTTCGATTTCAGCGACGCCATTCACCCCTTTGGCCGGCTGCGTCAGTGACGCGTCGGGTTTCGGCTTTGGCACATCGAGCCATTCTTCCTCTTTCGAAATGCGAATTTCGATGTCACGAATGGACTGGAAGTATTCGTCCAGCTTGTCCTTGTCGGTTTGGGTGAGTTTGCCCCGGGTTGACTTGGCATCCTCCAGCACGGTATCAAGCAGGCTGCGTTGCTTCTTCAAGTCGGCCTGACGCTGAGCGAGCGGAACCGTACTGTCGGAGAAAAGTCGATGAAAGGCCGCCAACGGGTTGTCCAGAGCTGAGACGGGTTTGCCTTGCCGGTTCCAGGCAAGTGACAAGCCGGGACCGTGCCCATCGGCATTGCCCTTGGTCGAAAGCTGAATCGAGGTGAAGCGAGTGTCTCGCCCCAACTGCTCCGCAGCCGCCTGGTCCACCGAAATGGTGTTGTGGAAGCTCTGCCCGGGGACGGCGTAGCGGTTGGCACCGGTCAGCCACATGGTGCTGCCCCAGTGCGCTTCGTTGCTGTATTGGTGATACAAATTCTGGATCACCGTGAGATCTTTTTGATGGCGTTCCAGAGGCGACAAGCCCTGGCTGATCTTCCAGTTTTCACCGGTCTCATTGATGTCGGGATACCACGACTTCTGACTGAATCCAAATCCCACGCCGAGAAACGCCATTCGCTTCGGGGCCTTCGCAACCGGTGCCGCCTTCGCGAACCGACGAAATCCCATCGATTCCATGAACGGCAGCGCCACCAGGGCGGTGCTGCTTCGGAGAAAGTGTCTTTTTGAGATGGAGGAGCTCATTTTTTCGTTCGAAAGGGTTTGGATTGGACCAGAGCAAGGACAAATTCACGCATCTCACCGTTTTTGCCACGGGCGCGTTTCAGGATGCGTTCGCGCAGTGCTTCGTCGGAGAAACCGTAAGGTCGGCCGAGCGCGTACTCGATCAGGGCCTCAGTAAAGCCGCGTTCAAAGTTGGCACTGTTTTCGGCAACGCCATCCCGGAGCTCGAAGTAGTTGGTGAACTTTGTGCCATCGGGGAGTTCACCACTGGCATCAATGGGGAATTCTTTGCTCGCGACGACACGTCGGTTGCCCACCTTTTCCGCAACTTCCATTTCCCGCCACTTCCCGGCCGCATCGAAGTTCTCCATGCCATAGCCAATCGGATCAATTCTCTGATGGCACTGGGCGCACTGAGCCTCTTCCATGTGCGCCGAGAGGATGCTTCGGGCAGGCTGAAGCTTGTCTTCGATTCGGCTCAGCTGAGGCACATTCGGAGGTGCGGGAGGTGGAGGATTGTCGAGCAGGCTTCGCAAGACCCAGGCACCGCGTTCGACCGGTGAGGTGCGTTCTCCATCGGAGCCCATCGCATGCACCGCCGCCATACCCAAGATGCCTCCTCGAGGCGATCCGGCGGGTAGTGATACTTTTTGAAACTCACTGCCGTTGACGCCCTCGAGACCATAGTAGTTGGCGAGCAAGTCGTTCACGATGACGTGGTCGGCTTTCAAGAGATCCGCCAGAGGTCGCTTCTCTTTCAGGACGGAGTGAATCGTTTCGTAAACCTCATGGCGAGCGGCCTCTTTCACGCTGTCATCGAACTCCCAGAAATTGCGGTAGTTGAACTGGAAGAAATCGAGTCGCTCCATGTGAAGCCACTGATGAGCGAAGCTCGAGATGAATTCATGGGCTCGGGGATCATCCAGCAGCCGGTTGGTGTGCATGGCCAATCGCTCTGACTTTTTGAGCTCCCCCTTCTCTGCTGCCCGCATGAGTTCTTCGTCAGGCGGTGCGCTCCAGAGGAAGTAGGAAAGGCGCACGGCCAGTTCCAGATCGGTCAATTCCTGCCCGGATTCTGTCGGAGCCGGTTCAATCATGTAAAGGAAACCGGAAGAAGCGAGAATGGCGGCGAGTGGTTCCTGGATCGCAACGCGAAAGATCTCACCTTCCGCGATATCGGCCTGGTACATTTCCACCAGTTTATCGATGTAGGCCGGGCTGGGCTCTTTGATTCGAAAAGCTCTTTTCGCAAAGCGCTCAATCACCTCTCTGGCATAGACGTCCGGGTCCCCGATCTTCTTTACCCCTTTGGGGAGCAGCTGCGTGTAGCGTGGTGGTGGCCATTCCTGGTCGAGCGGACCATCGAGTTCCATCCAATCCACCCACAGAGACGGTTCCGGACCAAGGCCCGTTTTGATCTGAGTGAGAAGAAATTTCCGGCGCATCGACTCCCGGTTGTTCTGAGCACGCTGACGAACACCGAATTGGAAAAGTCCTTCCTCGCCCACTGAAATGGGAATCTCTAGAATCTGCGGTTCTTCGATCGTGCCGGTGATCTTTCGGCACCCAAGCAACTCGAGTTCACCCGCCTGAGCACTGGGGCTAACAAGACCGTATTCCAGGAAGGAATCTTCCTCGCTGGCCCCCGGGAGCCTCGCTGCCCGGATGCGAAGGAGATACTCACCACGCGGTGCCCTCGCATCGATGTTGATCTTGGGAACCAGTGAGCCATTGAAGGTCAAATTCAGTGTCGCCCCTGATTCAATGTAAGGGCTCTTCAGGTAGTGCAGGTTGATCAATCCCTGCTGCTGGTAGACCCGCTCATGGAACTTCAGATCATTCTCATCAATGAACCCGAAGTCCGCCGGTGTCTTCTTGCCATTGGTAGCACGCCAGGCCTCGGCTTGGTCCTTTTGTTCCTGTTGCCTCGTCGCGACCTTAGCAATGAACTGGTTCATCGAAACCTCTGGCTGGAGACGAAATTGTTTTCGCTCCGGCTTGTTGCCAATCATCACCGCTTTCTGAATCGCCTGCCGGCCAAGCTTCAAATACTGCTCAAACTGGTCGCTCGAGAAAAACAGAGCGCTGCCAGTGGTATCAAACCCTCCAGCGTTGGCGTCGTCCGGGAGATCCTCGGCATTCACTCGAACGCCCAGAAGGTCATAGATCGAATTTTCGTATTCGCGCCGGTTGAGGCGGCGCATCGTGATCACACCGCCCGTATCACTGAGGGCCTCGCGGGCGACGACCATCTGATCGGATAAGTCTTTCAGGAAAGCTGTTTTCTCCTCAGTGGTGAGTTGCTTTTCGTCTTCCGGAGGCATTTCTCCGGAGTTCATCACATTGAGTACTTTCTGCCAGAGTTCGGCCGACTCAACCGAATCGATCTCGAAGCTCACATCCTCGAGATTGACGCCGCCTTTGTCGGACAGCGAATCGTGGCATTCGAGACAGTATTTATCCAATACGGCGAAGTGCTTCTCAGGCATAGCGGCACCTGTACCGGAATCAGCCGCGACCGCGAGCGTCATAGAGAGCCCGAGGCTGTAGGCAGCAAGAATCAGCCGTGGATAGAAAGCTTGAGGGATATTCATAAACCAGATGGAAGCGCTCAAACGAAGCCTCCTTCGATCCGAGTTGCATCTCTTTTGCGTGACACGATCACGACCTCCCAGCATTCAACTCCCGAAGTCCCGTCGATTGCCCGGTTTTTGTGTAAACTCACGTCAGCTCAGAACTTGCATCTGCCTCCGGGCGGCCTCCCATTCCAACTTTCCGTAGTCCAGCCCCGTGTATTTATCCTGCACAATCCGGAACGTGTTCTCGACAATGGGTTCCGGCACGGTGGTGTAATCGATATCCGATTTGGCGGCGGAGAGCGTGTGTAACTGCACCCGACAGGCTTCGACCAATTGATAGGTCAGGAAAAACGCTTCGTGGACGGTGTCCCCTACGGTAATCGAGCCGTGGTTTCGGAGGAGCAAGACCTTGTTCGTCGGGCTAAAGTCCGACACCATCCGTTCACACACATCGGTCTTCTCATTGGTGGCATGCTCGTAGGCATGATACGAAATCGGTCCCAGATCCATCGAGTAGCTCGACATCCCACGGATCAAGCCCACCTCCAAGCTGGCCACTGCGACGACTTCGGGCACGTGGATATGCATGACCCATTTGTCCCCTCGCTCCGAAGTGTGCACCGCAGAGTGAATCTTGAAGCCAGCCGGGTTGATCCCGTAGTCTGTGGCTCCCTGTTCAAGGATCTCCCCATCGGCGTTGACTTTAACCAGTGACTCCGGAGTGATCTCTTCCCACAACAAGCCAAACGGATTGATGAGGAACTCGTTCTCCCCGGGGGCCTTGACGGTGATGTGCGTGTGAATCAGGTGGGTCCAGCCGAGCATCGCAAATACGCGATAGGCGTCGGCCAGGTCCCTTCTCAGCACTTTCTCGTCATCACTCATCGCTGTCTCTTCGAGTGATCTGATAGGTGCTTCTAAAGCACAATACCGGTGATCTCCCCTTCGAACACAAATTTGTCGCCGACAAAACCCTGGGCATCAAAGCTCGCCATCCGTGAGCGCAGCCGGGTCGCCTTCACGACCATCACAAGATCGTCGCCCGGTTCCACACCGCCGCGGAACTTCACATTGTTGACTCCGGCGAATCCGAAGAACTTTTCGCCTTCCGGATCGAACTTCAGATGGAAAATCAAGGAGCTGACCTGCGCGGCCATTTCGATCATCAGCACTCCGGGCATCAGCGGACGACCTGGAATATGGCCGCGAACCCAGAATTCTTCAGGGCTTTGACGCTTGAGGCCGATGGCAAATCCCTCTTCAACATCGAGCTCGATCAGTTTATCCAACTGCTCAAACTCGTAACGCTGCCGGTTTAGGCCGAGCACTTGCTCCTTGGAAAAGGCGGCGTTGGAGAGATCAAGTGACGTAGGATCAACAAAAGGTTCGGATGCCATAGGATACAGATGGGAAATTGGAAGGACTCATTTTGCCCCTGCAATCCAAATAGTAAAGACGCAACGCATTGTTTCGCAGGACAAAGGACAAGGTCGTGGGAGGCACCATTATGCCATGCCGATCAGTGGTGCCAATTCCGTTATGGCGGCGTTACCCGGCTACTGGGCATCAAGATAAGAGGCTTCAACGAAGTAGGCACCACCGGTCTCGCCGTTCGCGGTCTCGAAGGTGGCAATTAACTTGGCCGGCCCCTCGGGCAAAGTGACGACAAACTCCGCAGCCAGGGCTCTCGCCTCAATCCTAGTCTCAAACTCCTGACCACCAATCTCCAGGCGGGCCAACACATTCCTGAGAGGCTCTTCAGCGGCGGGATGCCTTTCGGTCAGCGCAAAACGATAGCGCCCGGCAGTTTCAATCTCGAGGAAAATAGGACCGTTGCTGCCAGGCGTCCATCGCTTTGTACTCGTGACAGGGTTACCGAAGGGTTCCATGTACCAATCCAGACCGGTCAGTAGAGTTCCGGGTTCAGCCTTGTTTCCGAGGTGGATCGGGATGGGTTGCATCCTTGGTGAAACATCGGCCCACCACCCCTCATAGCGTGAACGCAACTGCTTCACCACTTCAGGAAAATCCTCTGCCATGTTGTGGCTTTGGCTGGGGTCATCTTTGATGCGAAACAGCTTATCCCCATCCACCAGTCTCCATTCTTCGGTGAGCACTGCCGAGTCCGTCCACATTTCGGGCGCGTAAGTGAAGCCATTTCCACCCTGGTATTGAAGGACCAATTCGCGATCGGGCCAATCGTCAGGATTCTCCACTGCCGGAACGAGGGAGGTACCGTCAAAAGGAATATCGGGATCTTCCAGTTGGCACATATCAATCAGGGTCGGCAGCACATCATAGCCTGCTGCCAGCGTATCGACATCTTGCCCCTCATCGAATCCCCCACCTGGCCAATGGAGGAAAAACGGCACTCGATGCCCCCCATCGTAAACGGACGCTTTCCGGCCACGCATGCCGGCGTTGTAGCCCTCGCCCTCAGACGGCACGGCGTCGGTGTCCATTCCCACGCCGCCGGCGGTTCCGTTGTCCGACATAAAAATCAGAATGGTGTTGTCAGCCAGTCCGGCAGTCTTCAGGTGCTGGCGCAGTCGGGCCACATTCTCATCAAGATTGGCAATCATTCCGAAAAACTTGGCTGCCTTTCCATCACGCCAGGTTGCTACGTCTTCGTAGGGGGCCGCGTAGTGGTCCTCGACCACGAAAGGTGAGTGCGGCGCGTTGGTGGGAATGTAAGCAAAGAACGGCTTTCCAGCTTCCTGCTGTGCTTTGATGAAGCGGAGCGCTTCCTCGAACCAAATGTCGGTGCAGTAGCCCTCAAACGATTCCAACTCCCCATTGCGTTCATAATGGTCGTCAAAGTAGTCATTGCCGTGGAAGTCGGAGAGTTGACCAACCCCGCCTGCCTTGTGCCAGACTACATCCTCGAACCCTCGATCGTAGGGGCGGTGCGGGTAACTATCTCCCAGGTGCCACTTACCAAAAATCCCGGTCGCATAACCATTGTCCCGGAAAATCTCGGCCATGGTGACCTCGTCCGTATGAAGAAAGGTTCGCCCCGAAGAAGTTCGGTAGGCTCCCGTTCGAGTGGCATAGTGCCCCGTCATGAGCGAAGCCCGACTCGGCGTGCAGAAACTGTTCACATGAAAATCCGTGAACCGAAGAGACTCGCCATGCAAGTCGTCCAGTGCTGGAGTTTTTAGGATAGGATTGCCATGGCAGCTCAGGTCCCCGTAGCCCTGGTCGTCCGTGAGTATCAAGATGACGTTGGGGCGATCGGCGAATGCTGTATCCGGACAAAGACTGATCAGGAGGGCGAGCAGAAAATAAAGAGTTAAGCGCATTATAAGTATTTCACTGACACCTTGTCGTGATTCTCGATAGTGTTTCCTCTGGAGACTTTCGTTCGAAATGCGGATTGTTTTGCTTGAAGCGAATTACGCTCGAGCGAGGAAAACGATTGAGTCTCCCAAATCCTTTCCGCGGGCGTCAATTCTCCCAACCAGAAAACATGAGACAGAACCGACTCTCCGCTAAAGGCTTGTCGAAATCTCAAGTCTTCTGTATAAAAAACCAAGTTCGGCGGGCCCCTCGTTCCAAACTCATCACAAAGGCTAGCCGACCTCCAGCGAGCAGCCGCCATTATGAGTGAACAAAATCCCCCAAAAAACGGTGCTGACTTCCAGCAGCAAATATCGGAACTGAATGAAACGCTGAACACAGTCCTGACACGTCTTCATTCCCTGGAAACTGTGATCAAGAGCGACCACGCCACCTTGGTGGAGGACCATCGAAAGATCGAGTCCATGCAACAAACGGGAAGAGTTCCCACACCTCCTCCCATTGGTCTTTAGCAACCAGATCATTCCAAAGACTATCTGCGGTCTTGAAGAAATGGCCACAGACGGCTTTATCAAAAGCCAGTTCAAGAGCCCCGGCACATCGAAGGATACTCCTCCGGGAAACGGCAGGAGATCTTTAAACGCACCAAGCGCTGCTCTTCGACCTTAAGGCGGCATAGACTATCCGCCCCCCCTCTCGCGGAATCACGCGATCATGTCTCAAGAGTGGCGGCAGGATTGCCGTCCAGTTGCGATTTAGAGGCTCTGAGAACAATATCGCTACCTATTCTCTCAGTCTTTTTTTTATTTCTCTGAACTATGAAAATGCTCGTCAAATCCCTGGTCGCCGTCCTGTTCGGCGGAATCATGCTTCACGCTGCTGAAGCCAAGCCACCGAATATCGTCCTGATCCTGTCCGACGATCATAGCTACACCGACTACAGCTTCATGGGGCACCCTCACATCGAGACGCCTCATCTCGATCAGCTTGCGTCTGAGAGTGCCCTATTTAAGCGTGGGTATGTGCCCACTGCGTTGTGTCGCCCCGCCCTGATGACGCTGGCAACGGGGCTCTACTCGCACCAAAACATGATCACGGGCAATGATCCTGCGGGGACACCCGAGAATGCCGCTCACGCCGAAAAAGCCGGCAAAAGCGCCAAGGAGTTGCTTATCTCTAACGTCGACAGGCTCGGCACCGTTGCCAAGTGGCTCGGTGAGAAGGGCTATGTCAGCCATCAGAGCGGCAAATGGTGGGAAGGCTCCTATCAGCGCGGAGGTTTCACTGAGGGCATGACTCGCGGCTACCCCGACAAAGGCGGCCGTCACGGTGATGACGGTCTCAAGATCGGACGCCAGGGCATGGAGCCCATCTTCGACTTCATCGACCGCTCCGTGGAAGGTGAGAAACCTTTCTTTGTCTGGTATGCCCCTTTCCTGCCTCACACCCCGCACGATCCGCCCCAGGAATTGGCCGCCAAATATGAGGCCAAGGGCGTTCACGAACGCGTCGCCAAATACTACGCCAATATCGAGCGCCTCGATGACACCGTCGGCCTCTTGATGGAGAAACTCGATGACGCCGGCGTCGCCGAAGATACCCTCGTCATTTACGTGACCGACAACGGCTGGATTCAGACTGAGACCGGCAGCTACGCCGACCGCTCCAAGCGCAGCCCCAACGAAGGTGGCACCCGCAACCCCATCATGTTCCGCTGGCCGGGAACCATCCCGGCTGCCGACCGTCCTGAGCTTTGTTCTTCCATCGACATTGTCCCCACCATCCTTGCCGCCGCGGATGCCGAAGGGCCTCATGACTTTCCGGGTCTCAACCTGCTCCCTGAACTGGAGAGCGGAGACACCATCGATCGCGATACCCTCTACGGCGAGTCTTTCGCCCACGACATTGCGGACATCGAGAATCCCCAGGCCTCCCTCCTCTACCGGTGGGTGATCAAGGGCAACGACAAGCTGCTCCTGACTTACGACGGGGCTCCGGGCAAAATGAAATACCCACCCCAGGGTGGCGAGGCGCAACTCTACGACCTGAAGAAAGATCCGAACGAAGCGGCCAATCTTGCCAGCGCTCAGCCGGAGAAAGTCGAAGCGCTCAGCGCCTTGCTAGACGAATGGTATGTCGCTGACCAACGCCAGGTCGGCAAGGTCACAGAAGTTGAGCCGAAAGAACGGACGCCCAACCGGAAAGCGAAAGGGAAAGCCAAGGCGACTCCAACGGGAAAGGGTAAAGGGGCAGCCGCAAAGAAAGACGCCGCTGCCCCTGACAAGAACGCCGACCGCCCCAATATCCTCGTACTCTACGCGGACGATCAGCGCGACCACACCCTCGGTTGCGCGGGACACCCCATCGTCAAGACCCCGAACATCGACCGCCTCGCCGGCGAAGGGGTCCGCTTTGAGAACTCCTTTGTCTCCACCTCCACCTGCTGGGTAGGTCGCGCCTGCCTCTTCACCAGTGCCTACGAGCGCCGTCACCTCTACCGCGCCAAGCCGGGCCCCCTCGATCCTGAACTCTGCGAAACTTCCTTTTTCGCCGTCTTGAAGGATGCCGGCTACCGCACCGGCCACCTCGGCAAGGAACACGTCAACATCGCCGGCGAATCCGCCGCCCTGATGTGGGATGTGCGGCAGAGAATCGGACGCAAGCCCTACTTCAAAGAGATGGAGGACGGCAGCACGCGTCACGAAACCCAG
>JABSSQ010000022.1 GCA_013213905.1 Verrucomicrobiales bacterium | reverse complement strand
ATACAAGCCCAACAACGAAATCTCCATGGGCAGCGCCAAGTGGCTGACCATGCACCGCTACCACCAGACCAGTTCCTGCATTGAGTCGGTCAAAAAGCACGGCTACAAGCTCGTCGCCACCACGCCCAATGAGGACGGCTACGACCTTCTCACCCTTCCGCTGGACCAGCCTGTTGCCCTGATGTTCGGCACCGAGGAGAAGGGTCTTTCCGAGGAAGCCCTCGCAGCCGCCGACGCCACCCTGCGGCTCCCGATGTATGGCTTTACCCAGAGCTATAATATTTCCGTGACCGTTGCCCTGACACTGTCACGCCTCGTCGAGAGACTGCGGCAGTCCGATACCTTGTGGAAATTGAGCGAAGAGAAAAAAAAGGAACTGACATTGGAGTTCTACCGACGCATTGTGAGACGACACGATTTGCTTGAGGAAGAATTCTGGGCCAACCGTCCGGACTGATTCCCCCGACTCACTTTCCGCTCCCCGCACAATGCCCGACTCCCCGCAGGAACAAGGCGAATTGCCGCTGTTTGATCCGCCCCCGCCCTCTCCGTCAGAAACCTCGACGGAATCCGGTGCCGGCGGCATCCAGCGCCAGTTTCTCGGATGGTCGGAACCCGTCATCCAGCTCACTGTCGACTACCTCACCCGTGACTGGGACACGTGTCAGCCCATTGATCTCTCCAAAACCCTGCTTATCGTCCCCACCCGGAATGCAGGGCGCCGCCTTCGCGAAGCTCTCGCCATTCGTGCCGCCGAATACGACACCATCGTTTTCCCGCCGCTGGTCACAACTCCGGACTACCTCATTTCCCCTGACCGGCTCCCCCCGGCCGCTCTCGATCTTCCCGTCGCCAACTCCCGCCTAACCCACTGGCTCTGGGCCGCCTTGTTACTCAAGCTTCCTCTCGGAAAATTCCGTCGTGCCTTCCCGGTCGATCCCGTGGAACGCTCCCTGCGCTGGGCCTGCGAAACTGCCGACGACCTGCTCCAGGTGCGGCGCCTCCTCGTTGAATCGGGGCACAACTTTGCCAGCGCCTCCGAGACACTTGCCGCCGCCGACATGGAGCCGCCCCGGTGGAGGGAACTGGCCCGGATCGAAGAAATCGCGGTCGAAGAAACCAGGCAGTGCGGCTTTGCCGACGAAGCCTCTGCCCAGCTCTCCCTGCCTGAACAGAGCAAGGCGCCCACTGATCTTTCCCGGGTCATTCTTTGCGGCATCTCCGACTTGCGTCCGCTCGCTGCTGATGTGCTGCGCGCCTGGTCATCCCAAATGCCGGTCGAGATTCTGGTCCACGCCCCTGAATCGGAGTCGGCTCGGTTTGACCGGTTCGGTCGCCCCACCCCGGAAAGCTGGATCAACAGCCCCCTTCCCATTCCTGATCCTGACACAACCATTCACCACGCTGTGTCACCAAAAGAGCAGGCGGAACTGGCCTACAGCCTTCTCAGCGAACTCGACCAGATCCCTGCAACTGCGGCTATCGGAATCCCCGATCCCGACCTGATAACACCGTTGCAGGAAGCCCTCTCCAATCAGGGACTCAAAGGCTACGACCCGGGTGGACGCGCCCTCGCCGGCGAAGGCATCTATTACCTCCTCAAGCAAATCGCCGACACGGTCACGACGAGCAACTTTTCCTCTCTCCGATTGTTACTCAACTGCCCCGGTTTTCCCGAAGCGATTCTTCGTGACCTCCCCGAGACTGAGGACACCTCGATCACACCCAACCGCCTTATCAACGAGGTCGACGAGCTCATCGTTCGCACCCTGCCGACCCGTCTCGACGATGCTCACGAAGCGGCCCAAAGAACTCGCGGCACCAAGTGCCCCCAGCTCGCCGCAGCGATTGACTGGATGCGAAGCTGGCGAAATCGTTTTCAGAAGGAGAACTTCGAGGACACCCTCAACGATCTGCTTACCGGCATCTATCACGGTCGCCGCTACTCGCGGCACGATCCCACCCAGGCTGTTCTCAGCGAAGTCGCCGAGGCCATCCTGACACTCAGCGAAGAGTTGGCAGCCATCAGCAAAGCTTTTAAGAAAACACCCGGGCCGGAGGATCGCTTCGAACTGCTCATCACTTCACTCGCTTCCAATAGAGTCTACCCCGAGCGCGAACCCGACGAAATCGATCTCCAGGGTTGGCTTGAGCTGCTCTGGGAAGACGCTCCGCGCCTTGTCGTCACCGGGATGAACGACCATGCCGTTCCCGAGGCCATCGTCGGCCACGCTTTTCTCCCCGACACCGCTCGCCAGAAGCTCGGCGTGCAGAACAATGACGACCGCTTCGCTCGCGACGCTTACTTCCTGACCAGCATGATCCAATCCCGCTCCGCTGAAGGCCGCAGGATTGATCTTATCTTTGGCCGCGAGAGCGCCTCCGGAGATCCGCTGCGTCCCTCTCGTCTCCTTTTTCAGTGCCCCGCCGGGGAATTGCCCGCTCGGACGCTGCACCTCTTCCGCGATGTCGCGCTGGAAACCCAGCCCGCCGCCCGCTCTGTCGCTTTCCAGTTGAAGCCGCGTGCGCTGGCCAAAGACAACCGCGTCTTTCAACACACCAGCCCCACCGCGCTGAAGCAATACCTTGCCTGTCCCTTTCGTTTTTACCTCAACTACGGCCTCCGCATGTCGACCGTGGAAATCGACAAGCGCGAAATGGATGCCGCAGACTTCGGCAACCTGGTCCACAACTCGCTCGAGGAATTCGCCCGCAATGATGAGGCGATGGGCTTCACCGAACGCGGACCGATCGTTTCCTTTCTCCATGAAGAGGTCGACCGTCAGCTCTACCGCCAGTTCGGCAGCGAGCTCTCTACGCCCATTGTGATCCAGCGCGACAGCGCCCGGAAGCGCCTCGCCTGGTGGGCGGCCATCGAGGCCGAGCAACGCGAGGCCGGATGGCAGATCGTCAGCTCCGAAGACACCTTTGGCGACGATCATTGGCCCTTCCAGATCAGTGGTCTCACGGTGACCGGGCGCATCGACCGCATCGAGCAGCACCCTGAACACGGCATTCGCGTGGTGGATTTCAAAACCTTCTCCCCCGGAAGCGGCAGCCATCGCAAAACGGTCGACACCTATCACCTCGCTCCCCTCAAGCGCACCGAATCAGAAACCGATTACCCCGAATGGATGCTGGTGGAGAATGATGAGGGCAAGCTGCTCCGCTGGACGGATCTCCAGCTCCCCCTCTACGTTCTCGCCATGCGCGAGCGCGAACCCGAAACGAAAATCACCGCCGCCTACGCCACCCTTGGCAAGAGCGAAGCCGAAGTCGCCATCGACGAATGGCACGAACTCGACGACCGCCTTCTCGAAGCTGCCAAAACCTGCGCCGAAGGCGTCATCCAGGCCATCCGCAACGAACAATTCTGGCCCGCCAGCGAAGACGCTCCACCGTGGGACGATTTCAAGGACCTCCTCCAACCCACCGCCGCCGATGCCGTCGACCCAACCCTGTTAGGTCAGTGACCCGACCCTGTTGAGTTTCAATCTTACTCTTACTCCTAATCTTACCCTTACTCCCCACCAGCCATCCATCCCGCCTGAAAGCGAAACTCCATACTTCCACTGTTCACTCCTAACTACTCACTAGCCCGTGCCCTCCCCTGAATATATCCCCAATGAAATGATCCTCGCCTCGGCGGGTTCGGGGAAAACATACCAGCTGACCAATCGCTACATCGCCCTGATGGCGATTCAGCTGAAAAGCGGCGAAGGGGTTCACCCGGAACGAATTATTGCGGTCACCTTCACCCGCAAGGCGGCGGGAGAGTTCTTTGATGCCATCCTCGTCAAGCTCGCCAAGGCCGCCAGCGATCAGGAGTTCGCTGCCAATCTCGGCGGTGATGGTAAGGATCCACTTTCTATCGCGCTCTCTGAACTCACGCCGGAGGACTACTGCGAACTGCTCCGGATTTTCATTCAGAAAATGCCGCGGCTCTTTCTCGGCACACTCGACAGCTTTTTCTCTAACATTCTCCGAAGCTTTCCAGCCGAGTTCGGCCTCACCGCCGACTTCGAGGTCATGGACGACTATCGCGCCGCCAACGCGATCGACCGCGTTTATGAGGTCGTTTTCAGCAGACGCCTTGGATCGGCCGAGGCCAATGACAAGCGCCAGGCCGAATTCCTCGAGGCCTTCCGGCTCGCCACGTTCGGACGCGAAGAATCCAACGTGATCCGATCACTCGACGCGTTCGTCCAGGACCTGCACAACCTCTACCTCAGCGCACCTGACTCCCGCTACTGGGGCGATCCCACCGTGATCTGGAATCGGGACAACAACCGCTGGCTCGTTGAGGGAATCGATCCGGCGAAGGAATTCAAGCGCCTCTATGACGCGTTTGAAAAGAATCCCGATTCCGTCAACTTCACCTACTGGGATGAATTCCGGGAAGAGCTTGAAGAGCATCGGCCCGGCGCTCCCTTCGGCAAGCGCACCAAGTACATGATCCCCCGCTTCCTCGAAGCNTGGAAGGATCTCGAGAATGGCAGNGCTTCGATCAAGTTCAACCGCACCGTCCAGGACTTCGATGCTCTCACCAGCNAAGCGGTTCGCCGCATCACCCAGTGGCTCNTCGGTGGAGACATCAAGGCAAAGTTGCAGAGAACCCGGGGCGTTTGGGAGCTGCTCCATCTCTACGAATCCACCTATGCCGACCGCGTCAGGCGACAGGGACAACTCACTTTCCAGGATATCCAGTTGCTCCTCTCCGGCTACGAATACGGGGAAAACCAGCCCGCACCGATCCTGACACAGACACCGGACGAACCCGACCGCCTCCAGATCGACTACCGTCTCGACACGCGCTACGACCACTGGCTGCTCGACGAGTTCCAGGACACCAACTTCATCCAGTGGAAGGTCATCTCGAACCTGATTGATGAGATCGTCCAGGATACCAGTGGCACCCGTTCACTTTTCCAGGTCGGCGACATCAAGCAGGCCATCTACGCCTGGCGAGGCGGGGACACACGCCTCTTTACCGACATCATCGAGAAATACAATGCCCGTGAAAAACGCATTGTAGAACGCGACCTGTCAGTCAGCTATCGCTCCGTTCCCGACATCATCGAACCGGTCAACGAAGTCTTCCGCGACCGGGCCGCACTTGAAGCACTTCGCCTTCCCGAAGACACGATCGAACGCTGGAACGGCCGCTGGGTGGATCACGCCGTTGCCGGAGGCAACAAGCAAAAGCCCGGCTACACCGCGTTTCTCAATCCTCATGGTGCCGACGGCGGCAAAGCCACGACCGAGGATTCTTTCGACCTCATCAAGGCAGTCCTGGAAGAAGTTGAGCCGACCTCCCGCGGGCTTAGTTGCGCGATTCTCGTGCGCAGCAATCGCACCGGAAACGAAATCGTCGACTACCTGCGGGCTCATAGCGACATTCCTGTTTCCAGCGAATCGGAACAGCACATCGCGAGCGACAATCCCGTCAACCTCGCCCTGCTCAGCCTCTTCCAACTCGCGGCTCACCCGGGGGACACCTTCGCCTGGGAACACCTGCGCATGACACCGTTCGCCGCTGTGATCGAGCGTGACGGATTGACCGCCGGCGCCCTGGCTCGCAAGACCGCCCGGGACGTGTTTGAGAAAAGCTTCGAAGAAGTGACCCGACAATTCGTCGGTGAACTCGAAGCCGGTCACGGCACTGCTTTCGATGAGTTCACCCGCAGCCGCATCGAAGCTCTCGCTCTGGCTGCCCGCCTCTTTGATGAAACCGGCAGCCGCGACATCGATGACTTTCTTTCCTACGTCAGTCGCCACACGGCACGCGACGCCTCCGACGCCAGCGCCGTGCAGGTGATGACCTATCACAAGTCGAAAGGCCTCACCTTTGACATGGTCATCCTGCCTGACCTCAAGGGCAACAGTCTCACCACGGTGAAGCTCGACATCGACGCCAGGACAACCAAGACCACCGAAGCGCGAAAAACCGAGTGGGTCCTCGACATGCCGGGGAAAGACATCGTCGCCTCCGATCCGGTTCTCTGCGAGTACCTCGCCGAGAAGGAAGCCGAGGCCTCCTACGAAGCGCTCTGCATCTACTACGTCGCGATGACCCGGGCACGTTTTGCCAACTACCTCATTGCCCCTCACCAGGGACCGAAGTCCCGCTCCATGAACTTCGTCCGCCTGCTCGAAGACACTCTTGGCGGTGACGCGACCGAGATCACCTTCGGCGATACCAGCGCCGACCTGGTCTATCAAAGCGACACAGAACAAACCCATCGTCGCTGGTTCGAATCCATCACCCCTGAAGAATCTCCCGAACTCGCTGAAACACCAACTTCTCAAGAGGCGGTGCCCTCACCTCGCCTTCGCCCGCGCCGACGCACTCCGAGCGGATCCGAGAAAGGCTCTGTCGCCGCGTCCCAGATTTTCACCCGGCGCGGAGGAGAAGCCCGCCAGTTCGGAACCCTGGTTCACAGTCTCTTCGAAGCCATCGAATGGAGCGGCGAGGACACACTCTCCCGGCTGCGTGAACACTGCGACCAACTCACCGGCTTCGACGATACCGTCCTCGAAGCAGCCCTCAAGCAGGTCGAGTCCAGCCTCAACGATCCCGCCACTCGCGACGCTCTCGCCCGGCCCGACGGAGACGCCGAGGCCTGGTGCGAGACCAGCTTTGAGATTCTACTCAAAGGCGATTGGCTCTCCGGTACCTTTGACCGCGTCGTCGTCGAACGGGATGGAAACGGCCAACCTGCCAGGGCCACGATCACCGATTTCAAAACCGATCGAGTCAACACGCCCGAGGAAATGGCCGAAGCCGGGATCACCTATCAGCCGCAACTGCAACTCTATCGCGAGGTGCTTTCAAAAATGATCCGCCTGCCGGAGTCTGCCATTCGCACCCAACTGCTCTTCACCCGTGCCGGAAAACTGTTAGAAGTGTGACAAAGAATTCCTCGAATCAGGATTGCAGGAGTTTTCAGTAATCTTTATAAAAGAGGACACACCAACACCACAGAACCTCCTCAAGTGCACGACCGGTTTCCCATCACAGGAATCAAGCAGTCATACTATCGACCGAGACGCGAAATTCGGACGATCATTATGCCACTGATCATTGTTGTCCTCCTGGGCGCCCTGGGAACCTTCTATTTCAAAACAGATCCGGATCGACTGGCGGAAAAGGCGGAACTGGCCGCACTCGAAAAGGAAGCGCTTGAAGCTGCCGCAACAACAGGCGGTGCCCTTACCCTCATCGGATCGGCCGGGGCTATCGAGGGAGCCACCGGCCCGGCCCTCATCGCAAGGCCGATCAAAGAAGACCTCATTCCCCTGCCGGGCGAACCGACACTGATTGCGGCGAATTCGTCCGAGGAAGAATTCACTACGTGGATGAGCCCGCTGGCCCTCGACACCTACATTCGCCAGAAGAACGGAAGCCACGACCAGAGCTTCTGGCAGCGTGGCCACTGGATGTCCGCGGTTGAAGGTCGCTGGCAGGAGAGCGGTCACGAATTCCGAATCGTTTTCAGCAAGGTGCCGACCAATGGCAAATGGCGCTGGCAATATCGAGCCAACCAGACGCTCGAGGCATTCATTCGCAGTGATGAAGAACTCGGACGCCGGGGATACACCACGATCCAGAGCCAGGTCTTCGAGCGTCCCGACGGCACTCGCCGCTACCAGGGCGTCTGGCACCAGCGCGAAGACGACGCGCCGGCCATGGTGGGTCGCCCGCGAACCAATCCACCGGTTTCTTCAGTTCCAACCGCAGCCATCACCACTCCTGCTCAGGCACCTGCAGCTCGTGCTCCTCTCGGTGGACTCGATGTGAACCGCCTCAACTTCCGCTAAGCCTGCGCTGCGGCATTCGTCGGCCGGGGGCGCTTCCAGGCCCGCCACAGCACAATGACCAGGGCCCATAACAGCGCCGTACCGACAAACACAGAAATCGGAATGCGCGGATGCTGACGTATGACCTGCCCCCATCGACTTCGGATCGCAAAATCCCCGGCCGGCCAAACTGCGTTCATGAACACACCGTGATGCCGATTGAGCGGCTGAGTGGTTTCAATGACGAGCTTGTCCCCGCCATCCACGGAAACAAATCCTGAGCCTTCACCGGTATTGCCCATCAGCGAAGCAGAGAACTGCGAAGCGCGAACGCCCTGCGGCATCTGCACACGCGCTCTTACCTTGTCGATCGGCAGACCCGCAAACGGACCGGTAATATCGAAAACGCCGCAAGAGTTCTTCCCGCGAAAAATCCAGTCTCCCTCTGCGCGATAGGAAATTTCATAGCTGTAAATCCCCGGATCGAGCGTCGTGTAGGCAGAGCCGCAAAAGAGTGAACGATGCCCATGCATGACCTCCTCGTGATGTTCCTCCGACTCGCCGTCTCGCAGCACCTCGAGAAATTCCATTTCCATATCGAGCACCAGTCCACCCGGCCCCTTGTGCGCCGTAACGAAATTCAGGCAGGGACCACGTTTGATCTCCTTGCCATCGATCTGGAGATCAAACTTGTGACGCACCTCCATGCTGCCGTCCCGCTCGACATCGACGGTGACATCGAGGGACAAAATCCGGGCGTCCAGTTCCTCTTCTTCAGCCTTCACCAACGGCGACAGCCCAACCAGGAACAGGCAACCCACAGCAACTTTTGCACGAGCACGCACGTCCCCCAAGTTAAGGCAGATCAGGATGGATGGAACTGTAAATTACGAAAATTACAGTCGGCTCAGTAACTTGTCGTGAATCCCGTCGAATCCTCCGTTGCTGAAGACAATGATCACATCGCCATCGAGCGCTTCCTCCTCGAGTCGCTCCACAATCGCATCGGCACCCGGTTCGTAGAACGCGGGAGTTCCGCCCTCGCGGATCGTTTCCATGACCAGATCGGGATCGAGTCGCTCGTCCTCGGACAGCATATCGGCCCGGGCCACCTGGGCGACACAAACGGCATCGGCCAGTCTGAGAGCCTCCGGAAGAGTGTCCTGGAAAACCTTGCGTCGTGTCGTGTTGGAGCGCGGCTCGAAAACCGCCCAGAGACGGGCTCCCACATATTTTTTCCGCAATCCAATAATAGCCTGGCGAATCGCAGTCGGGTGATGACCAAAATCATCAACCACCGTGATGTTGCGATCCGTGACTCCGCGAACCTCCTGGCGGCGCTTGATCCCGAGAAACGAGGTGAGACCGGTACGAATTTCGTCAGGTTCGAGCCCTCCGAAACGGGCCGCTGTGATCGCCATTGCCGCGTTCCTGACATTGAACTCACCGTTCATCGGAATCGTGTAGCGTTCCCCTTCGATAGTAAACGAGGTTTCGTCGATGCCATAGTCGGCATCCGTGATCCGGGCATCGCAGCTTTCACCAAAACCGACGGTCTTACCCGGGGCATGTCCCTCCTTTGCATAAACGTCGAGGCAGTTCTGATCATCACCGTTCAAGAGCAACAGCCCGTTGTCCGGAATCAGGCGCATCATGTGGCCAAAGGTACGTTTGATCGCCTTGAGATCATCGAAGATATCGGCGTGATCGAACTCAATGTTGTTCACGATCGCCACCTCGGGGAGGTAGTGAATGAACTTGGAACGCTTGTCGAAAAAGGCCGAGTCGTATTCGTCGCCTTCCAGGACAGTAAAATCCGAGCCCGTGAAGCGGGCGCCCTGCTTCAAGTTGCCCGGCAGTCCGCCAATGACAAAATTCGGGTTGCGACCCGATGATTCAAAGAGCCAGGTCAGGATCGAGGACGTCGTTGTCTTTCCGTGTGTTCCCGAAACGACGAAGTTCCGCTTACCACGCAAGACCTGCTCTCGAAGCAGCTCAGGCAAGGAAACGTAACGCAGCTTCCGGTTGAGCACTTCCTCCACTTCCGGATTGCCCCGGCTCTGGGCGTTCCCAATCACGAAAATATCGACATCGTCGGGCAGATTCTCAGCCTTGTAGCCGTTCAGGATTTCGATCCCCTGCCCCTCGAGAAAAGACTTCATCGGATCGTAGACATGAGCATCCGAACCCGTCACACGGTAGCCGGCCTCCCGGAAAGCGGCCGCAACTGATCCCATCGCCGTGCCGCAGATACCCATGAAATAGAGGTGCTTTTTCGTGCCGTTTTCTTCGCTCATAAAAACAAGTGGATCTCGATGCCCTGCCCCACTGAAGACTCAGGGGGGGGAGGTGATAGAAAATGGGTTTCTACGCTGTTTTGGAACGGGTCGCAATGCCTTTCCGCCTGCCGCGACCGCCCCATACGACCTATCTTACGGAAGGTTAACGGATTAATGCACACGTTAACATGCAATTGACCGTGAAAAGGGTTCAGGCGAAGGTGCCACATGAGTACGTTTGTAAAGCACGAAACCCAGAAGGGAAAAGGGCTCGGTCTCGCCTGGCTTGCCGTGATTCTCTGGGTTCTCGCTCTCGCAGTGACCTGGTTCGCCTATCGCAATTCTGACGGGTCCGGCGGAGGGTTCATCAATTTCGTAGGACGTTTTCATCCGCTCTTCGTCCACATGCCCATCGGCTTCATTTCCCTGGCCCTGATTATTGAGGTTGCCTCGTTTTTCAAAGGCTTTGTCTACCTTCAGAAGTTCCAGACCTTTGTTCTCTGGCTCTGCCTCCTTTCCGGCATTGTCGCGACGCTTTTCGGCTACTTTCTCATGGCAGCGGAGGACTTCGCCGGACACGCCATGGACATGCACCTCTATTTCGGTCTCGCCGTGGTCGTCTGCTCGCTCTTTGCACTGATCAGTTCGGTGAAAGGAAAACTGATGTTTCAGCGCCTCTGGGTGGGTGCCTCCATGTTCACTTGCGCGGCAGCAGGACACTTTGGCGGTGCCATGGTCCACACTCCGGAATACCTCACCGAGCACGCACCGGCCGCTCTCGTCCCGCTGCTGGATATCGGTCTCAATCCCGGTGGCGGACCGGAAGAGACCGGCCCCTCTGAAGAAACGCCGGTTGGCGAACAACTCGTGTATGAAAACTTCATCGCCCCGATGATGGCCGGCAAGTGTAACGAGTGTCACGACGCCAATAAGACCAAGGGCAAACTGCGAACCGACACCCACGAATTTCTCCTCGCCGGAGCCAAGGGCAGCGACTTCACAACCGTTGATCCCGAAAACGCCGAGGAATCCGAGCTGGTTTTCCGTTCAGAGCTTCCCCGCGATGACGACGAAGCCATGCCGCCGGACGGCGATCCTCTGACCGCCGAAGAACTTCAGATTCTCCGAGCCTGGATCGACTCCGGAGCCACCCAGGAGCTCACCGTGGCTGATCTTGGCGCTGAAATGGAAGCCCCGGCCGTCACCCTCGTGGCCCTCTACACGGGCTCCGAAGAAGAGGCTGCTGTCGCCGGCGAAGTTGCTACCGTTTCCGTTTGGGACACCCTCGAACCCGAGGAGCAGGCACAACGTCTTGATGATGTGAAGGCTGCTGCCGAAACACACCACTTCTCCGTGATGCCAATTTCCGCCGAGGACGATCGTCTTCGCATCAATGTGATCAACGCCTCCAAAGAATTCGGAGACGAGCAACTGGCCCTGCTCGAACCTGTGGCCGAGCGCATCGTCTGGCTTGACCTGGCCCGCAGCCAGATCACTGACGCCGGCATGGAAACCATCGGTGGAATGAGCAACCTCGAACGTCTCCACCTCGAAAACACCGCCGTTTCCGACGACGGCATCGCCGAGCTCACCGGCCTCGCCAACCTCGAATACCTCAACCTCTACAACACTAAGGTTGGCAACGGTATCTTCGACACCTTTGCGACCCTGCCGAATCTGCGAAAAGCTTATGTCTGGCAGACCGAGGTCGAGGCTGGCGCAGCCCGCTCCTTTGAGCGCAGCGTGAATCTCGAAGTCAACACCGGCATCGAACTGGCCGCCGTTACCCCCGCGGAAGAACCTGCGGAGGCAGCCCCGGAAGAAAAACCCGAGGTGGCACCGGCTCCGAAGCCGGAAGACAAGAAGCCTGCAGCCACCCCTGCCGCCAAGCCCGAGGAAAAGAAACCCGCGGCCGCGCTGGAAGCCAAGCCTGAGACTAAACCCGCTCCCAAACCGGAAGCTAAGCCGGCCCCGAAACCCGTCGCGGCTGCTGAGAAAAAACCGGAAGCAAAGCCTGAGGAAAAACCGGCTCCAAAGCCGGCCGGCAATCAAAAAGGAAAGGCCAAGGCCCAGCCAAAGGCGGCTGATACGCCTCCGGCTGAGCCCAAAAAAGAGACTGAGGATAAGAAAAAAGCCTGATCTGGCGTTTGCTTCCTCAAATCCGGCACCTTAACTGGTGAAAACCGGGGTGCCGAAATCGGCCCACCATCGTAATGACATCCTAGCAGGTGTCTGCCTCCATGAAACCCTCCCTCATACTCACTCTCGCAACGATTGCAGGCGCAGCCTTGATTTCCACCGGCTGCAGTGATTCCGGTGCCTCCGGGCCCAACCTCGTGAACCGTGAGCTCTCGGGAAACGAGAAGAGTTTCAGGCTCGTCGAAACCAGCGCTGAGCGCTTCCGCTACCAGACCGCACCCTCGAATCCTCACAGTGGTGGCGGCGGTGCTGAATCCGTCCCAGCGCCCGCCAAACCGACCGGCTTGACCTACACCACGCCTGAGGGCTGGCAGGAAGCTCCCGCAGCGTCGATGCGCGACGTGAATCTTTCTTTCGGCGAAAACGGCGAAGGCGAATGCTACGTGGCCCGTCTCCCCGGCATGGGCGGTGGCCTGCTTGCCAACGTGAATCGCTGGCGCGGCCAAATGGGCGCCGACCCCATCACCCAGGAGGAAGCTGATGCGCTTCCCGCGAAACCTCTTTTCGGGCAACCCGCCAAGTTTATTAAAGTTGACGGCAAATTCGCCGGCATGGGAGCAACGGAAGGCAAAGACGACTACCGGATGCTCGGACTCATTCTCGCCTCCGATGCCGGGGCCGTGTTCGTCAAATTGACGGGCCCCCGCGAACTGGTCGAAGCTAACGAAGACAACTTCGACATCTTCACCAGCTCCCTCGACATCGGCCTCTAAGCCAGCCCTCCCAACCTCCCCACCCAAACCATGGCTCAGGAAGAAACAGCAAAGACGAATGGCGGCCCGCTCAAGGCCTTCTACAAATTCTTCACCTCCTTCAAACTGGCAACCATCGTCCTCATCCTGATGACGATTGTCACCCTGTTCGGAACGCTCGCCCAGGTCGAGAAGGGCCTCTTCGCCGCGAAGGAGATCTATTTCCACTCTATCTGGATCGTCGATAAGGTCGGCAACTTCCCTGTCTTTCTTCCCGGTGGTGGCCTCCTCATGGTGATCCTCTTCATCAACATGAGCCTTGGCGCGATCGTTAAGGTGAGAAAGCGCTGGAAGGGCGCCGGGATGCTGATCTCACATATCGGAATGCTGATGCTTTTCGCTGGTGCGTTCGTCACCTGGGGGCTTGGCACCGACGGTTACATGGCGCTCTATCCCGGCATGAAATCTGACCGCGTCGAGAGCTATCGAAAATGGCAGCTCGAAGTGATGCCGCTGAACGAAGATGCCACCGCAAATGAGGTTTGGATCCTTCCGTCCGACGAGCTTTCGTCGATCGGATACGGTGAGCAGCGTTCCTACACCACCGACGAGCTTCCCTTCGAAATCACCGTCTCCGACTACGCACCTAACGCGATGCCCACGCCGATCTCAGCACCGGTTGCCGCCAGTGCTGAAGCCCGCGAGATCGACGGATTCAAACTGCTTCCGCAGCAGAAAGCCAAGGAGGCAGCCGCCAACATCCCCGGATGCTATGTCGACTTCAAACCCAAGAGCGCTGAAGGCGAAGAAATCGGCGCGATCCTCTCGGCCTATTCCTTCCGCTTCGACCCGGGCGAAAAACCAATGCCTTTCGTGTTTGAATATGACGGTCAGAAATACGGCGCTCTTCTCGCCAAGAAATCCTGGCACGTTCCCTTCGAAGTCCAGCTGGACGAATTCATCTTTGATCGCCACCCCGGCATCAGCATGGCGCGGAACTACGAAAGCCGTGTCACCCGCCTCGAAACCGACAAAGAGGAGAAGCCCCTCGAGATCAAGATGAACGAGCCGATGCGCTACGCCGGTTACACGTTCTTCCAGGAGTCCTTTGGACCGGCCGGTTCCCAGCCCGGTGACCGCATGTATTCCCAATTCGCCGTGGCCAACAATCCGGCCGATCAATGGCCGCTATGGTCCCTGGTCGTCACGACGATTGGACTCGGAATCCATTTTGTCATCATGCTGGTAGATTTCATCGTCCGTTCCCGCAAACAACGTACCCAAGCTGCTTCATGAAGCTGAAACTCGCCCTTCTCCTCCCCCTCATCGCCGGCATCACTGGCCTGGCCTCAGCGCGCGAAGTTCCCCAGGTTGATCTGGAGAGCTACGAGCCCTGGGATCCCCAGATCGTCGAGACCTTCGAAAACCTGTTGATGCAGGAATCCGGACGAGTCAAACCGGTCTACAGCTACTCGCGTTTCACCCTGCTTCAGTTCAGCGGAAAGACTTCGCTCAGCTTCGGCACCAAGGACGGTGTGACCCACAAACTGCACTACAGCGAGTGGATGCTCGACGTGCTCTTCCGCGGCGATGTCGCTAAATCCCTGCCCGTCTTCGTGGTCGATGATTCTGCAGCCATCGTTCAAATCGGAGTGTCACCCAAAGCCAAACGCGATCGCTACTCATACAGCGAAATTGTCGAGGGACGCTCCAAGCTGGCTGAACTCAGCGCCCAGTACGCTGAGAAACAGCGCAAGTATCTCGATAGCGAGAAAGACCGGCAATATGAGCTGGGCCGCATCGAAGGAATGATCCTGACACTCGGCCGAAACATCAGTGCCTTTGAGTATCTCGTCGGACAGTTCAGCTTCGCCCGCAAAGGCGAGCTGCTCGTGAACGAGAACATCCTTCCTCAGGAAATGGTTCAGCTCGCTGCCACTCTCGATCCTGTCGAGATGATGGACAGGATGCCGGAAATGAGTATGCAGCAACTGATGCAGGCCATTCAGCAACCAGATAATGGCAGCGAAGATGCCCGCATGTTCACGAGTGCCCTGCGACTCTTCTTTTTCTACGCCAACTCTGCTCGCGGCCTCAATCTCATCCCGCCGCAGGAAGCTGACAATGAAGTCTGGCTCTCCGCCAGCGATGCCATGCTGACAGGCCTCGAGTCAAAAGAGGCGAGACCATGGGCCATCGAGCAGCTCAAGGGAGTCCAGGCTCTCGTCCAAGCCAGCACGCAGGATACCGAGACTTTCAACGCCGCCCTGATCGAATTCTCCGACAATCAGCGAGCCCAGGCGGAAGCTCGCGGCGAAGGAAAGCACGCCTCACTCGAAGTGCAGCTCTACCGGGGCAAGTACTTCACCAACGCCCTCGTCATGTTCATCCTGGGCTTCATCATCATGGCGATCAGCTGGTTCTCACCGGGGAGCAAGTTTGGGCGCATCATGTTGCTGATCGCAGGCATTTTTGCGGCGATCGGGCTGATTCTCGACATCTACGGCATCACCCTTCGAAGTATCATCCGTGATCGCCCTCCCATCACCAATCTCTACGATACCGTGATCTTCATCACGGGAACGGCCGTCCTGCTCGGACTGCTGATCGAGTATTTCACGCGACTCGGGGTCGGAACTCTGATCGCGATTGTCAGCGGCATGCTGGGCATGTTCCTCTCAATCAAGTACGAGGCGAAAGAGGCCACCGACACGATCACCCAGTTGGTCGCTGTACTGGACACGAATTTCTGGCTCGCCACCCACGTCACCATCATCAACATCGGCTACGCGGCCGGCCTCGTTTCCGCTCTCATTGGCATGCTTTACCTTGGTGGACGATTCATCCTCAACCTGGCTGGAAACGACGCGAAAGACTTCTTTAAGCTGCTCACCCGCATGAACTACGGGGTGGTCTGCTTCTGCCTCTTCTTCTCACTGGTCGGAACGGTTCTCGGAGGCATCTGGGCAAACTACAGCTGGGGCCGATTCTGGGGCTGGGATCCGAAGGAAAACGGGGCGCTCATGATCTGTCTCTGGACACTCGTGATGCTTCATGGCCGCATGGCTGGCTGGATCCGCGATCTCGGCATCCACATGAACGGGATTATGCTCGGCATCATCGTCACCTTCAGCTGGTGGGGAGTGAACAACCTTGAAGTTGGTCTTCACTCCTACGGCTTCACCGAAGGCGTCATGCCCGCTCTCTACAAGAGCTGGGGAATCATGGGAATCTTCATTCTCATGGGAATCTGGCTCTTCATCGACGAGCGCGGCAAGAAAGCGGCGAAAAAAGCCGAGCGTGAAGCGAAGAAAGTTGAGACTCAGCCTGATCCGGCCTGATCCACATTCTTGCTGGAAATCCTCGAAAGACTGTCTAGAGTCCCGCCATGGCTATTTTCATCGGACTTGTGATCGCTGTCGTCTTCCTCCTCGCAGGAGCCGCCGCTTTCCAATATCTCCTCAAAGGACAGTAATTCGCT
>JABSSQ010000219.1 GCA_013213905.1 Verrucomicrobiales bacterium | reverse complement strand
TCCCCGGCATAGCCGTGTGGATCCTCAGCATAGCCGTGTGGATCTTCGATATGGCTTTCATCTGATTCAGCAGTTTTCAGGTCGTTTTCGACAGAAAAGTGCTTCAGATGACACTTTTTGATTGCTCTGAGTCACGCAAATCTGGTTTTTCTTTTTTCTCCAAATTTTCTTATTCGACAGAACCCCCATCAATGAAATCAAAGACATTTCTCTACGGAATCCTTCCGCTGCTGGCCTTTTCACTGTTTCTTACTCCGGTCCATGCTCAGGACGAGTTCGATGTTTCTCTTCCGGGCGATGAAGCTCCGGCTTCAACTCCGGCTGCACCTGCCGCCGACGACAGCGGAGCCGGAGAAGGCACGGCTTCTTCGGGTGAAGTGAACTTGCTCGAGATGATTCAGGCGGGCGGTTGGTCCATGTGGATCCTGGGGGCGTTTTCAATCGCCGTGATTGGCCTGCTCATTTATTGTTTGATTGATCTGCAGCGTAAGAATTTTGTTCCGGAGCAACTCGTCATGGCGATGACCGGAGATATGGAGAATGCCGATCTTGAGTCGGCCTCTCACAAGGCCGCCACTTCTCCCAACTGCCTCGGCGGAGTGATGCAGGCAGCGATCCACTTCATCGCGGAACGCGGTTACGAAACACTCGATACGGAAAAACTCGAAGAAACGATGGCGGCTGCTTCGCGAAAGTTCAATCGCGGTCGAGTGCGGACGATCAACTATTTCTCGGTGTTGGCGCAAGCGGCACCCATGATGGGACTGCTCGGAACGGTGTCCGGTATGATCGGTGCGTTTGCCAAGTTGAGTAGTGGAGGAACCGGTGATCCTTCTAAGTTTGCCGGAAACATTTCCGAGGCACTGATTACAACGGCGTCTGGCCTTGTCGTCGCCCTGCCTGCAATTTTCTGTTATTTTATTTTCCGTGATCGCCTTCAGCAGCTCGTTGCTGAGACCGATGAAGCGGCGGAAGAATTGATCACTGTGCTGCGACGCACCGTAACACAGCAGTAGAATCCTGAACGGCGGAATTCCGAAGGTAAAAAGAGGATGGCTAAGGAAAACGACCTGTTTGCCGGCCCCGGATTGAAGGCGGATCTATCGCCGATGATCGATCTGGTGTTCCTGCTCCTGATCTTCTTCATGGTGGCGGCAAACATCATCACGTTTCCGAAGGACCCCAATGTGGTGATTCCAGTGGCCAGTGATGCCAAGGTGCCGGAGCTCGTTGAAGGCAGGGTCGTGGTGAACATCTATGTCGACGGAACGATCAAGGACGTTGGCGGCACGGTCCTGAGCCTGGATGAGCTCGAGATGCGCATGGCTCAGTCCAAGGTTCAGAACGCGAACACCCGTCTCCACTTGCGTGCTCATAAGGATGTTCCGTATAAACATATCCAGGATGTGAGCCGGGCGTCAGCTGCCGGAGGCGTACCAACCGTGATTTTCTCCACTTACCAGGTCGATTAATATGGCAGACAGCGATCCATTTGGAGGAGAGGAAGAACCGGAACTCGACATCAGTCCGCTGATTGATGTGGCGTTCCTTCTCCTGATTTATTTCCTGGTGACGACGACTCTTCAGAAGTCGGAGGCGGATCTGAGCCTCGTTTTGCCCGGGGTCGAGCAGGAGGATCAAAGGGAAGTGAAGATCGATCAGATGCTTGTGAAGGTGGACCAGACCGGCGTTGTTTACGTGAACGAAGAAGTTGCCGATACCGACCCTGGCGATCGCAACCTCCCTAACTTGACCGAACGTCTCAGCCGCTATTCCGCCAGTGCTGAGGTCGCGAATACGGAAACGCAGGTCATCATCGACTGCGATCCTGAAGCGGTCGGACAGCGATTTATAGACGTGCTTAATGTCTGCGCAAAAGCTAACATTAAGAATGTAAGTCTAGCGAACTAAGCCCGAGATCAGTTATGAATGAAGTAGAAGCCTCTTTGTATGGTGTCCTCGAAGCACACCCGGATGATTGGTCGACAAGGTTTCTCCTCGCAGACAAGATGCTCGAACGTGGAGCTGCGGAAGAAGCGGCCCAGTTGATTGCGGCATCCCCTGTTGCTCCGGGAGATGAAAGTGACCTCCAGCGGACTGCGGAGATCGCCGGAGTGGGAGCCATCCACTTTGCGGAAGCTTTTATCGCCCATCACCCGGCAAGCGCCTATGGCCATCAGCTCCTCGGAACTCTGTTGGAATATGCGGGCGATCCTCAGCGCTCCGCTCAGCACTTGACCGTGGCTGCGACGCTTGCGGGTCACACCGTAGAAATTCCGGATGAGACTGGAGCGCTTCCTCCGGCGCCGACTTTTGAAGAGCCGGTCTATTACGATGATACGACTGCGGATCTTCAACCTCCGGCAATCAGCGATCCGGTTGCCCCGGCTCCGCCTCCAATTTCCGATGGGGGAGTTCCACAGCCTCCCGCGATCTCTGACATTCCCCAGCCCGACGCGGCAACAGAGGAGTATTACCCGGAAGAGATTGTTCTTACGGAAAATGATGGCCCGCCGCCTCAGGCGGGGAAAAAGATGACAGCGATTGCAGTGGCGATCGCCGTTCACGTGGTCATCGCACTCATCGCGATGCTGGTTGTGATTCTCCCCGAGCAGAAGGACGAGCCTGAAATCGTCGCAGCTGTGATTGGGCCTCCTGTCAAAAAGCAGGAGATGCAGAAAAAGAACGTGGTGAAGCAAACCAAGAAGACTTCAGCTTCGTCGGCCGCGGCCGCGCCAATGGCGCAGTTGATGCGTGCGAATGCCGTTGCCAAGATTGCGTTGCCTAATGTGACGCGAACCAGTAAGGGGCCGCTGGGTCTTGGCGATGCTGACTTTGGAAGCGGTGGCTTCGGGAGCGGTGGTTCCGGTCTCGGAAGCGGTGCTTCTTTCTTTGGTGGTTCTTCGACAGGTAAGCGATTCCTGTTTGTGCTGGACCACTCGGGATCAATGAAGCCGCATCAGGTCGAGCTTCGAAACAACGAACTGGAGAAAGCTCTCAAATCGCTGAAGGGAGTGCAGTATCAAATTCTCTTATTCGCGGGAGGGGCTTATTACGGAGACAAGGGATGGTCCATGGACCGGGGGGGCAACAGGACGAACACAGCAAAGGGCCCGGGAGGGGCCAGCTATGTGTTCAACAGCGTCGGCGGAGCACAGGACTATGAATTCGATGGTCCTGATTCCAAGATGCCGAAAGCGGAATGGATCCAGGCTTCGTCTGCAAATGCCAAGCGGACCATGGACTTCATCAAGGGTGAGAGACTCTTCTTCGGAACCGACTGGGGGCTTGCTCTCGACATTGCCCACCGAATGGACCCGGCTCCAGACGTGATCTTTTTTATGGCGGACGGAACTGGCGGGAATACCCCCGGACCGATTCTCGCGACCAACAATAAGTTCGGGCGTCCAGTCATTAATACGGTGGCGATGCAAACTACCCAGGGGATGCAGCAGTTCGCTGAGGTGGCTCGCGAAACAAAGGGGAGCTATACGATTGTGGATAAGAAGGGGGAACCGATCGACGGTTTTGACTACCTCAAGAATCCTGACAAGTACCGCGGACGGCTGTAATGGAGTGCAAGTGGATTGATGATAGAGTTTGGCAGATTGAAAAATAGGTTGGCTGGATGGGGGGCTTTTGCGGGGGTTCTCAGTCTGACGTTTTCCGGATCACTGGAAGCCCAGGATGAGGATGGTAGTGACCCTGTAGTTGGGTACAACCGGGCGACGGCAGCGGTGCAGGCTCAGAAATGGGATGAAGGGTTGGCTGCGGCAAATGCAGTGATCAAGGAGCACGGAAGTCACGGCCTGGAAGATTACGGTCCGGTGTTCGGACATTTCTATTTTGTAAGAGGGCTGGCGCAACTGGGAAAAGAAAACTACCCAGGGGCGGTTGAGTCGTTCAAAACCTGTTACGAGAAATACAACAACAAGTATCTCGACGGTCTGAGCGACGAAGAGAAGCAGGGGCTTCGCCCTAACAATTTTCAAAACTCTGCCCTGGTCCAGTGGGCTAATGCAGAGATGAAACTCGAAAAGTGGAAGGACGCCGCAGCTCGATACGAAAGAATTCTCGTCGAAGGAAAAGGTGATCCTGCCATTAATTTGATTTTCGTCGGTGTGAACCTGGGACGCTGTTACCTCAAAGCGGGCGAGCTTGAGAAGGGTTACGAGTTCATGGTCAAACCGCTTTCCAATGAGTCTCTGAGCGACGGCCTGCGTGAGACCATCTTCATGGTGATGGCCGATGACTGGACTCCCGAGGTGGATTACCCGCGGGTTCGTGAGTTTATTAACACCTACAGCGTCATTGTTGACCAGGATCCGTTCCAGGAAAGGCACGAGCGGAATCGTCGGTTTGAATATCTTGCCCAGCTGGCCATGAGCGAGGCGGACCCGATTCGGGCACTGGCCTGGTATGAGCGGATGGTAAATCCCAATCTCCTTGAACCGGAACTTCGGCGCCGATATGAGCAGTTGGAAAACCGGGTTGTTGCGGAGTCCCTCGAGGCAAAGAAGAAAGAGTCCCTCGCTGCGCTCGATAAGCAGATTAAGCAGTTGCCGCTTGAATACGTTCGCATTCTGAACGGCGTCGGTTCCATTCATTTTCTTCTGCAGAATTTCTCGGGAAGTTACGTCGCGTTCTCGCAGCTCTCTGACATCGCGGGCAAGCAGCATGAGCAGCGGCCGGTATTCCTGCATAATGCCGTGGTTTCCGCGGCGCAGACGGAGCAGTGGAAGAGCGCCTATCATTACGGGCGCCAGTTTCTTGACGAGTTTCCGGATCACGAGCTGAAACCGGGAGTTGCTCGGGTTCTCGTTGAGATCCTCTTTATCCGGGAGGAATATGAAGAAGCCTATAAAGTGTCCGGTGAGGTTCGGCAGGACATGACATCCGGTGAGTCGATGCGTGAAATTCCGGATTTCGTCTATGGCGCCTCCGCTTTCCAACTGGGCCACTACGAAGAGGCGGATCAGGAACTCTCAAAGTACTTTAATGTTTATCCAAATGGCGAACGGATGGAGCTGGCTCAGTTCTTTCTGGGGCTTTCCAAGGTAAGACTGGCGAAGTGGCAGGAAGCGGCTGATGTGCTGAATCGTTTTCTGGGCAAGTATCCGGACTCCTCGTTGGTTCCAAACGCGCTTTACCAATGTGCGATGGCCGAGTTCATGATCGATTCGATCGATAACGCCCTTGCGAAGGTCGAACGGGTCATCAAAGAATTTCCCGGTCACGAAGTCAGCGCCGTTTCCTCGAACCTGAAAGGAGACATCCTTGCGACAGCGGGAAGCGAATTTTCCGAAGTGGAGGCATGTTATTTAAACGGTCGCGACGGCGGCAAAGATCTCGGCCAACCCGACACAGTGGCATATGCGCTCTGGCAGCTCGTTGTGCAGACCGTGGAAGTGGAAGAGTGGGACAAAGCGTCCGGGCATTACAACGAATTTCGAGATGAACATCCTGACTCGGATTACAAGAATGACGTGCTGGTAGCTTCGCTACCGATGCTTGTGGCGCAGGGGCGCGAAGAAGAAGGGCTTCAGAAGTTGCGTGACGTGGTCTGGGAGAATCAGGGTGACCCGCTTTCTCCTGTGCTGGCGGAAATGTTTGGCAGTTACGTCGAATTCCTGAAGGACGAGTTTGACGATGAGGTTTTCTTTGAGCAGATGAATGGTCTTCAGGAACAGCGTGGTGTGACACCATGTATTGTGGGGTGGGCGACAGTAGCCATAGCAGATGCTCTCGAGCGTCAGGAGGCGGAACAGGAGAACGTGGACAAGGTGTTCTACCGCCTCGAAGCCGGTTTCAAACCTGAGGCGCACAGTAACTACCCGATTGTCCGCCTGGCCCGCTGGAAGGCGCACGTCAGGAAGCGGCCGGAAGAAGCCAAGATCCTTTATCAGTATATTCTCGATCATCGTCCCGGTAGCGCGAACTTTGAATACTGCCTGATCGATACCGCCGAGATCCAGGCGCTGTCAGACGATCCGGGCGAGCGTGTCGCCGCGATGGAGAAGTTCCAGCAGGTGCTGGCTGAGATTCCCAATGAGGAACTGCAGGAAAAGGCAGTTCTCGGAATAGCGCGGATTAAGACCAAGGAAGGTGATTATGGCGCCTCTCAACCGATCTGGGAGCAGTACCTGGCGAACGCCGGGTGGCGACTCAGCCGACCCGAGGCTAACTACCGCCTTGCTGAGTGTTTTGATAAGAGTGGTAACACTGCGGATGCCCTCAAGGTGTATGTTAGTATCTACGCTAACTTCCCCGGACATCTCGACTGGTCGACACGCGCCTATCTGAGAACTGCGGCGATTACAAAAGTGGGAGGAGACGACTTGAAAGCTCTCAAGGTGCTTCAGGATATGCTGAAACGGATGGGGCATCTCGATCACCCGGGAGTGGAGAAAGCGAAGGAAGTGTTCGTGAAATGGCGTGAGGAATATCAGAGCAAAGTGGAAGCTGAAGCCGGTTGATGTGATGGGGATGTTAAAGAGACTTATAGTTGTGGTTTCGGTAGTCTCCCTCGCTGGGAGCATTGGCCGGGCGGAGTTGGC
>JABSSQ010000218.1 GCA_013213905.1 Verrucomicrobiales bacterium | reverse complement strand
CCCCCGGCCTCTTAAATGGACGCTTCATTCGCTGATCAAGAACAGCTGCTCCGAAAAGCGGGAGTCTGGAAGAAGGTGCTTTGGTTCTCCATTGCCGGATGCATCGCAGCACCTATCCTTGGGATTGGTGGAACCGTTCTCGGGATGATGCGCGCATTTGACACCATGGGCATGTCCGGCGGCTCGGATCCTGAGATCCTTGCGGAGAATATCAGTCTCGCGCTCTTGACCACACTCGGAGGAGCCGTTCTCGTGATCCCCTCTGTCATTCTGCTTATCGTCTCTTTATGTGTCCTTCATCGACTGAAACAGGCGGCGGCGGCACCACCGGTTCAATAAAGCCCGGACGAACAGAAGCGACAGCGAGTGACATACTCGTCGCAAATATCGCATCTGTTTCAGCAGTTTGATCGTTACGTTATATGCGCTTTTCACGCCAAAACCACTATGAAAACACTGCTAACTGCCTTTTCGGTGGGCCTGATCGCTTGTTTTACAGCTTCATCCCTTCACTCCCAAGAGAAACCAAACATCATTGTGATTTGGGGCGACGATATTGGCTACTGGAACCTCAGCCCCTACAAACTGGGGATGATGGGCTACGAAACGCCCAACCTCGAGCGCCTCGCTAAAGAAAGTGCCATCTTCACTGACTGATACGGTCAGCAATCCTGCACCGCAGGACGCGCCGCATTCATCACTGGCCAGTCCCGCTGACCTGCTTCCATAAAGTGAGACGTGCGTAAACTGGAGTTCTGCCTCAAGATAGGAGAGCAGAACGAATGAAAAGAAGTAGATTCAGCGAAGAACAGATCATCAGCATCCTTCGAGAAGCCGATGGCGAGAGCACGGTGAAGGCCGTGTGTGCGAAGCACAACATCAGCGATGCGACCTTTTACAACTGGAAGCGCAAGTATGGCGGCATGGACGTCGAAGAGGCCCGCCGATTGCGAGCGCTGGAAGACGAGAACGGACGGCTGAAGCGCCTCGTGGCGGATCTTTCCGTGCAAAACCAGATCCTCAAGGAGGTGAACTCAAAAAAATGGTGAGCTCGTCGACCAAACGTCGAGCCGTCAAGTATGCCGCGGAAGAGGGGCTGGGAAGCTCGGCAGTTGCCTGTCGGGCACTTGGGTTGCCCCGAGCGCCCTACTACCGGGTCAGTCGGATCAGCGACAAGTCCATGGATATGCAGAAGAAGATCCTGCGATTGAGCGAGAAGCACCCTAGATAAGGCTATCGCCGCATCACGGCAATGATGCGGCGAGACGGTTATCAGATCAACGAGAAGCGAGTGTTGCGCGTTCGGCGCGAGGCTGGGTTTAAAGTGCGCAAGAAGCAACGAAGATCCCGGCGGGTAGGACTTTCCGCGGCCCGTCGAAGGAAGACTGAGAGGCGAGGAGATGTCTGGCGCTGGAATTTCGTGACCGACCAGACGGCCAATGGGAGCCATTTCCGAATTCTGACTTTGATCGATGAACACACTCGTGAGTGCCTTGCCACTCACGCAGGCTGGTCGATTCGCGCAGTGGATGTCATTACGGTGATTGAGGCGGCCATCGAACGCTTCGGAGGGCCCAATCATATCCGCAGCGATAATGGTTCTGAGTTCATCGCCTACGCGGTGCAGGACTGGCTCAACGATCTTGATATTGAGATCCTCTACATCAAGCCGGGCTCACCCTGGGAGCAGGCCTATATCGAGAGCTTCCATGACAAGTTGCGTGACGAACTGCTGAACCGTGAGATATTTGATCCGCTTCGTGAAGCTCAGGTAATCCTGGAATCTTGGCGTTGCGAATATAACACCGAACGACCGCACAGCTCATTGGGCTACCAGACGCCCTCCGAGTTTGCGGCCAGCTGCGACATTCCGCATCGGCCTACGGCCTCCGCTCTATGTCGCAGCGCGAACATTAACCCTAATACCTAACCGAAACATAACTCCGGTAGAACTCTGGTTTTGAAGTGTCTCGCCTGCGGGATCAGGTCACGGCTCCCAAACCAGGTGCGAGTCATGGCAATGGTTTCCTTGCGGACATCGAGTCCGACGTAGTATTCTTTCTTCATGGCGTGTTTATGTATTTCTCTATTATTGAAAAGGTCGCGAGGAACTCGTTTCCCCGCGATAGCCCACGAAAACCCTAGACACGCCGCTTTCACTTTCAAAGGCCGCGCTCACTCTGAGCTTCAGCAATAAGATCCATACAAAAGGAATAGGTATGAGAAGAATTAAAAGCATTGATACATTTCGGGTGTTTGCCATAATTGCGGTGATTTCAATACACACTTCTCCTTTTGAAGGGGTCGAAAATAATCAAGTATACACATTACTGTATGCTGCTATCAATCAAGGAGCTCGATTTGCAGTCCCGTTTTTCTTTGTAATTTCTGGGTTTTTCTTTGCAAAAAAAATCTATGGCGCCAGCGAGCTGCTGCCTACAACGACAATTTCTCTAAAACGATTACTTAAGATTTGGTTAATTTTTTCGGTTATTTATATTCTGCCCTATGACTTGATAGCAGCGTTTGAACATGGTGCACTAGGTCCATTCAAGGTCATTTATTGGAACTTACTTGGTATAGCTGACGACCCAGTTCGGTTTATTTTTCAGGGCTCAAAAGTTCATCTATGGTTCCTAGTTAGCCTTGGGATTTCGATCATAATT
>JABSSQ010000217.1 GCA_013213905.1 Verrucomicrobiales bacterium | reverse complement strand
GATGGGTTCATCATGGTGATCGAGTCGCGTGACCCGAAGTTTAAGAAAGAGAAAACCCGCGAGTTCCTCACGGAAATCGGTGCGGGAGCAATTGAGGAAGTTTCTCACTAATCTAGACATGCGTTGGTTCTTTCTAATCCTAGCGATCGTTGTGGTAGCCGTTGCTTATGGCATCGGACCCCGCGGTGAGAAGTTTTCTAATCCTCCGTTCGAGTTGTTCCCGGACATGGACCGCCAGTACAAGCTCAAATACCAGAAGCCGAGTGACTTCTTTGCGAACGGGCAGGGTGGTCGTAAGCCTGTTGAGGGCACTATGCCGATCGGTTTTGAGTTTCCTCATGCCGGTAATGAGAAGGATCTCGACTCTTCCCTCGACTTCGGTCGCGGCGATGACTTCGCCAGCACAGGTCTCTTCGGCGACTTCTACGGTTCGGGTTTTCCCGAGGCCTTGGAATTTGATGAAGCCTTTCTTGTTCGAGGAAAAGAGCGTTACCAAATTTACTGCACGGCCTGTCACGGTGAATCCGGGAACGGTGCCGGTGTGGTCTCCAAATACTGGGCGATTCCGCCATCAGCAAATTTGGTAGATCCCCGCGTCATTGCGATGCCGGAAGGGCAGATTTTCTGGACGATCACCCACGGTAAGGGACTCATGGGGCCCTACAGTGGAGCGATTCCGGTAAAAGACCGCTGGGCGATTACTGCCTATGTCCGGGCTCTCCAAGCAGCGTCCACGAAGTGATTTCATTTTCTAACTGTATTCTTTTAATCATATGGCAGGTCTGAAAGACGGCGACGACTTCAAGGACGGGGAATTCTTCAAGAGCCCCGGTCTGCTCAAGTTCGTGTGTGCAGTGGTCGGATTCGGAGGGCTGGCGCTCTTCTTTATCCTGAGTTTCTCATTCGGTGAAGAGAAGACCGGCGCGATGGGCTACAGCTGGCTCTTTGCGGTTATCTTCTTCCTTTCTCTCGGTATCGGAGGGCTTTTTTGGACGCTTCTCCACCACGCCAGTAACTCGGGGTGGGGGACTGTGGTCCGCCGTCTCATGGAGAACCTCGGCAGCATGATCCCGTTTGTGATGGTGCTGGCGATTCCGTTGTTGCTGCCGCAATTCGGTTTTCGCGATGCGCTCTGGGAGTGGTTCCCGAAACGTCAGGCCGCTCTCGAGGTTGCCACGGAAAAAGCCGAGAAAGAGGCGCCTGCCTATATTGCGGCGCAGGAAGCCAAGTTAGCGAAGGCTGAGAAAGCTGTCGATACAGCAAAAGCCGAGCTAGCCTCTCTCGATTCCCCGAGTCCGAGTCACACGGCCTACTTCGATCGCAAAATTGAAGGTCTTGAAAAAGAAGCTGCCAAGCTGGGTGAGAAAGATCTCTCCGAAGGTGCCGTTGTATCCGAATTGACGGAAAAGAACTTCCTGAAGAAGGAGGCGCTGTTGTTCGTGAAGCGCGGCTACCTCAATGAAGGATTCTGGTATGTTCGCGTGATTTTCTACTTCGTTGTCCTCATCGGTATTGCACTGATCCTTCGCCGCTGGTCGGTAACACAGGACAGCGATGGAGATCCCAAGTGGTTCCGTTGGATGCGTCGCTGGAGTTGTGGCTTCCTGCCGTTCTTCGCCGTGGCCTGGACCTTCCTCGTGTTCGATTGGCTCATGGCTCTCGATTACGCCTGGTTCTCCACGATGTGGGGGGTTTACCTCTTTGCCGGATGCGCCCTCAACTCGATGGGCTTCCTCATCCTGCTCCTGACCGGCCTTCGCAAGGCAGGTTACCTCAAGAACGTGGTAACGATGGAGCACTACCACCTCATGGGTAAGCTGATGCACGCTTTCGTGATTTTCTGGGCTTACATCGCATTCTCCCAGTTCTTCCTGATCTGGTATGCGAACATCACTGAGGAAACCAAGTTTTACCTGACTCGTAATACCGAGTTCTGGAACATCTACACGATATGCTTCCTCGTGATCGGTCACTTTTTCATTCCCTTCGGCATTCTGCTGATTCGTGCCGTGAAGAAAACGCCGTTGATTGTTTCTATCGTCGCAATCTGGAACCTGCTGATGCACGTGTTCGACATTTACTTCATCATCATTCCGGAGCGTGGACCTTCCCTTACCGCTGCCACCGGTCACGTTGCGATGACGATTCCCGGCGCGTGGATTTTCGATGTTCTCGCTTTCATCAGCGTGGGCGGCATCTTTGGATTTTTCCTTCTGAGACAACTGGGTTCAGCCAGCCTCTTCCCCTGTCGTGACCCGCGTCTCGATGAGTCTCTCAACGTGGTTAACTAAGACACTATTTTTGATTTCAGCTTCATGAGCGACCAATCACAGTCGAACAGCTCTTCCGCGAAAGCTCTTCTAACGGGCGTCGCGATCCTGGTTTCTTTCGGATTTATCGTGCTGATTCTCACCAG
>JABSSQ010000216.1 GCA_013213905.1 Verrucomicrobiales bacterium | reverse complement strand
CCATTCTCGCTTCTGCCAACGTCATTCTAGGGATGTTTTTACTAAAAGGGTTTGCCTTCAAAGAATCCCGCGGAATTGAAAGAGGAGAATCAAACTGCTGATCAACCTGCTCTTTCTCAGCTCGCCCTTCAGGCACTGCGCAAATACAACGAAGCATCACCTGCCTCCTCAATCATTTGGAATCCGAGCTCCCGGAAATCACGTTCGATCCGACCTACGGTTTCTGATCCCACCACCCCGGGATGAAACTCGATTATGATCGTTCGAACGGACTCCGGAAGCCCTTCAAAATCAACCAATGCTTCCGCTCCCTCGATATCGCAGACCAACGCGGTAATCTCTGGATAACCGAATAACTTCAGGATCGATTGCAGCTCTTTTGCCGGGACCCTGATTGTGCTATCGCCTTTAGCGACCAGACTGTTTTCCCAGAACTCGCCGCCGACACTCAATTCCAGCTCACCATCCTCCGACGCGACCGCCGTGTGCAAGACTCTCGCAACTTCTCCATTCAATCGGTAATTCGCTTTGAGCGTTCTCAGTGTCTCAGGATTGGCTTCAACCTCATACACCTGAGACACCCCTATCGTCTTCAGGCAGTATAGCCCGATAAATCCTATCGCGCTTCCAAGCTGGAGGACGATGTCACCTGCCACTAACGCCCGATCACACAAGCGCCTCTCTTCGCTCTCATATCTTCCGGTCAGGATGATATTCTTCATCATCGGGGACAGCCCCTCGAGATTCAGGCGAACACCAGCCAGCTTTCCTCGCCGCATCATAGGCAGAAAATATCGGAAGCGAACATTCGTCATCAGCTTCAGAAGTCTCAATCGGATTCGAGAAACACTCTCACCTATCCTGAGGAAGCAGCTCCCTGGCTTGACTGCGATCATAATAACGCTGTTTTGTTAGTAAATCTCGAGTTTTCCGCTTTGTAATGGCAGCGACCATCAATTGGTAAAGATCGGGGATCGCCTTCACGCCACAGGGCAGTTCTTCCACATTAGTGAAAAGTGCGGCATCACTGTGTGGATCATCCGGGTGGTATCCGTGCATCGCGCGAATTGGCTTTTCACCCATGTGACTGGGAACAATCAGAGTTCCCTCTTCTACAAGGAAAAACAATTCTCCAAACCGGGTGTGGTCCACAGGAGCACGCAGTTGACGGAGCTCTTCCTCATCCATGATCCGCCCCTCCTTCACTTCCCGAAGTAACGTTTCGACCTGCCTACGCGAATCAGTAGTTTTAAACCAGAACCTCGCCATGGTGCTGTCGTAGACCACCATGTAATCGCGCCCCAGCTTGAGGGGCAGTGCTTCGACTTTCGCCGCAAGGTCCAGGTGCACGTCACAATTTGCCATCCCGTGATCGCTGAAAACGTGAAGGTTCACCGTGTTGTAGTGCTGCGACGCCGAGCGGTAGATTTCTTCTATCCAAGCCTGATAGCGATCTAGCCGTTCCGCGATCTCCGGTGAGTCATTACCAACAGAGTGCAGGAGCCCATCCAGCCCGGCCCAATAGACAAACCCGAATTCAATTTCACCTCTTTCAAGTCGTTCCGTTAGGCGCTTCAAGATGACCTCTTCAGCTTCAGTTGGGTCCCCAACAAAACTTGGAACTTCTTCCCTCTGCAACAAATCGAAGATATTTTCCCCTCGATTCATTCCGCCGGGCCGAAGTGGACTCTTCTTTTCGGTAAAGTCATAGCGGTCAATGAATTGAAACGGAATGTTATAGAGATCAAAATACCCTTCGAATCCGAGCCGCTTCCTCGACAAGCGAGTCACCAAGCGGCGAAAAGTCCGGCGACTCGAGATGACTCTGGGAAACCAACGCATCCAGCGGAGAAACTGGAATGGAGAATTTTCAGGATCATAAGTGAAGTAGCACCAGTTCAAGTGCTCGTCAGGCCACCGGCCACTGACAATACTTGGCACACAGGCTGAACTGTATCCAAAAACAGTTCGAAGCTTGTGCCGGTAAGGAGCCACTTTATTGAGGAATGGGTGATCACGGATGATCTCCCAGCCGCAGGCATCCACCATCAGAAATAGCGAAACAGTGTCTTTTTTCATGGTTCTTTGATCAGCCGGAACTGGATTCGTATTCTGCTATCAAGCTGGCGGCACGATCGCGAAACAATTTTGCGCTGAACGGCTTACGAAAGATCGCTGCTGCATCGGCAAACGCATCACCGAACGCCCCGCCGGAGAGATCGTTCGAACTCATCATCATGACAGGTATATTCTGGGTATCGTCCGATTGTTTTAGCCATCCAAGCATGTCGGCTCCATTCATTCCTGGCAGCAGATAATCCAAAACGATCAAGCAAGGCCCTCGGCGGACTGCGATTCTGGAACCCTCAAAGGCGTTTTCGCATTCGATGACCGGATACCCCAATGGTCTCAATGCTAGTCCCGCCACATTGCGAACTACCCCCTCATCTTCGATAATCAGTATCGGCTTCTCACTACGTCCCGAGTTCATCCGAGGCTTGCTGCCAAAAGCGAAATCGCGATACACCCCCATCACTTCAAGAGCATGGACGATCTCAGACCGCACATTAATCAAGCGAAGCCGTTCCGAAGGGTGCCCATGCCTGCGGTTTAGCTCCACTAGTGTAGACACTCCGACTGAATCAATTTTACGAACATTTGAAAAATCAATCTCAAGGATGCCCCGTTCATCTCGATGCCCTCGATAAAACTCGAGAAGCCATCCCGTGGCCAGGTGACAGTCAAATGCAGCAGGAGCCTCCAAGGCTATCGTTTTCATAAAGTTTTCTCTTCGAAAAGGCTGGACACAGACGCGCCTTTATCGCCCCTCTCGCCGAGCTGTTTACGCCGCCCGAGGCAAGCGATCAGTAATTTAAACCTCTTCCCTGATAGCCCTGGCGCACCAGTCTCAGTACCGGCCACCTCCTCACTTGAAAAGACAGCAGCAGGGTAGCTCCGCCAACACCTCGCAGCTTCCCCGCGAAGTCCTGAAATTTGTCCGAGAGACATGGGACGCATCCCAATGAGCGTCATACGCCCCCGCACCACCTCAAAGAGCTCAGGCCAACGAGAGAGGGGGCTGCTGACAAAGTTCAAACGTTTCAGCCGAGTTGTCTTCTCCGGAATGCGACTCTGACCGGGAACCGGCAGCAGAACATTCTTCCAACCTAAAAGCTTTTCTCCTGTTCGTCGGTTGAAGATCAGTTCAATAGCAACCCGAGGTGTCCATCCTAACATGATAAGCAGGGCAACAAATCTGGATACTAGGTCCACCTCCGACACTTTCCGTTTCCGGCCAAGATCCTCCAGGAAGAAACTGTCCTCCATCTCAAAGAACCTGCCGTTACACCATCTACTGATCCCACTCCCCCAAACGTGAGACTGCCTCAGTTCCACGCCGCGACCTACGTAAGTATCCGGCCCAACCCACGAATCTCGAATGATCGCATTGCGATCAACAAAGGCCCCCCTCTCGATCACCGCACCGGGCCCGACAGCCCCATCGGCACCAATTTTTACACCGGGGCCTATCCAAGTCGGTGGCTCAAGAACCACCGAAGGATGAACCGAAGCTTTTCGGCTCAACCAAACTCCCTCCGAAGCTTCTCTCATGGTGAGCTCTCCAACGAGTTTTGGGTCCTCAAACGCCTTTTCGAAAAACTGGTGATTCGAAAGATGGATATCTCCGGGAAGTGCCGCTGGAAAATCATGTGAGTCCTCCAGCAACAACTCTCTAATCTCTCCAGCAGCCGGAAAAAGTTCACGAAAGCGTTCGAGAGCTCCACCCGTCTTGTAATCCTCATCCAAATTACAGACTGTCACATCCAATCCCCATGTATGGGATTCTTTAAGAACCCCCCTAATTTCTCCCGGCCGGTCCGACGATGCCACCACCACAGAACACGCCCCTTCTCTCGCGAGCTTCTCGAGGATACGGTCCAGTAATGTTCGCCCAAATACAGGAAGAAGCACCAGGGGTGACATTCTTTGAAAAACGCGCCCGGCCGGTTTCGGCCCCGGACACACTAACAAAACGTTATCCATCGAAACAGTATCAATACTTACTGACGATTCACTTGCCCAGCAGCATGGCAGGTGGGGTCTTTAGAATGATTTTGAGATCCAGCCAGAAGCTCTGTTTCTCGATGTAATCAACATCAAGGCGAACTTGATCCTCGAATCCGATCCTGTTTCGGTCAGAAACCTCCAGAAGGCCTCCATCTATTTCTCCCACCTGCCAGAAGCAAGTCAGACCAGGTTTCACAAGAAGTCGTTTTTGAGCACCGACATCATACTTGGCCACCTCGACTGGAACCGGAGGCCGCGGCCCCACCACCGACATCTGTCCTCGCAGCACGTTGAAAAGCTGGGGCAATTCATCGAGTGAAGTTTTTCGAATGAGGCGGCCAATCGTCGTGACTCGCGGATCATTGGATAGCTTGAAAGTAACCCCTCCTTTCTTCTCATTCTTCTCGAGGAGCCCAGCGAGACGATTTTCGGCATCCACACACATGGAGCGGAATTTCCACATCTGAAACAGTTCGCCTCGCTGCCCCACTCGCTCCTGGCGAAACAAGACAGGACCGCCATCAATTCGAACAAGGATGCCGATCAGAAGCATTAGCGGGGCCGCTACAACGAGAGCGACTATAGCGAAAGCCACATCGAAAACTCGTTTGGACGCCTGCCTTCCGTGCCTCATCATCCACCATATGACTTTTCTCCTGCGCTCGGAAAAAAACAGCCATTTTCTCCCGATGCGATTTTCGGCAAACGGGAAGCGGTGTTTTAAAGGTCCCCTGCGTTGAGGGAGAGCTGAATGGGCCATGGAAAAAGCATAGCTACCATGCCCCTCCTGTAATCCCCCTCAACAGGGGGTAAAAGGCTCAGGCGGCCACTACACCGGCCCCATCCCCGATAACACCGGCAAACATTGCTTCAAGATCGCCAATGTATGCCCCAAAGTCGTAGCGCTCGCTCACGAGTTCGTAACCGTTCCGGCCCATCTGTCGCGCCTTCTCTTTATCCTGAAGTAACTCCTCAACACGGCGAGCAAAAGCATCTCGATCCATCCACGGAACCAGATACCCATTCTTGCCATCTTCCAACCAATCCTTGATCCCCCCAGCATCGAATCCAACAACGGGTAAAGCATACCTCATCACTTCCAGCCCAATCGTTGCGATTGGTTCAGGCCAAAGACTGCTCAAAGCGACCAGGCTGCAATCACGATAGTATTCCTTGAGTTCCTCCTGGGGAACGAAGCCTTTGAAATGAACGCGGTCGCTAAGTCCCAGCTTTTCACTTAGCTTTTCGCAAGTCGCCTTGTGATTACCATCACCGAGAATGATACATTCGAAGGGGACCCCTACTTTCGCCAACGACTCCAGCAGCACATCCACTCCTTTACCCCGGATAATCTGCCCGGCATAGAGAATCAAATTCCGGTTGCTGAAACGGCTTCGGATCGCGTTGTCGCCCATCCGAGGTACTGGAGCATGAATCTCAATGCGATCGCGATCAAATCCGTTGTTAATGAGCTCGTCGCGCATATAGCGAGTGACCACCACCATTCGATCGAACTGGCGGTTCAAATCGATTTCACGCATTTTGTCGCTGAAACTGACCCACTTTACGGGGAAAGCGCCGCCGCGATTTCGGACCACACAAGCGCCACATCCATAGACACAGAAGCTGGACGCCGCGCGGGTGCAAATCTCGCGAGAGAAAACATTGTACTTGTAGCTCCGCATGCAGTAAATGTCATGGTCGTGGACCATCCTGACGAGTTTCCTCCCACTCGCCACGAGTGCTTCGATGACATCGAGATTCGCCATCTTATGAACGTAAACAGCATCAGGATTGAACTGTTTCAGGGTTGAACTGACCGAAACCTTCGCATCGGATTCAATAGGATAGGATGAGGGGAAGACCTCTCGCCAACCTTCTTCGTTTTTCCCCGTGCCAGGTCCGTGGAGAATCCCGATATCATGCCCCCGTTTCCCAAGCTGCTCCGCTGTTATGAAGGCATTCGCCTCCGCCCCAGCGAGCGCGCCAAATCTTTCGTGGACATACAAAACTCTCATGTGTCTTTCTCAAGGTTTGAATACTCCTGCCGCAACCGAAGCTCGGCAGCTTCATAATGCTGGCGAAGCCCCTTCAGAAGGGCTCGCTGGGGTTCTTTATCATCGGCCGCAGCGAGTTCTTCAAAATCGCTGCAATGCTGGCGAAAATGATCAAGGCCGAAAAGGGCTGCACTGCCCTTGAGAGAGTGGACCGCTCGTCGGAGCGACTCCTGGTCATCTCCTCCCACCATATTTTCGATCTCCCTGATTCGCTTGGGAGTGTCATCAAGCCAGCGTTCGATCAATTGAATGGCAGAATCGCAATCCAGTTCCGTCACCAAGCGGGAAATCGCATCATCAACGGTATCTGCGGCGACTTCAATTACTTCCTGAACGACCAGACTCTGATCCCCTGTTTCTCCTGAATCGATAGCAGCCAGTGCCTTGACCAGCTCAGCGGCCCTCAATGGCTTCGACAGATAGTCATTCATACCCGATGCGAGACACCGCTCACGCTCACCGGCCACCACATTAGCAGTCATCGCAATGATATGAACGGGGCCGCGAGTCCAATCTTGGCGAGCTTCAATTTCCCGAATTCTTCGAGAAGCCTCATACCCATCCATCACCGGCATATGACAATCCATGAGGATGCCGTCATAGACGCCAGTCTCAACCCGCTCGACTGCTTCCGCCCCATCCATGGCATGCTCGCATGGCATGCCAAGCTTTTCGAGATGCATAATAGCGACCCTCGCGTTGACATCGTTGTCTTCAACGATTAACAGATTGGGCAATCGGCTTTGTCTCTCTCTCCACGAACTGAAAGCTCCCTGAGGCGTTCGCGGGACTCCCTTTTCGTGAAGAATAGCATCACTTAAGTGAGCCCGGCGCAAAGGTCGGAAAACAAATGAATCGACTTTGATCGAACTGTCTAAAACCCCTCCGGAATCGGTCACGCTTCCGACGAGAATCACCTTCGGGCACCGCTCCTCGTCCTTCAGAGAAGAAAGCGTCTCTTGAAGGGAATCACCATACTGCAAACTGCTGACCAGAATCACATCCCAGTTTGCCCCCTGTTGGGAAAGCTCTCTGACCGCCTGCGCCTCGGTCGACAACATCAACGGCGGATAATCCAGCCCGGCCAACGCCAGCGTTGCTGCACGGCGGGCGCTAGGAACATCGTCCACAACAAGAATACGAAGACCTCTACCACCTTCAAAGAGATTCCTTCTTTCCGCCGAATCAGTCTTTCCAACTGGAAGAGAAAGAGAGAACTTCGAACCACATTGTGGAATGCTCTCGACTGCGATGTTTCCGTTCATCAATTTCGCCAGTCGCTTCGAGATAGCTAATCCAAGGCCTGTCCCGCCGAAACGCCTCGTACTTGAGCTATCGACCTGCGAAAATGGGACAAAGAGTCTTTCCATTTGACTCTCACTCATCCCGATACCAGTGTCCTCAACCCCGATATCGAGAGCGGTTTCACCGTCGGGCAGATCAGCGCCACGCTTAACCAACAAATTGACTTCGCCTTCGTCTGTAAACTTGATCGCGTTGCCGAGGAGGTTGAGTAAAATTTGCCGCAAGCGCCCCGAATCCGTTTCCACCGTCCGAGGCACATCCGGATCGATCAACACAGACATTTGGAGCCCTTTTTCCTCCGCCTTGTGGTAAAGGAGGTCCACCACTCCATCAATCACCGCATCGAGACAGAAATTCTCACGCGCTATTTCGAGATGGTGGGCCTCGATCTTGGAAAAATCGAGGATGTCATCGATAATGGTGATCAAAGCCTCTCCACTCGAGAGAATCGAAGTCGCCATCTCCCTTTTCGCGGCGTCGATTTCTTCATCCAGTAACATGGAGGCCATCCCGATAATGCCGTTCATTGGTGTGCGAATTTCGTGACTCATTGTAGCCAGAAACTCGCTCTTCGTTCGGTTGGCCTCTTCTGCTCTCTCCTTTGCCTTTAGCACATCATTCTCAATCTGCTTCCGGGCAAAAAACTGACCTATCTGATCACCAACCCCTGCCACGACCGGAGGAAGAAACTCATCGAACGAGGCATCCACCGCCCCGGCCTCCCAGAAGAATTCAAAAACAAAGAGAACTTTCTCCGCCGCAATGATGGGAAAGGCGACGCTGCCCTTCAGGCCGATCTCTTTGGCGACCTGATAACAATCAGATTGAGAAACGGCAGCGTCAATCCCCAGCCAGCGAACCTCCTTACAGCCTGTCACTTGATTCGTTAACCGGCCAGGATCTTCCGCACATTTTCCAAGCAATTTGATGAGTTCCTCACACCTCTGATCGGGAACAGTCAATCCGGTTGCCAGTATTCTGGTGGTTTTACGGCTTGAGTTGTCGACTCCCCAAGCGACACCGAAACTCCATTTCATGCGACTGGTCATCGCGCCAATAACGTTCTCCAAAGTCCCTATTTTATCAGCGTGCTTGTTGAGCACCCGGGAAACATCCAGTTGCAAATCACGTTTCAACTCATCCCGACGCCGCTGAGTCACGTCCGACTCAATCGCCATGAAGTTGGTAAGTTCTCCCCCCGATCCCTTCACCGGCTGCACTTCGATCGATACCCAGTAGGGGCGCCCGGTCTTATGATAGTTCATCACTTCGCAGACAAATCCTCTCCCTCGAGCAAGCGCGTCTCGCATGTATTTCACCACTTCTGCATCAGTCCCGGGCCCCTGAAGGAAACTGCCTGGGGTCTTCCCCGCCGACTCCTCCAAACTCCAACCCGTCATTCGGGAAAACCCATCGTTAACCCACTCAATCTTGCCTTCGCTATCAGTTACAATCACCGAGTTGTCGGTCCTGGAAGCAACCAGCGCCAGCTTTCTTGCCTCCATTTCGCTTTCGCGCAAAAAAGCCCGCTGTTCCGAGAGTCGCTTGGCCTGCAGTCGAAGGTCGGCGTTAGCCATCTGCTGGGTCTGAAGCACCTGCAGCAGGTCCAGTGACGGATCATGAATTGCAAAGTCGGCAAACGTAATCCCGAGATCTTCCAACTCCTCGCTTCTCTGCATCCATGGTGAACAAAGCATGACGAATCCTTGATCATCGACGCGACTAAGCACCTGCCCGCGAAACCGTGTTCCCGATTCGCAATGTCGGAAAAGAAAAAGGATCTCATCAGCGGCTTCAAAGGAGGGGGGGCCGAACTGTCCCTCAGGCCGGATCAATTCGAAGTAATTCTGAACCGGATTTCCGACGGATAGATTCTGGCAAATTTTCTTTAACGATGGTCCCCAGGCGACAAGGTCCCCGTCAGCGTCCCAGGAAAAAAAGAAGGGGAAAACTCTAACGAAGTCATCCGAAGACAAGCCCGGCTGACGAGCCTCTGGACCGTCACTACTCACGAACCTGCATTCCAGCTGACATCAAAAATATCGCACTCACCATTTTCGTCCCGAGTTTCTTTCAAATCACAAACGGCAGGACTCTCATAGTATTTACCCAGTCCCTGGACCAATCCCACCACGAAATTCGTCAGGCCGGACCGGTGGGTGTAATAGTGAAGCTTCAGACTCGCATCTCCCACTTCCGAACATGCGAACCTAGGTGGCTGTAAGTCCGGGTAAATCATGGAAACTCGCGTGTGAAAGTTGGGCAAGTTCAAAAGAAATTCGCGCAGAGATCGTCCACCAGCCTTCATCATTGAGCCATAACTTTCGCTGGCCGTTTTCAATACCCAATGCTCCCCAAAGGCGATTAGAATTTCCTCTGCTGGCGTCTCCAGCACCTCCGACGCAGCTCCAACTAGGTCAAAGGTGAGCGAATCCGGGTAGCTCTCGTTGCTGATGAAGACTTCTTCATCGACTCCAGCTTTGGATTTGATTGCCTGCCATTTTTCTTCCCCAAAATGGGTAATAACGAGATCTTCTACAGCTTTATTTACGAGACCATACATGGGTTCACGGGGTGGTGAAAATACAGTGATAGCAGACCCTCTTAGGATCATCGATTCAAAAAACACTTCCCGCGAAGATTAGCAATCTCTCTCTATCCCCCCGTTTGGGTGGGGGGCCCTCACATGGGGGGATAGGAATATCGACCGCCCTCCCCAAGAATCGGGGAATGAGCAAATCTATCATCCACGTCCCGCGTCGCTATGTTAAAGAAGAATGGGGTGGCACTGAGACTGTCATTCAGGCAATCGCGAGACATCAGATAGCGGCAGGGTTTCACCCGAAGATTATCACCTCTACCGCTCTCTCCAACAGGATGACTGAGGAAGTCGGAGGAATCCCAGTCGAACGACACCACTACTGCTATCCCTACTTTGGCCTGTCATCTAAGGACAGGCTTATGCTCGACAAGAAGGGTGGAAACCTCCTTTCCTTTACCCTGCTCCGTTCGCTTCTCGCGCAAAAGGACGCGAGAATCTTTCACGCGCACTCTCTGAAGCGTATGGGTGGAACCGTTGCCACCGCTGCCAGATTTTTGGGTAAGCCGTTTGTTGTTTCACTCCACGGAGGCGTATTTGAAGTGCCCCAAACAGAAGTCGATAACATGCGCCGCCCGGTCGAAGGGAAGCTGGAGTGGGGAAAACCATTCGGCGCTCTGCTAGGGTCAAGATCACTGCTCGAAAGGGCTGACATGGTTATCTGCGTGGGTGAAAACGAAGCTAAAGCGGCACAGAAAGAATTGAACCACGACCGGATCACTTACCTGCCCAACGGAGTCGACACCGCCAGATTTCACGGAGGTAACGGCGGTTCATTTCGAAGAAATTACGGCATCAAAGACTCTGAGTTTCTTGTCCTCAACGTCGGTCGAATCGATGCTCAGAAGAATCAGCTCGGCCTCGTCCGCGCATTTGCTGAGTTGGTGAAACAAGTCCCCTCAGCCCGGCTGGTTCTGATAGGCCCGGAAACACAACAAGGCTACCTATTTGCTCTTCGCGCCTGCATCTCCGAAAACGGGCTGAACAATACCGTCATGATTCTCCCCGGGCTTCCGCCCGACTCCCCAGACCTGACCAACGCCTATGCGGCCTGCGACGTTTTCGCACTCCCTTCAACCCACGAGCCTTTTGGAATTGCTGCACTCGAAGCCTGGAGTTCGGAAAAACCGGTCGTCGCTGCCGCGGTAGGTGGACTCAAGTCACTGGTGAGCCATGGCGAAACAGGACTTCTCGCGAATTCGGCCACTGACCTTATCAATCATCTCATCTCTCTCCAGCGGAGCCCGGAACTACGTCAAAAGCTGGCGGCCCGCGGACGAGACGAGGCGCGCAGCTGCTACGACTGGTCCATCATTCAAGATCGACTCGAGTCAATTTACCAGCATGCCGAAGTCAGTCGCACCGGGAAACAGAAATCTAAAGCCACCTACAAGGTCTCGCCCAGCCCGCTCCATGTCTGAGCCCCTCCAGAAGATCTTGATCCGCAACACCCTTTCCAACTACCTGCGGACTTCTGTAGCTCTCGTCGCCGGGCTTCTTACCTTCCGGCTTCTTTTCGGCTATTTCAGTAAAGAGGAGTTCGGCATGTGGGCCCTGCTCTGGAGTCTCTTCGGGATCGGAGTGCTCTTCGACTTCGGACTCGGGATCGCCGCCCAGAAACGCGTTGCGGAATTCATTAGAACGAAAAACTGGGATGACCTGAGCCGCACGCTCTCATCGATCTTGGTTCTCTACACCGCGATCGCCATTGCACTGCCTCTACTCATCATCGGCAGTTCCGGCTGGTGGATTGACCGCATTGGCCTGCCAGAACATCAACAGTCGGAATACCAGTTGGCTCTTGGTATCTTCTTCGCAGGAGTCAGTCTCTCGTTTCCTCTTGGGATTTTCCCTGAAATTCTCAGGGGCCAGCAAAAAATTCACCTCGTGAACTGGCTCGTCATTGGCTCAGTCATTCTGCGGGTAATTCTGATCGCATTGAGCATCCATTTCCACTGGAGCTTCACCACTCTCATCATCATCGCGATGGCGTCGACGCTGGCCCCCGATTTCTTTTCGGCCTTCCTTGCCATGAGAGGCCTGCCCAAAGTAAAGCTTTCAGCCCGCTATTTTTCTCCGCGCGTCCTACGGGAAATCTCTCGATTCTCATTTTTCGCCTATCTAGGTATCTTGGTAAACCTGTTGTTGTCCCGTGCTGACCAGCTGGTCATCACGACCACCCTCGGAGTCGGTTTCATCGTGCTCTACCAGGCTGGAGCTAAAATCTCGGAAATGTTCCGGGACTTTACCCGCCAGTTGCAGGAGACACTCTCGCCCGCCGCGGCATCGCTGCACGCAGGCAAAGAGTCGAAACGGCTCCGAGGGCTCATGGTCGAGGGGAATCGCTGGAGTGCTCTGCTTGCGACACCACTTTATTTGATCTGTGCCTTCAATCTGCGTGCTCTCATTACGCTTCTAACAGGTGATCCTGGCCTGGCTGATGAAACGTGGCTGACCGGGCAGATTCTTCTCTTCTGGTACTTCACCACAATCCTGACACACAGTGTTTCGCGCCGAGTTTTTATGATGACCGGCCACGAGCGGAAGCTGGCCTGGCTCGGGGCCGCCGAGGCTATAGCCAATCTGACACTCAGTATCGGTTTGGTCATCATGACCCAAAGCGTCGTTGGTGTTGCCATAGGCTCATTACTGCCGACGCTCTGGTTCGGTTGGCGCCACTACTGGCCATGGATGGCAAAAGAAGTCGGCCTTTCCAGACGCGAGTTCTCGAAAGCGACCCTTCTCCCCGCCTCAAAAATCGCCATCCCGTCGGCCACCTTGCTAACTCTCATCGCGATGTCGCCGCTGACGGAGAACACCGGCACAATCCCAACTCTACTGATCTCTTCTCTCTCCATCACCCTTCTATCAACTTGGCTCATCTGGAGCTTCGAACTCACAACGGAAGAGCGCGGCAAGATCCAATCCGCCCTCGCAAACCGGTTACCCGTTTCGGTGAACGCGTCATGAACGAGCCACCTGTTACCATTATCATGCGCAGTTTCAATGAAGCCTGGGCTCTGAAAGACACCCTGCCCGCACTTCGAAAGCAGAACTACACGAACTGGAAACTGATTGTCATCGACAGCGGCAGTCGGGATGGATCTCAAGAACTGATCCAGAGATTCTGCCCCGATCACTTCATCGAGATCCCAAGTGGCACTTACATCCCCGGCCGAGTGCTCAACATGGGCATGACACTAGCGGATACAGAGCTTTGCTTCTTTCTCAACGCTGACGCCACTCCTCAGCACACCGAATGGCTCCGTGAACTCGTTCTTTCCCTGACGAAACCTCGCGTCGCCGCTACTTTCGGCCGACAGGTGCCAAGACCTGACTGTCTCGCTCCCTTCGCACTCGATTACGAACGTTGTTTTGGCTCCAATCGCAGTTCGAGGAAATGGGACCATTTTTTCAGCATGGTCAGCAGCGGAATTCGTCGCAGCATCTGGAAGGAACGAAGATTTCGCGAAGACCTCACCTACGCCGAAGACGATGACTATACCCGCTGGTGTCGCGCCCGGGGATACACCATCACTTACGCGGAGAACTCGGTCGTGATGCACAGTCACAACTACACTCCGGCACAAGTCTACGCTCGCGCCCTCGGGGATGCCAAAGCCATCTCCCAAGCCCAATGGACAGACCATCGATCCCCCGGTTGGCTCCGCAGTGTTTTATTGCGTTGGTCCTGTGACATCGCACGCGACTTCATGTATTGCGCCGCCCATTCGCGTCTCAACGAATGGCCTCACGCGGCACAGATTCGGTGGCACCAACGGCGTGGAGATTTTGATGGCCACTTCGAAGGAGCAAAACTCGCCCGCAACACCATGCCCCACCAACGGATTGCTGCGTTCGGCTCGTCCTTCTACCAAGAATGACCTGCCTCAAACATTGCTTCACTCTTGATCAATTAGCACCACAAAAATGAAAATACTGGTCCTGACCAACCTATATCCTCCGCACAACATCGGCGGCTATGAGCTTCGCTGTCGCGACGTTACCGAATCCCTCTGTCATCGCGGGCACGATGTGTCAGTCCTGACATCGAATCACGTTGTCGACGAGGGAATTAAGGACGAGGTGCGCGACTACCAGGTTGATCGCCGTCTGCAAGTGCATGGATTCTTTGGGCACCCATGGCGTGGCATTCGAGATCTTGTCCAACTGGAGACAACCAACAACGCACTCCTCAGAGAATCGATCGCAAAATTCAGACCGGACATTATTCACGTCTGGAACCTTGGCGGAATCTCTAAGTCTCTTATTCTCACACTTCAATCACAGGAAATACCCTACGTATTCGATGTCTCTGATCACTGGATCGCCAGCAGCCTGAAAGCGGATGTGTGGCTGGATTGGTGGAATCGGAGGAAAACCTCCCTCCCGGCGCGCTTACAACGGACGTGGTGGAATTTCGAAGGTCAACGTCGGCGCTTCGATCAGGAAGCGCCCACGAACCCGCTTAGTCACATCGAATTTCAGCGAGTCTATTTCTGCAGCAGTAAGATGCGAAGAATCACAGCCGACGCAGGTTACCCGGTGGCCCATGGCGAAGTCATCCACTGCCCAGTCGACTCAAATCGGTTCAACGGCGCCCCTTCCTCCCCGGAAAGCCCTGTCAAGAAACTCCTTTATGCAGGCCGCCTTGACCCTGACAAGGGTATATTTTCGGCATTGAAAGCCATGTGCCTGATTCGGGAATCCAAAGGCACCACCCTCACTGTTTTTGGGGACGGCGAACCCGACTACGTCTCGGGCCTTCGAGAGTTCGTTAAGAGGAACCAGATCCCGGTCACCTTTGACAGCGCCTCCTACGACGAAATGCCAGCAATCTACAGAGATCATGACGCCCTCATATTTCCGTCGGAGTGGGAAGAACCCTTTGCACTAGCTCCCCTCGAGGCAATGGCCTCGGGGATTCCAGTCATTGGGACGATGACAGGAGGAAGCGCAGAGCTGCTCCGCCACGGACAGAATGCTCTCACCTTTGAAGCCGGCAATTCACCGGAGCTGGCCTCGCGCATTCGAACCCTGGTTGGGGATCCTGCACTCGCTGCATCGATCGCAGGAAAAGCTCAAAGAGAAGTGCGTCAGCGTTTCCCCCTTCCCGTCATCACCGATCAAATCGAGCGCTATCTCATCGAAACTCCAGGCCGGTGGGTTCCCACTCCCCTTCCCAATTTTCACGCCGCATGAAATCAAGATACACAATTGATGGCAGCAGGAGTCTTGAATCGATGCTCGACACCATCTGCGAAGCAAGCAGGAAGGCCCTCTTACTGGCGATTCCGGAAGATTCACTTAAGGGCATTGCTCTCGGTGGCGGATACGGGAGAGGTGAAGGCGGCGTCTTTAGGGAACGTGGAGAAGAGCTTCCCTACAACGATGTGGAGTTTTTTGTATTCGTGAGTCGGAATCGATTCCTAGCTCGACGAAAGTGGGGCGAGACCGTCACCAGTATCGGCCATGAGCTGACTGAACAATTCGGCATCGAGATTGAATTTCGAATCATTGGGACCAATGAGATTCAACAGGCGCCACCTTCCATGTTTTACTATGATCTCATCATGGGGCACCGTTGGATTCTGGGCGGTGATTCACTGCTCCGAAACTGTGAGCACCATCGAGACCCTTCGGCATTGCAATATTCCGAGGCGACCCGCCTTCTCATGAATCGAGCCTCTGGACTCCTGTTTGCCCGGAAACTCCTCGAAACAGAATCTCTCGACGAGAAAGACAGTGATTTCATCTTTCGCAACATCCGAAAAGCCCAGCTCGCCACTGGCGACGCTATTCTAACTTCTCGAGGTGGCTATCACTGGAGCTGTGTAGTTCGTCATGAAAGGCTCAATCGTCTCGCCATCGATACAGCTATCCTCCGCGATCATCAGGTTGGCTTGTCATTTAAGCTTCACCCATTTCGAACCAGTCTTTGCCATGAAAAGCTGACCGATCTCCATCGCTCCGTTTCTCACAGAGTCGAAATGACTTTCCTCGAAATCGAATCGAAACGGCTGGGACACGAATTTACAGATTCTGGAATCTACATCAAATATGAACCAAAGGTGCCCACCTCTCCCCGCCTTAGAAATCGAATGATCAATTTCCGAGACAGAGGCCTGCCCGGACTTCTCGACACCTCACACCCCCGCGAAAGCTTCTTAAATTTTCTCTGCTTCGGACTCTGGAACGCTCCTGAAAAGACACTTAACTCGAATGAAATGGAGCGGTTTCACCTCCTTTGGAAGCGCTGCGCATAAACCATGAATCTATCCCGTGACATCGCTCGGAACCTTCAGGATTATCGCGACACTCCTCCATGGAGACGCTTCTTTCTAGCACTGACCCTGAATAGTGTGCATGCAGTCTGCCTCATCCGACTGCAACAGTGGTGCTATCAACACCGAATACCGACCCTCGTG
>JABSSQ010000215.1 GCA_013213905.1 Verrucomicrobiales bacterium | reverse complement strand
TCTGTAGACCATATAATTGCCATGAAACCAGCCATTAGCGGAGGGGCGGCGAGAAGGGTCAAAAGTCCGCGGCGATTTGCTTTAACGGCCATAATCGTGGGAAACCATCAAAAAGTTTGCATCAGTTAACAAGCCTATTCGTCGGAATCTCAAGACCCAATTGAGTAGAAACTTCAATTTGAAATCACCGCGAAGCGAAAGCACCTTTCCCATGGGGAGATCATGAAAAATCCAGCCTGCATAAAATCTGCCTTACTCACCGCCGCTGTTACCATTTTCTCCGCGCTGCTGCTGCAGGCGGAGCCCGAGACCGGCAATGTTACCGTGGCAGTCGGTGAAGTTCAGCTCATTGCTGAGGACGGTGCGGCCAGTCCGCTCAAGAAAGGGGACAAGATCGCCGTCGGTAGCACGGTCAAGACCGGAGCCGGGGCGCGAGCGGTCATCGTCATCACGCCGAGATCCGCGATTCGAATCTCAGAGAACTCTGAAGTCATCATCGAGAACGTCAACCAGGACGCTCAGCCCATCGATGTGACAATCAACCTCAAGGACGGTAGCCTCGGGGCCCTGCTCAAACCAAATGCAGCCGGGGAACTGGATTTCAAGGTGCGCACGCCTAGCGGCGTCGCCGCCGCGCGAGGAACTTTCTACGCTGTCGTGGTCAAGGACGGCAAAGGCTACGCCCAGGTTAAAGAAGGGCGGGTCGAGATCATACCAGAAGAAGGCGAAGTGGAGGGCAATCAGTAGTTTCCAGACTAGAAGCCGACCCGACGCCTGAAATGAAAACTTCCTTCTCCATCGGAAAGCTCAGCGGAGCTGTCGTCACGTGCCTGGCCCTGTCCCTCGGAACGGTGCCTGTTCAGGCCAACCCCGCCGGGGCTGCGGTTCAGTTTGGTGACATCACCTTCGTGAACCAGGGCAACACGCTCCAGGTCATCCAGGGGACGCAGAACGGCATCGTGAACTGGAACAGTTTCTCGATCAACGCCGGCGAGACGACTCGCTTCGTGCAGCCCAACAGCAATTCCGCGACCCTGAACCGGGTGACGGGTTCAACGGCTTCCTACATCAACGGCAACCTTTTCGCCAACGGACGGGTCTTCCTGTTGAACTCCAACGGCATTCTCGTTGGCAGCCAGGGGGTGGTCGATGTGGGTAGCTTTACCGCATCGACGCTGGAAATGAGCGATCAGGACTTCCTCGACGGGGGAGACTACACCCTGAGAGGCCCGTCGCAGGCTGCGGTGGTCAACCTGGGTAGCATTTCAGCTTTCGACGGCGATATCTTCCTGGTGGCGGCGCAGACTGAGAATGCGGGATCACTCAGTGCTCCGCGCGGAACAGTCGGCCTCGCCGCCGGTAACGATGTCCTGATCGCTGAGTCAGGTTCCGAACGGGTCTTTGTCCGGGGAGCCGGTGGCAGCCGCAAGGACACAGGAGTGGTGAACAAGGGCACCATTGATGCCAATATTGCCGAGCTCAAAGCGCACGGCGGGAACGTTTACGGTATGGCCGTGAAAAACGAGGGGCGGGTCGCAGCCACGGCGGTCTCCCGGGAAGGCGGTCAGATTTTTCTCCGTGCCGGCGGCGGTCGGGTTCGTTCGACAGGAACGCTCAAGGCAACGAGCGGCAATAATGGCGGCAGTGTTGTCGTGGATGGCGGATCCGAGGGGCTGGCCGAAGTCGGCGGCGTTGTCGACGCGTCGGGAACGAGCGGCGTCGGTGGATCTGTCACCGTGGTCGGGGACCAGGTTGCGGTCCTCGAGAATGCCCGCATCGCTGCTGATGGTGACGCCGGCGGCGGTGAAATCCGAGTTGGAGGCGGTATTCGCGGAGAGGAAACGGCCTTCCAGAATGCGACCACCACGCGCATCGGTAGCGGAGCTACCCTCAGTGCTAATGCGCTCGTTGATGGCGACGGTGGCATGGTGATCACTTTTGCCAATAAGGATCTCTACTTCGAAGGTCGAGCTGAAGCCAGAGGGGGAGCCTTTGCCGGCAACGGAGGCTTTATCGAATTGTCAGGCAAAGAGTCCGTGACCTTTCCCGGGTTTGTTCAGTCCGTCGATGCCGGAGCGCCAGTGGGACGAGCAGGCAGTGTGCTGTTTGATCCGATCAATATCAATCTGATGCCCGGTTACCAGAATGCTGAAGTGATGAATCCGATAACGGGCTCTCCCGTGAGTCGCAACACGCTTTATGCCAGCGATGTTCGGGATTTTCTTGAGGAAGGGATGGGTGACCTCACCGTCACCACTGACGTTTCAGGGCCGGATTCTGGAATTATTAACGTTTTTGACTCTGTGGATATTACCTGGAACTCGGCCAGTTCGCTGAAGTTCTTCGCCAACTCCGAGTTTGTCACTCATGGCCTAGCGACCTTCAACTCGCAAGGTTCCGGTGGGATTGAGATATACGCCAATGAGCGAATCCTGCTCGGCAATGGCGGAGCGATGACCGGCGCTGTTCCGACCTTCACGACTAACAGCGGATTGCTCAAGGTCCATACCGGATCCGGTTCTACCGCCAAGGGTATCTTCTTGAATGATGCCATGCTCAGTTCCGGAACGGGCGACATCGAGATCTTCGGCTACAATGCCATGGGCGACGGGGTTACGATCAACGGGTCGCAGATCAGCTCTGCGGGCGGAGAGATGACCATTGAAGGGCGTTCCTACGGCGGCAATGGCAACGGACTGGTGTTTCTTTCCAAAGTCGGTAACCGCTCCCAGGTCTCAAACAGCAGTGGAGGAAAAATCAATCTCGCCGGCCAGGGTAACGGGACCGGCAATGCGATTGTCTTCAACAACGGGAATGGAGCCCACGGCTCCTACGATTACCTGATTAACGGGGATTATTCGACTGACATTGAACTGCGTTCCTACGGCGGTGACGTATTGCTCTCTCACCTGACCGGTTACGGGCTTCTGTTTCAGTTAGGAAACGGAGCCTCAGGGGCCTTGAACCTGGTTAGCACCGACATTCTCGGGCGTTTTACCTCACCGTCTTCCAACGGGATCTTTATCGAGGCCTACAATTCTCTTGATGTCGGTAACGTGAACAGCTCGGGTCCGATCAACCTGTATGGCGGTCTCGAGTTGGACGTGAATGGTCAGATCACCAGCCCGCAGCCTGTCAACCTGACGGGGGAGTTCGGCATCTTCCTGGGCCAGCCAGTGAATGCTCCTGGCCTGAACCTGATTGGCGGGATGTATGGGATCGATGTCGAAGTGTTGGGAACCTTTAATCTCGAGGGCGTCACTTTCACCAATGTGAATCGCGTGTTCGGTGGCTCAGAAGTCGGGGACAACGTCCTGATTGGTTCTTCAGCAAATGATCAGATCGGTGTCTCAACTTTCTTCCCAATGAACTACTATGAAAGCGGTGGCTCCGGGGGATTACTGGCGCTGGACTTTGCGACCTCCGAGATGGAAGCCAACCTTCCACCGTTGGGTGGAGAAACGTTCTTCACCATCGGTGGGATTCGGTTCGAGGGATTTGAACAAGTCTCAGGCGGAGGCGGTAATGACACTTTCAACATCAATCTTGACGAAGGGGCTCCATTCATGGGGACGATTGGTGGAGGTAGCGGCGATGACCGATTCATCATGATGCCCGGTGGAGAAGTTGCTTTCATCAACGGGGGACCCGGAACTGATACGATCGACTACTCTGGCTTCACGGATCCGGTGGCAGCAGACTTCGGCCAGAACTCGGGGACGCAGGTGGGGGGCGTTTCCAATCTGGAAAGAGTTATCGGAGGAATGGGAATCGACACACTTAACGGCACTCCCGGGAATGATCAGTTCCGCATTACCGGTTTGAATACCGGCTTCCTCAACAACGGACAGTTCAGTGGCTTTGAATTGCTCAATGGCTTGTCGGGTCAAGATAGTTTTATTTTTCAGAATCAGGGCAATGTGAATCAGGTCGACGGCAACGGTGGTTTTGATACTTTTGTTCTCGATGATCGAAACTTGGGTGGCACCAACGTTTATGCCGTTGGAACGAACAGTGTGACCCGAAATCCGACCTACAATTTTAACGGGATTGAAGCGGTTCAGCTTCTTCTTGGACCTGGGAATGACACGGTCAACGTGACCGACAACGGTAAGGTCAACTTCCTTGATGGAGGTCCCGGAATCGATACGCTCAACGTCCCGGGCGGTGGTTTTCTCGGTGAAAACCCAATCACCTTCGGTTCCTCGACGATCTTCAATACCAATTTTGAGCTGCCGGTCCCCAGCGGAGATATCACATCCACCCCGGGCACGTTGCTGACGACAACAACCAACAACGCAGGTCCGTCTGATAACAACAATCCTGATCAGGGCACGACCCAGAATAACTTTTCGGGTTCATCCAATCCATCGCCGGGTGCTTTCGCCGCCTTCACAACCACGACGACGGTTCTCGGGCAAGCAGCGGTGATCCAGGCCGGAGCCAATGGCGCTCCTCCGTTCAACCTCGACGGGACGGTTGGATTTCCCCCCGTGATCGTCATTGGCGAACTGAATGCCAACCTGGAATCAGCGGCCTGGATCGAACTGGCCAGCGCGATCCAGTTCGCCGGGCCTCTCATCATCGTGATGCAGGATGGGGGAACCAGCCTGGATCTTGCGGGGCTTCCTCCGGCTGAGATGTTGACCCTCCTGGCCGAGAATTTGCGTGCCGGAGCGGTCCAGGAACTTCTGGGGGCTCTTGAGTTGACGATGATAATTCCGGTGACTTCACTGGATGGACCTGTTTCTATTTTGACAGTTCCGATACCAATTGAGCCGGAAATCCTTGCTTTACTGGGCGAGATTCTCGGAGATGATGCATTCTCTGAGTTGACGTCGGCTTTGGATGGCTGATATTACAGCTTTCTAGAAAATATGGTATTTCCGGTAATTGAGCGCCGTTTGTTGCTTGCTTTGGGCTTGTCGGCCCTTTGCGCTGGGGACCTCATTGCCCAGAACCGGCCCTTGGAGCGGGCGGTCAGGGAGCGCCGGGAGATTCTAGGGGAAGACCCTCTGAGAGATCAGGGCGGCACTGTGAGCGATGCCAGGGAAGAAGAGGCGGAGGCGGATACGACCCCTCTGGGCGTTGATTTCGTGTCCATCGAGCTGATTTCGCATCAAGAAAAGGCCACCATGTCTGCCGCTCCGAGTGGTGAATTGGTGGTGATAGATGAAGAATTGCCGGCTCCGGAAGGTTTGAGGGAGATCGTGGGGCCCTACATCGGCAGGCCCGTTTCCATGGCCGCGCTGGGCGATCTCGGCAGGGATATCGTGATTGCCTGGCGAGAGAGCGACTACCCGCTCGTAGACGTCTACTTTCCGGAACAGAATATCACCGAGGGCAGGATCCAGGTCGTCGTGAGAGAAGCCTTGCTGGGGGAACGCAGCGTCAACGGCGCCGTTGTCACCAAGGAGGCATATGTCCTGCAGCAGTTTCGCCTGCATTCGGGCGATCGCGTGAACAGCCGGATTGTGGAAGCGGACCTCGATTGGCTCAACGAGAATCCTCTTCGCCAGGTGAACGCAGTTTACGAAAAAGGTGAGGAAGACGGTACTACCAATGTGATTCTTGAAGTGGACGAAAACCGGCAGGTGACGGGCTATGCTGGATTTGCCAACACTGGTCTCAGGTCGACGGGCCAGAACGAGTTTTCATTCGGATTTAATATCGGGAATCCATTCGGCCTTGAGAATTCATTCGGGTATAACTACGGAACCGACGAGGAATTTGAGTATCTGCAGGCTCACTCAGTTTTTTACCAGGCGTTCCTGCCCTGGCGTCATACCTTGAGACTGGTGGGTGCCCATGTCAGCAGTGAGGCAAAGAACACCGGAGCCCTGGGTATCGAAGGTCTCAGTAAGCAACTGACGGCGGCGTATCGCATTCCGCTCGAACGCCCCGGTTTTAATCGTTCGTGGCGTCACTATGTCACCCTGGCTTTCGACTATAAGTCGACCGATACCGATTTGATTTTTGGCGGCGCCAACCTTTTCGCCAGCGATATCCAGGTGGGGCAGTTTCGGGGTATGTATGAATTCGGAGTCCCTGATCGATATGGCTACACGCGCGTGAAAGCAGGGGTGGTCGGCTCTCCCGGTGAGATGTTTGAGAACAATGATGACGCCAGTTTTATGCTGGCGAGAACCGGCTCAACGGCTGACTACTGGTATGGATTCGGCGAGGTCGAGCGAACTACCAATCTCCCGCGTGACTTCAAGTTCCGTCTCAGGGCCGCCGGTAAAGCGACATCATACCGCCTGGCGTCCACCGAGCAGATCCTGGGTGGTGGTTATGTTACCGTGAGAGGATATGACGAAAGTATCATTCGCGGCGATTCCGGCATTCTCGGTACTGCAGAACTGATTTCTCCTCCGGTTGATATCTTCGATGGAGTTGACGATACCTGGAATTTCTTTGCCTTCATCGACACGGCTGCCTTTGATATCAGCAATGCTCTTCCGGGCGAAGCCAGCCCGGCACTTACCGGCGGGGGACTGGGGGTCACCTGCCGCCTGGGCGAATTTGGTTTTGCCCGTGCCTCATATGGCTGGGCGCTCTCAGACTATGGTGTGAACCCTCTCCTCGTGAATGACGGCAAGTTCCATTTCGGGCTCACTGTGGCTTACTAACAGAGTCCGCCGGGTGGGCCGGCGGGCGGGGTATGATCACTCGAGTGGCTCACCTGCGAGGATCTTCTCGAGGTTCTCCACAGCGATATCAGGATTGAGGTAGAAACCGTTGTATTCGACGATTCCGTCAGGGTTGACGATAATCCACCAGGGTGTGCCGCCGGTATTGTAGGCTGCGTTTACGGAGTGAAAACCCGGTGTCTTAGCGAGGTGACCAAATGGAATTGTGAGACCAAACTCGTCGGCAGTGGGTTGTAACTTGGACTCCGTGTTGTCAGAGAAGTCCTCGAAAGGAGTCTGGATGGCAAGAAAGGCGAGTTTCTCCCGACCACCAAACTTCTCGACGAGCATTTTAAGCGTCGGAAAGGCACGCTTGTGACATGCTTCGCATGTGCTTTGAAACAGCAACATCACCACCGTCTTTCCCTGATAATCGGAGACATCGATGATCTCTTTGCCCTCAGGAAGTTGGATCCAGTTTTTCACTCCGAGGGGAGGAGCTTTCACTCCCTGAATTCCCTTGGATGGCTCCGTTGAAGTCAGCCCGTCGATTTCAAGGTAGTTCTGGCCGGGGATCTCCTGGCTGGGTATATCTTCTCCAAGAACGTCTGTTTCAAGGAGGTCCTGACCGAAACCTGAAGAAACAGGAAGGGCCAGGCAAAGAATTACCGAAGGGAGAAATCTCATTTAGCAAGGGTGACGGGGAATTCTGGAAAAACTGACACATTATCGCTAGCTTGCGATGGAAAAATTTCTTCTTATTCTGAGAAACATGAAAAAATCCCTACTTGTCTGTTTGCTAACGGTGCTTTTGGCTAAAACGATCCTTGCGCAGGATCCTGAGAAAAATTCGGAAGGTTTCCGCACTATTTTTGATGGGGTAGATCTGTCAATGGTCGATACCGAGGGGAACTGGGTGATTCAGGAGGATGGTTCTCTCTTTCTCAAGCCGCGCGAGGGGGAAAAAGGCTGGAAACGGTATCACCACTACGTTTGGCTGAAGGGCAGCTATTCTGATTTTGAGTGCGAATTTGAGTATAAGCATGAAAAAGGAGGGAACTCCGGGTTCTATTTCCGGGTTTCGGACAGGGCCGATCCGGTGAATAGCGGATTTGAGGTACAGATCAAGGATTCCGAGGACCTTGGTGACGATGAAATGGGGCCCCACGATCTCGGTGGGGTGATCAAAACCAAGGGGGCAACCGCCAATTCAGGCAAACCGGCCGGCCAGTGGAATAAGATGAAAGTCACCATGAAGGGGAATCATCTCACGGTCGTCCTCAACGGCGTTACTATTCAGGATTTTGATCTCGCCGAAGCGAAACCTGAGGATAAGGCGCTGGCGGCAGAGGGTTTTATCACGATTCAGGATCATGGGATCCCATTCTGGGTGAGAAATATACGGGTGAAGCGGCTTTGATTTACCGAGGCCTTCCTGAGAGGCGTATGAATTTGGTCGTTGCGAATCTCCCAATCACCGACAGGTTACCCCAGTCAATCAAAGCCCGTTGTGTCCGACTCACTTTCACTTGCTACCATTTGTGCCAAGCACGCCGATGAAATCCAGGCCGAAAGGATCGAGGTTCTCGATCTGCGCGGGATTTCGTCTCTGGCCGATTTTTTTGTTATCTGTTCGGCGACTTCGCTGCCTCACTTGAAGGCTGTCAGTCGCGATGTGCGCCACAATACCCAGGAGGAAACTGGGGAAAGCCCGCGTTCGGCGGAAGGTGAAGCCTCCAGCCTTTGGCTTGTCCTCGATTATGTGGATGTGGTGGTTCACATCTTTCACGAAGAGAAGCGCGACTTTTATGCCCTGGAAGATCTTTGGGCAGACGCTCCGCGAGTGGAGTTGGAATTCCTCTCCGGGGACGCTTCGGAGTAAGCGATGCGAATCGAAGTCATCAATACCGGTACCGAGTTGTTGCTCGGAAAGGTGGTGAACACCCACGCCTGCTACTTTGGGCAGGAGTTGTTTAAGCTTGGCTTGCGGGTGCAGCGTCAGCTGACGATTCCCGATGGTGATGATATTCGTGATGCACTTGCCAGTGCGTTTCCCCGATCTGACGTGATTTTAATCACGGGCGGCCTCGGACCGACCAGTGATGATGTAACCCGCGAGGTTGTGGCGGCGATGTTAGGATTGGAGCTTCATCTTAAAGAGGATGTTCTGGAAGAGGTTAATGCCTTTTTTAAAGTCCGGGGATTGACGCCCAATCAGTCCAATGAGCGGCAGGCGATGGTTCCTGATGGCGCCGAGGTCCTGAGTAACCCTTATGGTACGGCGCCCGGTCTCTATTTGCCGGCGGCGGACGACGGAAGTTCGCCCCATCTTTTCCTTCTGCCCGGGCCTCCGCGGGAATTGAAGCCAATGTTCAAAGACCTCGTCTTTCCACGGATGGCCGATCTCAGGGGAGGCAACAGCGAAGCCGGTGTTTGGCACAACTTCAGGATTTATGGCGTAGGGGAGTCCTCGATTGCCGGCGAACTGGATCCGCTTTTTGAAGCGGATGAAAGTGTGGAGCTTGGTTACTGTGCCCGATTGGGTGAAGTTGATGTTCGATTGATTGGTCAGGCGGATGCCGTTGAAAAAGCGGCTGAGCGAGTCCGCGAAATCTACGCAGAAGATATCGTCGCTGAATCAGAGGAGCCGATTGAAAAGGTTCTCGTCGACATGCTGTCCGACCGCGGCGAGACCGTGGCAACTGCGGAGAGTTGTAGCGGCGGTGAAATCGCGAGCACCATCACGAATGTCCCCGGTTCCAGTCGTGCGTTGCTTTCTGGTTTTGTGACTTATTCCAACGAATCCAAGACAGCAATCCTTGGGGTCGATCCCGAACTGATTCGCGAACATGGCGCTGTCAGCGGGGCCGTCGTTGAACAAATGGTGGAGGGCTGCCTTCGCGTCAGTGGGGCGGATCATGCCATCGCTGTGAGCGGCATCGCCGGACCGGACGGGGGAAGTGAGGAGAAGCCGGTGGGTACGGTTTATCTTGGAATTGCCAGTCGAGGAGGAGAAACCTTCGTGAAGCGCTATTTCAGCCCGAGTGACCGCATCAGCTTCAAGCTGCGGATTACACGGTTGGCTATCGATTTGATGCGTCGCAGGCTGCTGGGGTTCCCGCTCGATTAAGTTCCGAAGCGGGTGTAGATTGAAATCCCTTCTTTTTGACCCGGGGCGGTTACAACGCCACCTTTACCAGCAAAGATGCTCTCCTTTCGAAACGGAAGATCAACCATGCACAGCCTTTGCTCCGCAATGGTCGCGGTGTCATTGGGCATTAGCTGCCTTCCGGCTGAGGCCCAGGTATTCGGGGAAGGTGGCCTCTTCAATCGAAAGAAGAATCAAGCCGGCCCGTCACCCGACCAGATTGGGGTTCCCATACCGAAAACCGGCAAGGTTGAGGCGCTGAAGGGGCATGAGGTGACTTTTGAGATCATGGCAGAGTCCAAGACTCCCGGCGCGACCGTTGAGTTTCTGATTCGAACTTTTCCCTCCGCCGGCAGAATTGTCTCGATGGTCAGTAAGCCAAGTGAACGGAACAAGGCATTAGTGACTTATTACGCTGACCCGAATTCAGGAGCGACGGAAGACGCGTTCGCCTTTGCGGTGCGCTATCGGGGCGGGCGTTATTCATCTGCGATGAGATACGATATCAGTCTGGTTGACCATAAGGCTGATATTGTGGTGACCGAAGGTATCGACTTTGGTGAAGTCATGATCGGCGACGAGTCCATCAAGGACATCGTAGTGGTAAACAGTGGAGACGGAACCTTTTCGCGGCAGCTGTTTGTCGGTTCTCCATGGCATATTCTTGATCCTCCGGACGGCAAACTGGTAATCGGCCCGAACGGCAGGCGCACTGTCAGGGTGGCGTTTCGACCGGAGTTGAGTGGCCAGACTTCTTATTTTCTTGGGTTCAGCCGCAGTAAACGGGGAACGACTAAATTGGAGGGGACCGGCAAGCCTTCTTTCGAGTTAATCAGCCCGGAAGTGGAGCTGGTCATGAACGAGGAGACCGATCAGCGCGAAGGGGAACTGGTGGTGATGAATCACAGTGACAAACCGCTGCGGGTCAGCGCCGATGCCAGCTCCCGTCTCAAGGGCAGCCTGAACGAGGCGTATCTCCTCGCTCCTCAGAAAGAGACGCGGATTCCCATCAATCTTTGGAGAACGGATACTGCTCCGTTTGATGGAGCCGTGCAGTTCCGGTTGAAGACAGGGTATGTTCAGGCAGCAAAGGTTGTCGCGAAAGTTGTCCCCGGTCGAATCGCAGTGAGCGTGCCCGGCGCGTTGTCATCCGAAGTGATCAATTTTGGCAAGGTCCAGGGAGGGAAGGCGGTTGAGCGCCAGATTACTGTGACGAACACGGGAGGACTGGCTGTGCCATTGGAGTTTCACATTCCGGAGCCTTTCCGGCTTCTCACCAACCCGGGGCAGAGCCTTGGTTCAATGTCCGAGGTCAGTCTCTCGCTGGGCTTGTATCCACCGCGCAACTATCGCGGGGTGGTCGATGCCAACATGAGGATTCAGGCGAATGGTCAGTCCATCCCAATTCGTTTGCTTGGCAATGTGATCAAGCCGGAGGGTGGAGAGACCAGCCCCGTGGTGGCAACTGATTCGGGAAGGTCTCCACTTGATGGGTTGCGCCTCAGTTCAGGGGCAGCGTTGCCCCCCGCTGAACCGAAGCCGATTGGCGATCCACCGAATGTCGGCAACTCATCGATGCCATCAGGAGCGGTGCCGTCTGACTCCACGAAAGTCAGGCTTCAAACGAATCCCTCGGAGGATTTTCTCTGGCATCGACAGCTTTCCGATGAAGTGGTCGAAGCGATGACGACGCCTTCCGGTCATGTTGCGCTTCCCTTCAAGCAGAGAAAGTTTAAGACTGGCCTGAGATCGCCTGAGGATCTGACGGTGGTTGAGTCAAGCAGTGACTCCCTTGTCGTTGGCTGGACGGCACCGCGAGACTCGGAACTGTGTCGTTTTGAAGTTGAGAAGCTGGCGATGTTCGTGGCTGACGGGGGCAAGGTACCAATTCCTATGTGGGTGCCGCACGAGGACATCGAATTTGAGCGTATCAATCGATTGGTTAAAGCGACCATCAAAGGGTTGGTCCCGGCTGCCAGCTATGAAATTCGAGTGTTAATGGTGGATGAAAACGAACGCAGTTCTGCTCCCTCCGATGTCCTTGTCGTAAAAACCGAGTTGCCGATGGACTGGACTTACATCTATCTGATTCTCGGAGTGGCGGCACTCATCGTTCTTGGCTACGGGATCTATCGGGTGATTCAAAACCGCCAGCCCGAAGTCTACGAATCGAAGTACGCCGACCTCTAAGAGGGATCACTCTTTGTTGGCGAGGGCATCGCGGCAGACATTGCACAATTCCCGCCCGTCCGCAGTCACCCGGAAGTCCCGATCCGGATGAGTGATATCGGTAGCCCCACATGACTCGCACTCATGAAAAGCGTCGCCTTCCGGACTGGTTGATTTTTGGAATTTGTGCCTCCTCACAGCGGCTTCACTGCTTTGCTTGGCTCCCGCTACAAAGGCAGGAACAAATGTGAGCAGGTAGGGCGTCATGCCAATGAGAACGGCAAGGGCTACCCAGAAATCGCTTCGAAGTACCGTAGCGAGGAGAAGGAGAATATTTGCCCAGCCGAGCCATTTGGCTTTGATCGGGATGACCATCATCAGGTGAATGATGTGATTCGGAAACAAGGCGGCAAAAGCGAGAAAGATGACCGAGTAGAAGGTCCCGTTGAGAATTCCCAGGAAAACCGGGTGCATTGGGAGGAAGCCGGCCGCCGTCAGCAACAGGATTGTTGAGACCACATAGACGTTGAGACGAAAGGCGCCCCAGTGATTCTCCAGTGAGTCGCTGATGAAGAACATGAACATCAGCGCGATCAGCACGATGAAGATTGCGATCGGCGAATGTCCCTGGATGACGGGACTGAGCACCCAGGAAAAGAGACGCCACACCTGGCCGGAAAGAATGGCTCCGCGGTCAAAGGCGATCAATTCGAGGTATTCCCGGGAAAACAGGCTCAAACCCCAGGACATGGCCTGAAAGCCGGCGATCCAGCGAAGAATCTGAGGCAGGGCGAGCCGCCCGAATGAAGCCTCCATGCGGTCGAGGATCCGATTGCCGGAATCGTGAATCATTCTGGAAGGTGGTGAGGATTTGGCGGATTTCAAATGCCAACTTCAGGAAGTGCAATTATATGGCAACCAAGTCAAGGAGCGTCGTTGACTTCCGGGCGGCCCCGTTCAAGGTCAAGGTAATGACACTTTCTCCGCTGAATGACCGCCACACTCAACTCGGTGCCCGCATGGCACCATT
>JABSSQ010000214.1 GCA_013213905.1 Verrucomicrobiales bacterium | reverse complement strand
GAACTGGGCCGGGGTTACCAAGGACCTCAGCCCGGCGGCGCGTCTCTCGGTTTTCGGGGATCCGGTGAAGCATTCCCGTTCCCCGCAGATGCACAATCCCGGCCTCGAAGCAGCCGGACTGGATTGTCAGTATGTGAGGCTTCACATCCAGCCTGAGGAATTGAAGGAGGCGCTCGAGGCGTTAAAGGGGGCTGGATTTATCGGCACCAATGTGACGATCCCTCACAAGGGAGGTGTCTTTGATGCTGTTGACGACATGACCGAGGTGTCTCGGCGCATTGGGGCGGTCAACACGGTGGCGATCGATGGCGATCAATTGGTAGGCCACAACACGGATGCTCCGGGGATGAAGCGGGCAATCCGGGAGGAATTTTCCATCGACCTGACCGACTTGCGCATCATGATCGTCGGGGCTGGTGGCGGAGCCGGCAAAGCAGCTGCGGTGCAGTGCGCGATGGATCATTGCGAGCGGCTCGTCCTGGTAAACCGCACTGTGGAGAAAGCTGAGGCGTTGGCTGAGGAGCTTCATGACCTCTTGGTGGATCCCGATAAACTGGAAGGGCCAGCCGACCGGCTCGTTGCGGTTCCATGGGAAGCAAAGGCGATGGAGCGAGAGCTCGACCAGGTGGACTTGATCATCAATGCAACTTCGGTTGGCATGAAGCGAACGGATCCTGAAGTGGTTCCCGCGGCTCTGATTGAGCCTCACCACCTTGTCTACGACATGGTTTATGCCCCGGCACGGACTCGCCTCATTGCCGATGCAGAGGCTGCCGGTGCCCGAGCGGCAAACGGACTTGGGATGCTCCTGTGGCAGGGGGCGCTGTCATTCGAATTCTGGTTCAACCGGGAAGCTCCGGTTGAGGCGATGCGCGCAGGCCTGTTGGCTTCGCTCGGGGAATAGGTGCGGGTGCTTCAAAGCCCCGAAATACTTAGGTTTTGGGAAAACTGGCAAAAAGTTGAATAGGTGAGCCGGCCGGCTCGTCTGTCACTCAACACCAGGAACCACCCTAAGACCTATGAAAACAGCTCTCATCACCACAGCAATTGCAGCCGCGGCCTTCATCGGAACAACCACTGAGGCCGAGGCCGGACGCTTCAGTTTCAGCGTTTCATCCGGAGGTTACGGAAGTTATAACACCGGTTATCGCAGCTACGGCTACCGTCCCAGCTACGGTTACCGTCCCAGCTACGGCTATCGTGGCAATCACTGCACCCCGCGCTACGTCGTTCGCACCTGCGAAGTGAATCGATGCCGTCACCGTCGAGTCCGGTATGACCACTGTGGCCGCGCCCACAGTTACTATGTCACCGTGGTCACCTACCGCACCTACTACTCCGACGGAACCTGCAATACGTTCACCCGGACCTACGGTTAAATCTTTTCTTCAGTTAACTCCTAGCAACACCCGTAGCGGGGCGGCCGAGAGGTCGCCCCGTTTCGTTTGGAGAGCGAGGGAAATCGGGGGGCGTAAATTTTCTGAATATGGTGCCGATTTCGACGTGACAAATCTGTCACATTTGCTCAAGTCGGGGACGATCAATGGATACCCTCGTTTTTATTCTCAAAATCCTAGGAGCCCTGGGCGTTTTTCTCTTCGGAATGAAGGTGATGAGCGAGGGGATTCAGCGCACCGCCGGCGACCGCATGCGTCGCATCATGGCAACGATGACCCACAACCGATTTGCGGGTGTGGGGACCGGACTGGTGACAACCGGACTGATTCAGTCTTCATCCGCCACAACGGTGATGGTGGTGAGTTTTGTGAATGCAGGACTGCTCACGTTGGTTGAGTCAATCGGGGTCATCATGGGGGCCAACCTGGGAACCACCCTGACGGCCTGGATCATTGCAACTGTCGGAAAGTTCTCTTTGTCCAAGATTGCCCTTCCCATCATCGGAATCGGCCTGCCCTTCTTCTTTGCTGGTAAGAACCGCTTCAAGAGCTTCGGTGAAGTGCTGATTGGATTCGGTCTGTTGTTCTACGGGCTCTACCTGCTTAAGGAGTCGGTTCCGGATGTGAAGAGCATGCTTGCCAGTACAGACATGGCGGTAAAGGCGCAGGCTGAGAGTATCCGCGCTTTCGTGGAGAGTGTTTCCGGTAAGGGCTATCTCTCAATTCTGATCTTTCTCGTGATTGGCGTTCTCTTGACCCTGATCGTGCAGTCCTCATCAGCGGCGATGGCGATAACTGTAACGCTTGCCATCCAGGGATGGATCGGATTCCAGGAATCGGCGGCGATTGTCCTGGGTGAGAATATCGGAACGACGGTGACGGCGTGGTTGGCGTCGATAGGGACCAATGTGAATGCGAAACGAGCGGCGCGGGCTCACTTTTTATTCAACATCCTCGGAGTGATATGGATGCTGATCGCTTTCTTTCCGTTTTTGTCGGCGGTTGACTGGCTCGGGGATCACCTGCCCGACAGCTTCAGAACGGAAAAGCACACCTCGGATGTGGGCTTCAAGCTGGCCATTTTCCACTCTCTTTTCAACCTGATGAATATCTGCCTGCTGATAGCCTTTGTGCCGCAGATTGCCCGCCTCGTCACTAGGTGGGTAAAGGAACCGGAGCCAAGTGAGGAAGATTCATCCCCGCGGTTGCGCTTCATATCATCGAGCATGGTCGATATCGGCGAACTGAATATTCCCGAGGCTGAGAAAGCAACCCTCGAACTCGCTGGCATCACGAAGGAAATGTTCGAAGGCTACCTCGCGGTCTTCAATGACCCGAACACGGATCTGAGCGCCGAAGTCAAACGACTCAAAGCATTGGAAGACGATGCGGACGTCTTGACTCATGATATTACTGAATATCTCGTGAGAACGTCAGCCGCGAACCTAAGCACGGAAAATGCACGCTCGGTGGGACGCATGCTGCGGATCGTCTCTGAACTTGAAGAGGTTTCTGATGCGATCTTCCGACTCATCCAGATCACGTGTCAGAAGTATTCCAAGAATCGCGATCTTCAGGAGGATGCCACCAACAAGGTTCGCGAGTTTGCCGACCAGATTGTCCAGTTGATTGACCTCTACACGGAGGTGCTTTCCGAGGGAGCCACGGAGGAGCGTCTCCAAAAAGCAGAAGAGCTCGAAAAGCAGACCGACCGACTGCGCAAGCAGCACAACAAAGAGGCGATGAAGCGAATGTCGCTGGATAACTCGACGGTGAAGACGGAGATGGTGGTCATCGATATGAACAATCAGTTTGAGCTGATCGCTAACTACGGTCTTAATGTCGTTCAAACCGCGTTCTATCTCGAGAACGAAGACGAAGTCCCGGATAAATACGACAGCTAGTGCTGGAGATCTCCTGTTTGCGCCAGAGTTGAAACTTGAGTGATTCCGCCAACCGGTGGAAAAGGACACATGCGCCTTTCAATTGTTGCGACTCTCGTGATTTTGATCGTCTCCTGCCTCGGGGCAGATGATCGACCGAATATCCTGTTCATCTATACGGACGATCACTCTTATCGCACCGTCTCGTGCTATCCGGAGTCCTACGATTGGGTCGAGACTCCTAACATTGATGCGCTGGCGGAAAGCGGAGTGCGGTTTCATCATGCCACGATCGGGACGTGGTGCATGCCTTCACGGGCGACCCTGCTGACGGGACATCATCAGTATGGGATCGAGTCGATGCGAATGGAGGGAGCCTACCCGGGAAGTGAGTACGACCCGGAACAGTGTCGTTTCTGGCCCTCAGTATTTCGCGAAAACGGTTATCAGACGGCCCAGATCGGCAAGTGGCACACCGGAACGGATACTGGATACGGGCGTGACTGGGATTACCAGATCGTCTGGAATCGACCGCGTTATCCTAAAAATTCCAGGGCTTACTACTACGATCAATTGATTGAAAAAAATGGAGGTGAGCCTGTCATGACGGGAGGCTATTCGACCGATAACTACACGGAGTGGGCGGTCGACTATCTCAGGGGTAATGAGGGGCGTGACGAGGATAAGCCCTGGTATCTCTGGGTTTGCTATGGCGGTGTCCATGGACCGTTCACCCCGGCTGATCGCCACCTGAATGACTACGAGGGAGTTAAAGTCGAGGATCCTGCTGACATCTATCCGCCGCGAGCTGGAAAGCCCACCTATTCCCGGGAGGTCGAGCAATGGGTGTTGGGTCCGGATGGCGAACCCGTCCTCGCCAGAGGAAAAACTAAAGGGGGGATCTCGGCGAACGGCAAAAAGACCCTGAGTGAGTGGGTCCGACAGGTGAACCAGGCGGTGAAGTCGCTGGATGAGGGTGTCGGTGAACTGGTCGAAGCGCTGAAGGAGTCCGGTCAGTATGAAAACACCCTGATCATCTTCACTTCCGACCAGGGTTTTGCCTGGGGACAGCATGGCTTCCAGGTTAAGAAGGCGCCATACGACGCCAATATTCGATCCCCCATGGTCATCTCGATGCCTTCGAAATTTGCGAAAGGCAAAGTGTGCCAGCATCCGGTCGGCGGCACTGACGTGGTTCCTACGATTTTCTCGGTTGCCGGGATGGAGCTTCCCTGGGAAATGCATGGACATGACTTAACGCCTCTGCTTCAAGATCCGGGTGCGGAATGGGAGCATCCCGTGCTCACCGTGCATACAGGCGATAGTTATGGTTCAAATGCCGACGAGGTTCCGGTGGGTGACGACTCCGAGTCGCGCGCAAAGCTGCTGATGCGCGGAGTGGTTCCGTGGTGGGTCTCGCTGGTCGATGGCGAAACCAAGTATATCCGAACCCTGGTCCCCGGGGAACCCGAAGAACTCTACGACCTCAAAAACGATCCAGACGAGCTCGTTAACCTGGCAAGGAATCCGGAATATCGCGAGAAAGTGGAGGCAATGCGGGATGCGACTATTGCTGAGCTGAAGCGAACCGGGGCCGGGATGGCGGACGGTTTGCCGGAAGTGGAAGCGCTGCCGTAGATTAGTAGACGGCTCGTCCTCCGGACAGGTCGAAGGTGAAGCCGGTGTAAAAAGAGGCTTCGGGCGAAACTATTCAGCAGCTCAGCGCAGCGACCTCCTCAAGAGTTCCGCAGCGTTTCTACAGATTAATACAGATTGGAGTCGGCAATTTCACGCCAACAGAACCAAAGTCTGCGACGAAAGCCCAGCCCGGGAAATCGTTCTAGTCGTTGAAGAGAAGCCCAAGTTGTTGGCCGGTGCGAAAGGAAGCGAAACCGGTGGCGCGTTTTCAATTCTTTTGGCGGAGGAGGAGCTTTTGGCGGAGGAGGAGCTTTTGGCGGAGGAGGAGAGTGTCACCAGCGTGAATCTCTCAATCACACGCTGACCGGATCAGGGGGCTTTGTTACCGCCAAGAACGATAGTGAGGTAGCCCTTGTCTGCATCGGAGAGGGTGTTGAAGTCGACTTCCTGCTCTTTGCCGTCGACGAGGATAAAGGTTCCCGTGGCACCGTTTGCTTCGAGAAGCGCAGCGTTCATGGTTCTTCCGTCGGCGAATTTCCAGTCCCGATACTTGGTGATGAGATGCTTGGTGACTTCGACGTCGCTTCGCTTCAGCCCAAAGACGGTGCTGGCGGCTTCCTCGTCGGTCATGATGGCGTCGTTTAGTGCCGCAATCTTGTTTGGATCGGTTTCGTAGCCCGCCTGGATGCGACTTGCCTGGATCACGATACGGTAGGCTTCGGGCGATTTCCCGTTTGTTCCAGTGACTACTTCGCCGTTGGCCTTGGTGACAACGCCAAGTGGCATTTTGTCAGGGTCTTGTTCGAAACGCTCTTCGAACAACTTGCGGTGTTCCGCACTTTCGTTCTGGCAGCGAACGATCACAAATTCGTTTCCTTTACCGTCGAGCTCTTCATTGATGGCCTCAAGAATGGCGTCAGTCTCGTCGGCAAACGTCTCGACGAGAAGGAAGAGGACAAGACGGTCACCATCTTTGGCGTGGGCTACGCCCTTGCCGAGTTCAATGAACTGCTTGGGATCCTCGGCCTGCAGGGAAACTGGTTGGCAAAGGAGTGAAGCCGCGAGAATCGGCAATGCGATGGAGAGCAGGCGGAGATTCATAAAGTGGTGGTAGGAAAAGGTTCAGGAAAAGCTTAGGAAGCCCAAGGGCACCGTTTGTTGAACTGGCGGTATTTGCAAGGGCCACATTGTCAAAAAATTATCAGCTGTTGTTTAGACGAACGGCGATACCTATAAATACGGTCGATCCGCTGAAATGTTACAGATTCAATGCTGGTGCGGCGGGCGAACCCGGCACTCAGGCCTCGTGGCTTGGTGAGGGGGAGCGGCAGCCTTTGAGGATAAATCGGGTGCAATCTGCGTTCATCGCGCGGTTGGGTATTGGTACCATTCTTTTGGAGGAAATTGTTGCGGGTAGCCTCCAAACAAGGTGTCAGGAACGCTGTGGCAATCCGAGGCCGTAGCGCAGCAACGCTTCCGACTCGCTCCAGACGTTCGGCGTCTTGCTGCCGAGAATAACGGCGATCACGCTCTTGCGGCCGTAGGTGGCGGAAGAAACGAGGCAACGCCCTGCTGCATTGGTGTAGCCGGTCTTGGCTCCGGTGCAGTAGGGGAAAGCGCGAAGCACCTGGTTGGTGTTGTAGACGGTTTTAGTCGTACCGTTGGAAAAACGGAAAACGGTGGAGTTGGTTCGAATGGAATTACGAACAAAAGGGTCGCGCAAGGCGGCTGCTCCAAGCTTGGTAAGATCGCGCGCGGTGGAGTATTGTCCGGGAGGAGTTGGCAGGCCGCTGGCGTTGGTGAAGTAGGAGTTGTTCATGCCCAGTTGACGGGCTTTGACGTTCATGGCTGCGGCGAAGTTCGAAACGCTGCCGGAGTGATCGCGTGCCAGCGCGCGGGCGATGTCGTTGCTGCTCCGAATGAGAACGGTGTGGAGGAGCTCCTCGCGGGTGTAAACCTGGCCGGTTTTGATGCCCATCTTGGTCGGCTCAGCCCAGGTGTCCTCTGCGGCAATGGTGACCGGCTTCTGCAGGTTGCCGGCCTGGGAAATCATGATCCCGAGAAGAAGTTTCTGGGTGCTGGCAACGGGGACCCGCTGATCCGCATTTTTCTCGTAGAGAACTCGCCCGTATTGGTCAACGAGAATGGCGCACTTGGCCGTGATGCTCGGGGCGCCCGGCTTATTGGAGTTGCTGCCTAGCGAAACGGGCGTGGGCGCCAGGGCGGTGACCGAACCTGATTGAGTCTGAGTATCGCCTGTCGTGGCAGCCTGGGTAGCGTTCGCCCGAGTGTCCACCGGGACAGGGCCGGTGTCATTGGAGCGGCAACCGAGCATGCCGACGGCCACCGCCAAAGCGATTGCGGATAAGCTGGCGGAGAGAGGTGAGGCTGAAAAAAGTCTCATGAGACGGGGGCTATACTAATCGATCTTCTTCAAATTGCACGACTGCTCATTCGGTGGTTTCGAATGACTTTTCCAGCTCCGGGGCTGGGGCGGCGCCGAGATCGATCGCTTTGTAGTAGTGGCGTCGGGCCAGTTCAATTCGGGGGGGACGGGTTTCGAGGTAGGTCACCGCGAGGTTGTAGTGGGCATCGGGAAGGTTGGGGTCGATGTCGACTGCGCGCTTCAATTCAGTGAGGGCGGCTTCAGTCCAGCCGTAGTCGCGTATTACTGCGGCAAGATAAACGCGGGCCTGGGCGTCGCGAGGAGCTTCGTGGATCGCCCGGGTCAGGCTTGAGATCGCGAGATTGAGATCCTTTTGCTCATACTGGATGAGACCAAGGGTCTGCCAGTTGTTGGCGATGGAGGAATTGAGTTCCAGGGAGCGCTTCAGGTTGCCGGAGGCGGCAACCAGGTTGCCGAGCTGAAACTCAGCCACTCCGAGATTGGCATAAGCAAGGGCGTTATCGGGTGTCGCGTTGATCAGTTCGACGTAGGCATCGCGGGCTTCTTCCCATCTTTGCTCTGAAGAGGCAACGGCTCCGCGCTTGGCGATCTCTGCGAATTCGGGGGAAAGCTTGGTCGTGCCGGTGTGGACTCCCACATTGATGGCACCTTCCGGGATTTCGCCTTTGGCCACCGCCTTGGGATCCACCGCAACCTTTTCAATCCCGGTTCCGGCGGCCTCGACTGGTTCCGCGGGACGATCCGGAGAAGGCGGGGTATCTGCAGCTTCGGCGCGCGGTGGTTGACCGGATAGAAGATCGTAGGGAGTACTTTCCTCAGGATTAACAGCAACGACTTGTTCGGGCTCGGGCGCGTCATCCCCGACAATGACATTGGCCGGTGTTGATCCTGCCTCGTCGTTGGTTTCGTCCTTCGTGCTCAACCGGAATACCAGGAAGAGGGCATGGGCAGCCACCACGACAGCAACGATGATAATGATTAGTCGGCGATCCATGAAATGGCTGAAAGGATTCACTAATTAAAATACCTTTTCTACTTGCGCACGGTGAATTTTAACTAATGTTCTTAGGAACACTGTTCAAATATGAAGTTAACAGCCCGCCAACAGGAAATCCTCGACTACCTCCAGGCTGAACACCGCAGGACCGGTATCATGCCGTCGACCCGGGAAATTCAGAGTCATTTTGGCTTCGCGAGTCAGACGGCCGCGGTCAGTCACTTGAGGGCTCTTGAGAAGAAGGGGGCGATTGTCAAAGAGGAGCGTAAAGCGCGAGCGGTGATGTTTGCTGACGCTGCTGAACGCGAGCCGATCGTAGATGTGCCCATCTACGGGGCGATTCCGGCGGGTTTCGGGGATGACACCACTCCCGAAGCGGATGGCACACTCTCCGTCGATGTTCGGTCGATGGGGCTGAATGAGCGATCCAAGGCCTACGCCTTGAAGGTGCGGGGAGAATCGATGATTAACGCCCACATCATGGATGGGGATCATGTTGTTCTCGAATACCGCGAGCCACGCGATCAGGATGTGGTCGCTGCTCTAATTGACGGAGAGACGACCCTGAAGCGTTACGTCACCAACGGACGTAAACCCTTTCTCAAGGCCGAGAACCCCGAGTTTCCGGACCTGATACCGGCCCAGGAACTCCTGATTCAGGGTGTCATGGTGGGGTTGGTCCGCGGCGCCACTCGCAGTTGGTAAGGGACGACCTCGACTGATCAACACGGCGTCATGGCGTGTTGATTTGATTTGGCAGATTGCGAGGAATTTTCTCATGCTCTCGCAGCATGAAGATTTTCATCTGGTTGTTCTCGCTTGGTTCTTTTGCCTGCCTGTGTGCGGTCGCCGAAGAGGCGCACATTTCGACGGTAGCCGGAACCGGCGAGCCCGGTTACTCCGGTGACAACGGCGCCGCACTCGAGGCGCGAATGGACAACCCTTTTGGTGTCATTGTGGGGCCGGACGGAGACATCGTGTTCTGCGACACGAACAATCATGTGATTCGGAGTATTTCCCGGAAGGCCGGAAAAATTCGCACCCTCGTCGGCACTGGCAAACAAGGGTATTCCGGTGACGGTGGCCCGCCCCTGGAGGCAAATCTGAACGAACCCTATGAGATTCGTTTTCATCCGTCCGGTGACCTTTACTGGGTGGAGCGGATCAGCCATACCGTTCGTCGTCTCGATGCGCGTAGAAACATCGTCGAGACCGTGGCTGGAACCGGGGAGCAAGGATTCTCGGGTGACGGTGGTCCCGGCTCAAAAGCCATGTTGAGCCAGCCTCACTCCATCGTCATCAGTCGGGACGGCAGCTATCTTCTGATCTGTGACATCAGGAATCAGCGGATTCGGAAAGTCGATCTTTCCAGTGGTATGATTGAGACCTGGTGTGGAAACGGGAATAAAGACGAGACGCCGGACGGAGCTACGATCAGTCCGAATACTCCGCTGAAGGGGCCGAGGGCTCTGTGCCAGGGGCCAGGCAATACGTTCTACCTGGCTCTCCGTGAAGGGAACCAGGTTTTCCATCTCGATCCGGATGCGAACACGCTCACGCACATGGCTGGAACGGGGGCAAAGGGATTTCATGCGGACGCGCGGCCAGCGCTCGAATCGGAATTGTCAGGACCGAAAGGGGTGGACTGCTCACCGGACTTCACCCGCATTTACCTGGCAGATACGGAATCCCATACCGTTCGGGCAATCGATTTGAGAGAGGACCAACCGCTGGTGAGGGTGATTGCAGGAACAGGAAATAAAGGCGACGGCCCCGATGCACCCGATCCGCTGAAGTGTGCGATGGCTCGCCTGCATGGAGTCGGTGTTGATCCGATCAATGGCGATCTCTACATCGGCGACTCGGAAACTCACAAGGTTCGCAAGGTGACTCAGGATTTCGAAGGCAAAGGCGAAGCGGCGATCACGCTGAGCGATTTTGAGACATTCGAGTTTGAGGTCGAGGGACGATCATGCCGGGTCGCACTGCCGAAGGAGGCTGCCGCAGGGAGACCGTGGATCTGGCGATGCCGGTTTTGGGGAGCATTTCCCTCGGTCGATACTGCGTTGCTGAAGCGAGGGTGGCATGTCGCCTATATCGACGTGTCGAATGAGTTTGGTGGCCCCAATGCCATGGCAGCTTTCGATGCCTTCTACCCGGTCGTTTGTGAGAAACTGAACCTGGCTGAGAGGCCCGTGATGGAAGGTTTCAGCCGAGGAGGATTGCCGGCGACACTCTGGAGCATTCGCAATCCGGATAAGGTGGCAGGGATCTATCTTGACGCGGCTGTGATGAACATCCTTTCCTGGCCTAGGGACAAATCTACGAAAACGTGGGAGCGCTGCCTCGAAGCGTGGGGGCTGGATGAATCATCGGCTGAGTCATGGAAGGGACCTCTGGATGGAATGCAGACGTTGGTAGACGCCGGCGTGCCCGTCATGATCGTCGCCGGGGGAGCGGATGATGTTGTTCCCTATAGCGAGAATACAGGACTGCTGGAGCGGTTTTTTCGCGAGAATGGTGGAGATATTACCGCGATTGTGAAAGCGGGAGCCGGCCATCATCCGCATTCGCTGCACGAACCCTCGCCGGTCGTGGAATGGGCCGAAAAAGTTGCCGGGAACTAGGGCTCACTTTTCGCAGGCTGAAAGAGTGACTCGATACCTGACAACGGAACACAAGTCTTGATCACCATCTGAAGGTGTTTCTGAACCTCCTTGTCCTGGTTGTAGTAGATCGAGTTCGTCGAAGAGATCAGCCCGACTAATTGCCCCAACTCGTTGTAGACTCCGCATCCACTTGAGCCGCGTGCGAAACTCGCGGTGATTTCGAGGCGTTGAGTCTTTTGCTTCGGTGAAATTGAATAGCGTGAAATATGTCCTTTGGTCAGGGCGTAGAAGTGGGAGTCCGGATGAGAAACGGCGTAAACTGAAGTTCCAACAGGAGCCGAATTCGCCAGCGAGACATGGGGCAGCGGCTTGTCTGAATCGATGCGTATCAGAGCGACATCATCTTTCCGCGAGGCGGCAAGCACCTCTATGATGGGATAGACTTTCCCGTCGGATGTCATCGCTCCGAAGATTGAAGCACGGTCGAAGGCGAGAACATGATGGTTGGTCAGGGCAAGGCCGTCAGGCGAAATCAGGACACCACCTGCGGTAGCCAGGTGCCAGTTGTCGCATTTATCACAGAGGTAGAGGTGACCAACAACCAGAGTGGCTTTGCGGGCATGGTTGTAAAGCTTTGAGGCTTCAACCGCGTCGCCCGGCCTGGCTTTGGGAATGTTTCCCTCGTGAGGGTTTTCCCGATTAAGTTGGCGCCTGATGGCTGCAGGTGCCGGAAAATCGCTGGAGTCGTAAATGTCAGCCAGCCCCTTTTGAAACTGCCGTTTCAAAGAGGCGTCGTCGACAGGCGACTGGGCCAGCAGCGGAGAAGCGAGAGCCGCTGCGGTGAGGAGATACAGACTCGCCGCCCTACTTAAAATTGATCTTGGCATCTGGCAGGGCGCTGCGGAGCTTTTTCACCCCGGCTTCGGTGGCTTTCGACTGCCACAGGTAGACAGCTTCGAGGCTCTTGAGACCTTCAAGATTCTTCAGGCCGGCGTCAGTGACCTCGGAGCCGTAGAGGTTGAGGTAGCGCAGCTCGTTCAGGCCCTTCAGGTGAGCAAGTCCAGCGTCGGTAATACCGGTTTGGCTCAGGTTCAGGCGAACCAGTTTCGGCGATTCCTTGAGGATGGAGAGAGCTCCGTCTGTGACAGCGGTTTTTGATAGATCGAGGTGAACGATATTCGGTGAAACGGCACCAATGGAACCAATCACTTCGTCGCTGGCATTCTCAGTAGTCAGGCGAAAGTCGACCGCGAGTAGGGGGCTGGTCTTTGACAGCCGGGCCACGCGACCGCCTGCTTCGGTGACAGACTCCCAGGTCTCGGGAGCCTTGGCTTCAATTGCTTCAGAGAGGCGTTTGTAGACTTCCTGGATTTCTGAAATAGCCGGTTCTCCAACCGCAGTGGTGACCTCCTTGGGTTTCCCTTCGAGGTTGCCGACCCAGTCTCCGAAATCCGCTCCTCCCTCGATCCACTTTTTGAAAAGAGCGAGTTCTTTCTTAGTGAGGGGATCTGCCTTGCCGGTTGGCGGCATGAAATCATCGTCGTCTTCGGGGAGTGTGACGCGGTAGTAAAGCTCACTGTCGTCGGGCTTGCCAGGAACGATCACGGCACCATTTTCGCTGCCCATGTTGATTGCCCAGGCAGCGTCCATCCGAAGTCCTGCCTTCGGCTTTTTCGTTCTCCCGCCTTCTTCATAGGGAGCCTTGTGGCATTCGATGCACTTGGCTTGGAAAAAAGGCAGGATCTCCTTTTCAAAATCTACGGCGTTGGATCCAAGCGGAACCACTGACGCAGCGGCGGCAAGGGAAAGGGGAAAGGTTCGCATTGGCAAAGCGTCGCCATTTCCCGGGCGAACCGCAATGCTAAAGGTGATCCCTGTATCTCACGAATTCGCGTAAGTCCGAAACTAGCCCCCGGTAGTCACGCAGTTGCGATACGCCTCTTGGAAGGCACGGGTGACCGGGCAGCTGAGGCCGCGAAGCGCCCGTCCATCAATGCTCGCGACGGGTTGGACTTCGCGAATGGAGGAGGTGAGGAAGGCGGACTCAACTCGTTCAAGGTCATTTATAGGGATGGTGGACTCGGCTATGGAAGGAAGAGAATCCTCCTTCATTTTCAGCAGGATGCTTCGGGTAACGCCCGGCAAACACCCGGAGTTCAGTCCCGGCGTCAGCCAGTCACCGTCGAGGAGAACGAATATGTTGGACCAGGTGCCTTCGCACAGTTGATCCCGGGTGTTGGGGAATATCGCTTCATCGCAGTTGGCTTCCGTCGCCAGTCTATGAGCGACGACGTTTTCCCCATAGTTGATGGTCTTCATCCCGGAGAGAGCGCTCTTTTCGTTTCGTGCAAAGGGGACGGTGATGGTACTGGCTGCCTCAGCGTAGCCGATCTTTTTGGAAGAAGTCAGGACAATGCTTGTCGGAGTGATCGTTATTCGGAGCCGTGCTTTGTCGACGGAATCGAGCTGATTCGCTTTAACAAGAGTCGCGATTTGATTCCGGATGGCGTCCGTTGTCGGAACGCTCAACGCAAGGCGGTCAGCCCCGTGACTGAGCCGCTTTAAGTGAGCTTCGAGGGCGAAGACACTGCCCCGATAGACAGCCATGGTTTCAAACAGGGCCTGGCCGAAGGCAAAGGCACCGTCATCAGAGCGCAGTATGGGCGTATCGGCAGACAAGAGTTCGCCGTTGACGAGGATGCGGGGCGCTGCGGTTTCAGGTGACTGCATGAGCTTTACAAATCTTTCCGGATAGCGTTGCCTTTGCAACTGCGATTGCAACCACGCATCGCAGGCCGGTTGAATTCATGATAGGCGCCATTCTTACGACCCTTTTCTTTGCCTTGTCCGCTGTGACGGGGCAACGGGTGGCCGTGACTCTCGGCAGCATCTGGGGAAATGCGGTGAGGCTCTTCATCGCAGCGGTCGTTCTTGGAGCGATCGTGTTGCTCGCCTGGCCCGATTCGGTCGGCGGCAAACCGTTCCTATGGTTTCTACTCAGCGGCGTCGTCGGATTCGGAATTGGCGATGTGGCGTTGTTCCTCGCCTATGAACGTATTGGGTCGCGTCTGACCATCTTGCTGAATCTTTGCCTGGCGCCGCTCTTCGCCATGGGGCTGGAGTGGATCTGGCTCGGCAATGGAATTTCTCTCAAGGTTGCCGTCTGCGCAGCGATTATCTTGGCCGGGGTGACGATGGCTCTGCGACCCGGGACCAAGTCACGCCAGAAGATGATGCGTCGCGGTAGTTTCGGGTTCGGGGTTCTCTGCGCCATTTTGGCCGGATTTGGGCAGGGGACCGGAGCGGTGATCAGCCGCAAGGCCGAAGAGGCCGCTGTGGAGGTCGGAATGGTGATCAATGGAATCAGTGCGGCGTTCCAGCGCGTCCTCGCCGGTTTTCTTTTCGCTGCTGTCGTGGTGGTCCTGATTCGAGTCTTCAGTAAAAACCAGGGGTGGAAACAGTGGGGGAATCCACTGGATCCGAAACTGGCTCCGTGGCTCCTGGGAGCCGCCTTGTTTGGCCCAGTAATTGGAGTGAGTTGTTTTCAATGGGCCTTGAGTTCCCTGCAAAGTGGCATTGTTCTGGCGGTGGTGGCGACTACTCCTATTGTAATGATTCCCCTGGCAGCCTGGAATGAGCATGATCATCCGTCACGGCTCGCTATCATGGGGGCGCTTGTTGCCGTCGCTGGCGTGGTGCTGCTGAATGTGTGGGCTTGATGGCCGACGGCACCTGCCGTAAGACTGGCGGTGTATGAATTTCGGACTACTTGGTGCCGGTTGGTTTGGCCGTGAAGCTCACTTGAGAAACTTGCTCCTGATTGATGGGGCAGACACCGTTGCGGTGAGCTCACGAAGTGATGAAAGCCTGCAGGCGGCAAAGGAACTCGTCGGCGACCATTTGGTCACGACTAGAGACTGGCGGGAGGTGGTCAACAACGACGCTGTCGATGCTGTGATTGTGGCCCTGACGAACGATCAACATTACGAAGCGGCGTTGGCCGCGCTGGCGGCCGGTAAGCACGTCATGTGTGAGAAGCCGTTGGGGCTGACGATCGCGGAATGCAATGAGATCATTGAAAAGGCGGGTGAGGCCAATTGTGTGCTGCAGATAGGGCACGAAATGCGTTTCCAAAAGCTCTATAAGCACATGAAAGGTATGATCGAGGGCGGCGATATCGGCGACCTCCAGCTGATGTGGTGTCGGGAGTTTCGTGGGCCGATGCGCCCGGGATGGCGATCCAGTGAGGCGCTCACCGGCGGCACTATCCTCGAAAAGAACGTGCATCATATTGACCTGTTTAACTGGATGATGGAAAAACCGCCGCTTCGGGTCTCAGCTCATGGCGGCACCAACGTGCTGACAGATCGCGAGATTCTCGATAATGCGCAGGTTCTGATCGAATACGAGGACGGGCGTCGTGCCACCCTGGAACTCTGCTTGTTTGCTCCCAACGGAGGCGAATGTGAAATCGGCGCCTGCGGTGACAAAGGACGAATTGATACGAGAAACCAGGCCTTGGAACTGGTTCATCATAAGTTCGATAATTCGGAGCCTGTCAGGATGCAGATCGCTGACGAGGGTGATGCGGCTAATTTTGTCGATGGCTCGGGACGCGTGGATCGCGGAATCAAGCCGGAGTTGGAACACTTCGTTGACTGCGTCCGTGAAGGAAAGCGGCCACTCAACGACGGGGAATCGGCCCGCCTTGCCGTTGCCGTTTGCCTTGCTGCGCAGGAATCGATTAAAAGAAAGGAAACGGTCTACTTGAGTGAATTGCTCGGGTAGCGTCTTGAGTCTAAGTTAGGAATCGAGTTCCGTTATGAGCCAGATGCATCAGATTCAGATGTCGTATGTATCGACAGAGGATCGAATCCTTTTTCGGCTGAATACCAAGAGTCGGCAGGAGTTTCGTTTCTGGATGACGAGGCGCTATACCGGGATTCTCTGGAACACTCTCGCCCGCGTTCTCGATGAGGCGGGAAAGGGAGCTCAGGACGCGCCGCCAGCATCGGTTCAGGATGAGTTGGTGAAGTTGACGGAAAAAGAAATCGAGCACCAGAAAGCCGTCGCTCAGGGGGATTTCAACACCGCTTACGAAGAGAGCAGTTACCTGCCTCTCGGGGAACAACCGACTCTATTGTTCAGTGTCGGAGTCAAACCGGGACCAAACTCGCAGGCGATGCTGTGCATGCATCCGGAGGAGGGTGAGGGGATTGAATTGGTCCTGAACGAGCAAATCGTTCACTCGCTGTGCAAGCTTATCGTGGATACTGCCCTGAAGGCAGAATGGAACCTGAGTTTGTCATTTGGCTCAGGGCCATCCGAAGGGAAAGAACCTTCAGCCGGGTTGAACTGAGGGCATAAACCTGAGACTTGCGGGAAGTTGATTCTCAGACATTGATGAGGTCTGCGAGCTTCCAGAAGAAAGCAGGGCGACCGAACACGCTGATTCAATCCGCGGTCAATGCGGCACGCTCGTCTCCGGCGCCTGACTTCTCGATGAAATAATCCCAATCGCCGTGGTAGCGTTTCGCATTGCCGTTGGCGACGTGAATGACGTCTGTGGCGAGTTCCTTGATGAAGTGAACGTCGTGCGAAATGAAGACCAGGGTTCCCTGGTAGTTTGCCAGGGCGAGAATGAGAGACTCCACCGTCAGGATGTCGAGGTGAGTGGTCGGCTCGTCCATCAGGAGAATGTTCGGAGGATCGACGAGGAATTTCACGAGATTGAGTCGGCTTTTTTCTCCGCCACTGAGAACCTTAGTCATCTTGTAGACCTCTTCTTTGCGGAACATGAACGAGCCGAGGATGCCGCGCGCTTCGTCTTCACGAAGAGTCGGGGCTGCCTCCAGAACTTCGGAGAGAACTGAATTGTTCGGGTTCAAAGAGGCGGCACGGTGCTGAGAGAAATAGCCGATCTTGGCGTTGTGGCCGGGTTTGTATTCGCCCTGCTGAGGCTCGAGTTCACCTGCAAGCAGCTTGATAAGCGTGGATTTACCGGAGCCGTTGGGACCGACCAGAACCGTCCTCTCGCCGCGCTCGATTTCGAAGTCGAGGCCTTCGTAGACTTTGTGGTTACCGTAGGCAAAGTGGACCCCGTTGAGGGCGAGTGCTTTTTGGCCGCCTCGAGGAGGGTCGGGGATCTGGAATCGGAAAGGCTTTTTCGGGGCCAGCGGCTTCTCGATCTTTTCCATGCGATCGATTTCCTTGAGCTTGGACTGGGCTTGCGATGCCTTGGAAGAGACGTTGCGGAACTTGTTGGCGAATTCCTGGAGTTCCTTGATCTGCTTCTGCTGATTCTTGTAAGCCTGATTGTGGCGTTCGTAGTTCTCCTGGCGCTGCTTCAGGTAGTCGGAATAGTTGCCGGTGTAGTGAATGAGTTTGCGGTCATCGATATCGTGGACTGATTCGACCAACTCGTCCATGAACTGGCGGTCGTGGGAAATCATCAGGATCGCTCCGGAGTAGTTCTTCAGATAGTTCTGGAACCAGAGCAGGGACATGAGGTCCAAGTGGTTGGTGGGCTCGTCCAGCATGAGCAAGTCTGGTTCGATGACGAGAAGGCGCGCCAGGTGAGCCCGCATGATCCAGCCACCGCTCATTTCCTTGGCAGGACGCTCGAATCGATCCTCTTCGTATCCGAGACCCCGGAGCATTTCCTTGGCTTTGGCCTCCACTTTCGGATCATTGAGGGCGTCGAACTTGCCCTGGGCTTCATAGTATTCGGGGACATCAACCGTTCCGGCGTCCTCAAGAGACTTGAGAGTTGCCTCCAGATCCTGGAGCATGCCGGCCCGACCGGTCGCGATCTCCAGCACCGTGTAGTCACCCACTTCCTCACTTTCCTGGGGCAGGAAGCCGGTCAGAGTCCACTCGTCACGTTCCACCGTTCCCTTGTCCGCTTCCTCATCACCCAGGATAATGCGGAAGATCGTGGATTTACCGGCCCCGTTGGGACCAACCAGCGCCACGCGCTCTCCATAATTGATCTGCAGGTCGGCACCTTCGAAGAGGATTCGGCCGCCATAGGATTTTTTGAGGTTACGGATGGTGAGCATACGCAATCTGATAGCTGCATTTCCCCATTCCGCAAACTGAAAGGGGGAGGGATCTTCAGGGGGCTCAATCTCCCGGTGACGGGAAAATGACACCTGAGTGCCGGATTCGGATTGCGTCAGGCTCGGCAGGTCCTCTACGATGTCGGTATGTCAAAGGCGATAGTTGATCCTGATGAACTGCGGCGGTTTGCCGAGGAGTTGAAGCGATTCAATGGAGATCTCCAGAATTCACTCTCATCGCTGCAGGCGAGATTCTCGGCCCTGAGTGACACATGGCAGGATCACGAGCACGCTAAGTTTGCCCAGGAATTCCAGGACACAATGAAAGTGCTGCGCCGGTTTATGGAGAGCTCAAGTCACCAGGGACCATTCCTGTTGCGCAAGGCACAGCGAATCGAGGATTACTTAAATCAGCGTTGAAGTCAGCGTGTCGGATCGGGCCCATGTTACTAATATCGAGGCGTTGGAGCGGTTCCGTTCCAACCTGCTGCTATTTGTTGAGCGAGCCGGTTTGATTCTCGACGAAGTCAGTGACGATGTGAAACGGACCCGGATCTGGCTTCAGTCAGAGCAGAGAATGAAGCTCGAGCACGAGATGAAACGCAAGCAGCGTGATCTCGAGATGTTGGAGCAGGAAATGTTCACTGCCCGGCTTTCCAATCTGCAGAATGCGAAGACGGGTCTGACGATGCAGATTAACAAACGCCGTCGTGAAATGCGCGAGTTGGAGACGACTATGCGGGCGGTGGCCGCCTGGCTTCGTAATTTTGATTCGGCGGTGGAGCCGGAGGCACGAAAGGTGGAGAAGTTGCGCCACCTCATGGACACAGATACGAAGAATGCGCTGAACTTCCTCGCGGAAGCCATTCGTAATCTCGATGCCTATACCTCGGGAGAGAGTCCCGGTTGATCATGAGCATGAACCATCAGAAAGGGCGCCTGTTCGGGTTGTCGAAGGAGTTGCTGAAATCGTGGCAGGAAACGCAAGAGGTGTGGAGAGATCAAAAATGTCGAGAGTTTGATAATACCTACATGCAGCCGCTTTTTGATGCGGTAGATCATGCCGTCGCCGCAATGGACGATCTCGATAAAGTACTTCAGAAACTGAAAAACGACTGTGAAAGCGAATAGTCTATCTGCGAACGAGACCCTGAAACTTCTCGAGGACCTGACCACCGGGGTGGAGGCATTTGCCGCCCGGGAAAAGGGATTTGAACGAGCTGTTCAATTGAGGGATTCCAGTCTCCGCCAGAATGTGGCCGACGAAAAAGCCGCTATTAAGGAGGCAACTTCCGGGAAAATCGAGAAGCTCAAGGAATCAGCAAACGCTCGGAAAGAGGAGATCACGGCAGTGACACGTGAGCGAGAGTTGACCATCGACAAAGCCCAGATCACCGTTCGAAATCAGGTGATTGGTGGGATCCAGCAAACCCAGGGGAAACGAAAGGCCCAGGCCCAAAAAGCCTACATGGATGCCGGGAAGAGGCGAGAGAGCGATCTCGGGGAAGCAGGTTTCACCTATCAGGCTCGTTCTACAGAGTCGACTGAGTTGAGCAATTCCCTGGTAAAGATAGAGAAAGGGATGGTGAAATCACTGCGTGGATTTCGTTCGCTTCAGCGCCAGTTGATTGAGGAATTGAAGGGAGCCGTCAGGGACGATGTTGTCGAAGCTGATTCGGTAGCTCTCTCCGAGAAACGAAATCAGTTAGCATCCCGCTTCAAGGCCTTTCGTGGCCAACCTCTCGTTGGGCTGGTGAACGGGTTTCCCCTGGTGATGCAGATCTTCCTGGTGTTGCTGATGGGGGGGATCATGCCCCTCCTGATGAGCACCGTCGGCGGTCCTGAGGTGACTTACATCGCTTCGCTGGGAGGTGCTGTTGGCGTGGTAATTGTCTTGTTGCTCTTCTTTGTGATCGCGCGGGGGCAGGCAGCCTCATTTCTGGGAGAAATATCTCCTCTGGCGGTGTCTGCCAAGAAGGAGCGTTTGGCCTTGAAAGAGTCGGTTGAGCAGGACTACCAGGATCGTGTTGCTGAGATTGAGAAAAAGTTTAGGGAGGCCAAGGCGGCTTTCGACAAAGAGTTACAGTCGGACGGTGAAGGGTCCGGCACGAAGTATGACGGTCCCGATGCCGTGGAGGAAAGGGCCAATCGCCTCAAAGAAGCAGCAGGCAAGCATCGGGATCGGCGCCTCGAGCTGATCGATGCGGCTGTTGCGGCTCGTGTCGCAGAGATCGAGAAAGCACGTGACGAGAAAATTGCCCTGGTCGAGCAAGGCGGTGGTGGTCAAGGTCAGGATCTGGAAGCACAATTCAGCGGGATCATTTCACAGTGGGAGGAAAAGGTAGTTCCCGCGCACCAGACGCTGGTCAGCGAAACGGATCGGAAGAATGCGCAGGGGGCCGTCCTCTCTGGAAATCCGGACGACTGGAATCCTCCGGCGACATTTGAGGAAATTCTCCCCATTGGGCAATTGTCCTATTCGGGCGCGACCGCTGAACTTGAATTGCCGGAGGCGGATCAGTTGGATCTCGGGCAGGCGCCGGACTACGAGGTGCTCTTGCAGTCACGGGTGCCCGATGCGGCTTCTGTGTTGGTCGAGACGAAACAGTTTGGCCGGGAGGAGGCAATCGGATTCCTGAATTATCTCTCGTTGGGATGGCTTGCCGGATCTCCCCCGGGACGTCTCTCATTTTCATTTATCGATCCGGTTGGGCTTGGCGAAAGTTTTGCCGGGCTGATGCATCTGGCCGACTATGAGGAGTTGCTGATCAATTCGCGGATCCGAACCCGGGAGGATCAAATCGAAGAACGCCTCGGGGAACTCTGCGAGCATATGGAGAAGGTGATTCAGATGTACCTTCGTCAGGATTTTGATTCGATCACAGATTACAACGAGAAGGCCGGAACGATTGCGGAACGCTATCATTTCCTGGTCGTGGCTGACTTTCCCAAAGGATTCAGCGATGTGGCGGCCAAGCGCCTCCAGAGCATTGCAGCATCGGGCGCCCGCTGTGGCGTGTTCCTCCTGATGCACTGTGATCAACGGGGCACGCTGCCTCCGGGATTTCAGATGGATGACCTCCGCAAGGCCTGCCTGTGCCTGCGCAGCAATATCGATGGTTTCTTTTTGAAAGAGAACCCCGTTTCGGGAACGACTTTGAGCTTGAACGAACCGCCACCTGCAGACGTCTTTGCCAAGTGGGTGCATCGAATCGGCGAAGCGAACCGAGATTCCAACCGAATCGAAGTTCCTTTTAGCCAGATTGCTCCCGCGGAATCCGAGATGTGGAGCAGCGACACAGCAAAGGAACTGACAGTGCCGATCGGCCGGACAGGTGCCACCAAGTTACAGGAACTGGCGCTTGGGAAAGGCACGTGTCAGCACGCCTTGATTGCAGGTAAAACCGGTTCGGGTAAGTCCACCTTGTTTCATGTCATCGTGACTAACCTGACGCTGTGGTGCGATCCCGACGAGGTCGAGTTTTACCTGATCGATTTCAAGAAAGGGGTGGAATTCAAATGCTACGCGGACGCCCGCGTTCCACACGCAAGAGTGATTGCAATTGAGAGTGACCGGGAATTTGGACTCAGTGTGTTGAAGCGTCTCGATGAGGAATTAAAGCACCGTGGCGAGTTGTTTCGTGCCGCTAGCGTTCAAGATGTTCCGGGATACCGCGCAACTCCGAATGCTGAGCCCATGCCGAGAACGCTGTTGTTGATTGATGAGTTCCAGGAGTTCTTTGTCGAAGACGACCAGATTTCCCAGCAGGCAGCGGTCTTACTGGATCGAATTGTCAGGCAGGGTCGTGCTTTTGGTATTCATGCGATCCTGGGCTCACAGACACTCGGCGGGGCATTCACCCTGGCGAGGGCAACCCTGGGACAAATGACTGTCAGAATCGCCCTGGCTTGCAATGAAGCGGATGCCTATCTGATTATGGATGATTCCAACCCGGCTCCGAGACTCCTGACGAGGCCGGGTGAGGGGATCTATAACGATCGTGCCGGAGCGATCGAGGCCAATTCGCCCTTTCAGGTGGTCTGGATGGATGAGAGCGAGCGTGATACTTACCTGGAGAGCGTTCACCGACGGGGGCTTGCCAGCGGCAAGACGGGGCGTGGTCAGGTGGTGTTCGAAGGCAATGCCCCCGGCGATGTCACCCGCGACGAATATGTGTCCGAATTCCTGGGCGATCCCAAGGGAGCGCCGCGCCTGTTCCTTGGGGCTCCAAATGCGATCAAGGGTCCTACGGAAGTTTCCTTCGAGCGGCAGAGTGGCTCTAATCTCATGATTGTGGGGCAGCGGGAGGATGCTGTGGATTCCCTGGTCGCGATCGGTTTGAGAACGCTGAGAAAGCAGCTGGGTGAGCAGGTCCGGCTCGTGCTTTTGGATCACCGTTTTTCACAGGACGGGGAACCTGACTGGTTTGTCGATGCGGTGAAGGCCGTTCCCGGTGTTGAATGCCCGTCGATGACTGACGTAGCCGGTGTGCTCGGGGATTTGACCACGCAGATGAAGGCGGCAGAGTCCGGCGAAGCATCCGCAAAAAACACGACCTTCCTTTTCATACCGTCGTTGCATCGCTACAAGAAGCTCCGTTACGAGGAAGACTTCAGTTTCTCGATGGACGAGTCCGCTGAGGCCAAGCCTTCAGACTCTCTGCATGAGTTGATTTGCGAGGGCGCCAGCTGGGGATTTCATGTCGTCTGCTCACTCGATTCCTACAACAGTGTCAATCGCAGCCTGGGCCGTAAGGCGGCCGGAGAGT
>JABSSQ010000213.1 GCA_013213905.1 Verrucomicrobiales bacterium | reverse complement strand
TCGAAAACCATTCTTGGGCTTGGGCCCCGAAGAACCTTTGGGGCCGTATTTCTGAAAGGCCCGGTTGTTGTCGTATCCATGGGTGATCTTGCCGGCGCCAATCGTCTTATAGCCGTGGCGAGCGAAATACTGGGGAAGGAGCTGGCCATCGAAGAACTCTTTGTCCTGGTTCATCAACCCAGTGGGCTGCTGATAGATGCCTGTTGTATATGGATAGAGCCCGGAGAGCAAGGAGGCGCGGGATGGCCCGCAGATCGGGGCCTGGCAGTGGGCATTGGTGAAGAGAGTGCCTCGGTCTGCGAGCCGATCAATATTCGGGATATGCACCTGGGGATGAGTTTTGAGACAACCAATCCAGTCATTGAGATCATCGATGGCGATGAAGAGAACGTTGCGGTGATCCTCTTTTGCAGGTGAAAGAGGGGGCAGCGTCAGAATCGACAGAATGGTGGCGAGGATTCTCATAAGTGGGAAATCATGACGGATTCTAGTGCAGGCGTCAAAATCCCCGGGCGGCGGGAGTAGGGGTGAGATGGGTGCGGAAAGTCGCCATTACTGGATGACGTGACCTTCTCTTGTCGCATTTTTACTAAAAGGAATCGGGTCAATACAATACGATGAGGGCCGGGCGCGACTAGCGTGCCCAGTATAATGAAAACTCCAACCCTCATTGGCGCCGTCGCCATCCTCGTTCTTTGTGCCGGTGAAGCAGCAGGGAAGCCCAATAAGAATTCCAAAAAAATGAAGCTCCCAGTCCTGACCCTTCTGTATCTGATCTTCTGTCTTTTCGCTCCTCTGGGTAGTGTTTTTTCCGAGGAACGTTTGAACATCGTTGTATTTCTTTCCGATGACCTTGGTCGACTTGATACCTCTATTCACGGATCGGTAGATGCTAGAACTCCGACGATGGATCGTCTCGCAGCCGATGGAATGGTCTTCGAAAATGCTTATGTGGCTTCACCCTCCTGCTGCCCCAATCGCTATTCTTTTCTTACCGGCCTGATGCCGGCGCGTCACGGGGCGCATCCGAATCACACCAAGCCCAAAGAGGGAACAAATTATCTAACGAAGATCTTGAAGGATATGGGGTATCACGTGGCCTCTTTTGGTAAGGTGAGTCACGGCAGGATGCAGTTTCCGGGGGGCGATCACTTCTCGTCTCAGCCAGAGGATATGCACGAGAATGTGATTCCCTACTTTGATGAGACTGAAATCGAAGGGCCGGTCTGTCTTCTCGTCGGTGACCGCCGCCCGCATGTTTCCTGGAGCGAGGAGTCGACCTATGATCCCGAAAAAGTCACCCTGCCTTCATTCCTGATCGATACTCCGGAGACTCGTGAGCACTGGGCTCGTTACCTCACTGACGTCACCGGAATGGATGCCGAGATGGGGCGGATCTACGAATTCGCGAAGGAGAAATTCGGCGACAATTTCATCTTTCTCTTCACCAGTGATCACGGTGGTCAGTGGCCGCGCGGAAAGTGGAATCTCTACGATTACGGTGCCCGTGTTCCCATGATCGTGGTCTGGCCCGGGCATATTGAGCCCGGCACACGGACGGATGCGATGACGAGCTGGGTGGATCTTTTGCCGACGTTGATTGATGCCGCTGGCGGGGACGTGCCCTGGGATATTGACGGAAAGTCCTTTAAGCCGGTCCTGCTCGGTGAGTCTGATCAGCACCGCGATAAGATTTTCACGACTCACACCGGAGATGCCGGTATGAACATTTTTCCGATCCGGAGCGTTCGAATCGGGAAATACAAATACATCCACAACCTCTGCCCGGATGCTTATCACACCAACCACAGCGACCGCCACCGAAAGGACGGTGCCGGAGCCTACTGGGACTCCTGGGACGCAGCAGCGAAGCAGGATCCTGAGGCCGCCGGTATCGTGGAGCGCTATTACACGCGGGAGGAGTTTGAGTTTTTCGACCTGGAGAAGGATCCGTTGGAATTGAACAATCTCGGCGGAAATCCGGAATACGCCGGCAAGATGGAGGAACTGAAGCGGGAGCTGGCAACGTGGGCCGAGGCTCAGGGAGATGATCTCCAACCACACCGGGAGCCTTATCCGGTTGGCGAGCCGATCCCGGTGTTCGAAAATGGGGGCAAAGCGCCGAAGGGAAAGGCCAAATCAAAGGGCAGGAGCAAGGCGAAGACCAATGAGTAGGCAACTCAGCCGATTTCTTGTTCCTCGGATATTGTTCGACAATTCGTTGAATTTGAGGGCAAAACGTCCCTCTCGGAAGGTTGAGTAAGGCAGTATTTTCGGTTGAAACAGGATATCGCCGGGGCAGGATGCAACCATGCGGACCCGCCCCTTGTTCCAATCGCTTGGCCTTGTGATCCTCGCCTGCTGGCTCACACCGGCAGAGGCGACTGATTTTAACCTCGGAGACAGCTCCACCCAGATCACCCTTGGTGACTTTCTGGGGATTGCTGCCGGAGATACGATTAACTTTCGTGGCAATATCACGGTTGGTCCTCCTCCAGTCGCTATTCTGCTGAGTGGCCCGCCTCCCGGTTTGAACCTCAATTTCGAGGCAGGGTCGATGACCAATGCGACAGGTCCTAATGGATTGGCGTTGCGTTACAGCGGCGACCTGGGAGGCAGCTTTCTGAACGACGGAACCATTTTCGGTAGACTTGGTGGAGTTCGGATCACAGGCATGACCAGCGGATCGTTTGTCAATAACGGCACAATTTCCAACAGCCCTCCCGGCGGTGGCCCTTCTGGAGCTGTTCGATTTGTCGGCTCGATCACCTCTACTGGTTTTTTCCTCAATACCGGCTCGATCACAGGGAACGACTCTTTCGCAGTGGTGTTCGCGCCGGGTGCCGATATTGAAGGGCGATTTGAAAATAGGGGATTGATACAGGGGATCGGTCCGGGGCCAGCAGCAGCTGTTTTGGCGCGGACGTTGGCTTCCTCCGGAACGTTTATTAACTCCGGCAGTATCATAGGTTTCGCTGATGGTGTTTTCTTTGATGGAAGTCTCAACGGCACTTTCATCAATAACTCAACGATTACCAGTGGTCCCGTGGGTGGCTTTCTTGATCCTGCCGGTGTTCATGTAAACGGCAACGTCAACGGGATATTTATGAACCGGGGAACGATTTCTGGTGATGTCTACGGGGTGCAGATCGAGGGTGAAGTGTCGGGAACTATTATCAACTCAGGCTCAATTATCGGTCTTGCGGTTGATGGCCTTGCCATTGAAGACGATGTCGAAGTTGGAGCTTTGGTCCGAAATGAAGCCAGTGGTGTGATTCGCGGGGCCATCGATGGTCTTTACGTTGGAGATGATCTCCAGGAAGGCGGTCGCATCGAGAACTACGGCCAGATTTATGGTGCCGAGGACGGCCTGGATATCGACGAAGCCCTCGAAGGTGTGGTTTTCAACATGGGCCGCATCTGGGGTGAAGAGGACGGCATCGATATTGACAGCGATTTCGACGGAACGATCTTTAATAACTGCGGCATTATCGAAGGTATCAGTCAGAGTGGTATCGAGGCGGGAAGTTTCGAGGGAGGTAATATTCGCAACCATGGCGGCCGAATTCAGGGTTCTCTTTTTTCAATCGAAATCAGAGGAGGTAGTTCAGGAACGGTGGTTCTTTCCGGTCCTTCTCACATTGTGGGAGCGATGCTTGGTGGTGGTGCGAACGAAACTCTCCGTTTTGAAAGTATGCGAGGCATCAGTGCTGCCAAGCAGTCTGAGCTGGCAGCCTTGGCAGCAAGCGATCCTTCGACGGGCAGTGTGGTTCTCTTCGGCGAAACAATCAGCTGGCAGCAGTTCGAGGATATCCAGGCTGATCTCGCGACTCTTGAATCGTATCAGGATCTTATCACCGGCCCGGATCTGGGTGGTTTTGCCCATGCCCTGGATAACGTTCTCGGATTGAATGACGACTTCCGCGAATACCTCAAGGTGCTGAACGACGCTGACGCTTTTATTCTCAATGACCTTGCCGCGAATGCTTCCGGTCAGAACCTTCAGAATACGCTTCGTGACTTCGGCCGCGAGCAGGACACCAATTTCTTTCACCTTTTCTCGAACCAGTTCTCTTCGCTTCGCGGGCATATTTCCGGTCAGCTGGTTTCCAACCAGGGTGCTGTTCGCAATACCGGCTTCCTGACACAGGAGGTTCAAGTCGGCGCGGTGGCGATTGATCCCGGAGAGTCCAGCAACATGTGGATGGCAAGTTATATCGGAAGTGCCAGCCAGGACGCGAACGGCTCCCGTGCTGCGGCGGACTATGACAACACTTCGATCCTGTTCGGTGGAGGAACTGAAGTCGCAGAGGGATGGTATCTCGGCGGCTTCGGAGGTTACACTCGCAACGAAGGTCAGATCGACGGGTTTGGCAGCTACGTGGAAAACAAGGGTGGCTGGTTCGGTGCGAATGCTCAGTATCGCAGAGGTGATACTTTTGCGAACTTTGTCGCTGCCCTTGGCGGTCAGGATGTGAAGTCCATTCGTCGCGACTTCCAGGGTAACCGGTTCCAGGGCGATACCGATTCTTTGGGTGGATTTCTTTACGCGCAGGCAGGTCGTGACTACTTCTTCGACGGAGGTCGCGGAGGCGCCAAGGTGACCCCTTACCTTGGCTTCACCCTGAGCTCTCAAATCTATGACGGATTTGCCGAAACCGGAGGAACCGTGAGCACAGCGTTGCGATTCAGCGACGAGTCGATTGGCGAATTCCAGTCCGTGCTCGGCTTGAGCGTTGCCGGTTACCACGATCTCCGCGGAGGATGGATTCGTCCGCGAGCTGACTTGGCGTGGTGGCATGCTTTCAACGGCAGTAATTCCTACGGCGCCGGTCTCGTTGCTCCGGGACTTCTCCCCGGATTCAATGTTTCTTCGCCGGCCGCAAACGAACATCGGGGCGTGTTCCAAGTCGGAATGGAGTTCGGCTGTGACCGACTTGAAGGCTGGACCTTTAAGGCCGGATACTTTGGTGTTCTCGGTTCCAACGACTACGATTCACACGGTGGCACCTTCGGCGCCCGTCTTGACTTCTAGCTTTACCAGCTGAGTTCAAAGACGAGCCAGTCGTGTCCGAAAATCCGGACGCCATCATCTGTCAGGTCCGACAGTTCCAGCTTGGCGGTGTAGTCGTTGTTCTTGGACGGTTGTTCGAGAACGAAGACTTTGCCCCGGCCGGAGAGCACTTCGGCCGAGAAGGCGAAGTCGTCCTCATCGAACGGTATCAGGCTGGGAAGATTGAGAGGGGCGGTCACTTTGTTTTTCCATGAAGGCATCCAGTCTTTGCGATCAACGGATGTCGGGAAATGTCCGTTGTGTTTTCCCGCTGGTGAACCTATTCCGTCGACGTGACTCAGCCAGAGCTGATCGGTCTTGAGATACAGGAACGATGTGCCGTCGATCTGGACGCGGAAGACCATGTCGCGGTCGTCTTTGTCGCGCGCCGGGGCGGTCGAGGCGAGGGCCTGGCGTTTTTCGGTGATTTCCCTGCGAAGCGTTTTCAGTTCTTCGGTCGAGGCATCGACTTTCGCAGATTCTTCAGCGGCACGATAGTGCCCGATCAGCGCCTGCATGGCCCGGATCGGATTGACGGGCTCGCGGATTCCGGGATTGCGGTCGAAGCGAACGCGTGAGGTGGTAACGGCCTGGAGAAACAGCACTTCCGCTTCCTGAGTTCGTCCCGCTTCATCGTAGGCGGTGGCCAGTGCCAAGGCGGCCCGTGGGACTTCGATATGATCGGGCAACTGAGTCACCAACTCGTTAATGATGGGCTCAAGAGTCTCGATAGTGGCGTCGGTGTTTCCAAGAACGCCGTGGTAGCGACCGAGGATGCTGCGGGCCAGCAGAGTCTTCGGGTGCTTCTCGCCGTGGATTCTCTGGATGGATTCGAGCGCATGTTCCTGCTGTGTCACGGCTTCACCCCGGCGGTTCATGTAGTCAAAGTAGAGACCGCCAAGATTCTGACGCACCCTAACGGTTTCGGCATAGTTCTCACCCTGAGTGGTGATCCAGTGTTCGAGGGTGTCCCGATAAATCTTCTCTGCTTCTTCATATTTCCCGGTTCGGACGAGGGCGATGGCGAGACTGTTCCGGGCATGAAGGGTTGAAGGGTTGTCGGATCCGAGCAGCGCGGTGGAAGCTTCTGTCACCGCCTGTAGATTCTCGACTGCCTTATCGTGCCAGCCGAGACTTCCCAGTACGACAGCAAGGTTTCGCATTGTGTCGAGAGTGCTGTGATGGCTGAGACCGAGAGAATTTTTAAGGCCGGCGACCGACTCTTCGAGATGCATGACGGCGCGTTCGTTCTCGCCGTTCTCGGAGAGAATCATGGCAAAGCGAGTCCTCGTTCGGTAGGTCATCTGGTGGTCATCCCCGAATGTGGCGACACTGAGGTCGAGGGCTTCTTGAACGAGGGCTTCGGCCTCTTCTTCGCGACCCAATTGCTGATAGGTATCGGCGAGGTTGGAGAGAACCTCCGGGATGCCCTGGTTACGGTGATCAGGATTTGCCCGGCGGGCTTCGAGCACAGATTCATAAATCGGCGCCGCACTTTCGTAGTCAGAGGCAATGAAGTGAGTGTTAGCGAGTTCCTCGCGGGCTAGGAGAACAGATGGTTCGTAAGGTTTGTTTTGTTTCTCCCTGATAGTGACGACTTCGTTGAGCAAGCTCACGGCGTCTTCGTATCGACCTGCGGTGGCGTAGGCCGAAGCGAGCGCTTGTCGGCAGGCCAGGGTCAGTTCATGATTGGCTCCCTTGGTTCGAAGGAGGTCCTTGCCGGTTTTCTCCAGCAAAGGAACAGACTCCTGCCAGCGCCCGATTCGAGTGAGAGCCCGACCGGTCAGGTAATCTGCGGTGAGCCTACCTGAGGCCGATGAAAATGTGGCCTCCCTGAGAAGCTCTGCATTCTCGGCGTGGAGTTCAGCGGCCTGTTCATCAAGGCCGAGGCTGGAGTAGGTGCGACCGATGGTATCGAGCAGGCGGCTCCGAACCTTGGGGGAATCAGCGAAACTCTCATGCACCTGTGAGGCCGCTTCGTCGAGCATCTCGGCGACGGTGATGCTTTGACCGTCTCGATAGGGGTCAGGGCTCTGGAAGGTTGAGACGAGAAAGTTGGTCACTGCTTCAGCTTCCTGACGAGCCCGGTCAGCACGAACGGCCTGGGTGACGCTGACGATGGCTCCGGCGAGTAAGGCAATGAACAGGGCCGCACTGGTCAGGAGGGGAGCCCGGTATTTTCGGGCAAACTTCCGCATCCGATAGCTGAACGACGGCGGCGTCGCACTGACGGCATCGTGATGCTGGAAGTTCTCAATATCTTCGGCAAGAGCGGCGACAGATTCGTAGCGGCGGTCGCGATCATTCTCGAGCGCCTTGAGAAGGATCCAGTCAAGTTCACCCCGGACAATGCGATGCAGGCGCGAGGGATTGGTCATCCGGTGAGTCGCGGTATCCTGTCCTACCTTGGTGTCGCGTTCATCCCAGATCCGGGAGCTGGGTTTGATGGGCTCGGCTTCGCGGACGTGCTTGAGCATCTCGTCGACAGCCAGTTTGTGCAGGGTTTCGATCTTGAGCGGAGTCGAACCGGTGAGGAGTTCGTAAAGAACGATGCCCAGTGAATACACATCGCTGCGCGTGTCGACATCGTTGGGATCCGCAGCGGCCTGCTCGGGGCTCATGTACTGAGGTGTCCCAATGACCATGCCGACACCGGTGTTGATGGTGCGATTGGTGAGATCCTGGTTCAGAGCCTTGGCGATGCCGAAATCGATCACCTTGGGGACAGGTTTACCGTCCTGCTCCGAAACGAGGATATTGGACGGTTTGATGTCACGATGGATCACGGTCTTCTGATGAGCGTGCTGCACCGCTCGGCAGACGGTCAGGAAGAGTTCGAGGCGTTGGCTGAGCTTGAGATTGTGCTTGTCGCAATACTGGGTCAGGGGGGTGCCATGGCAGAGTTCCATGGCAAAGTAGGGGTGCCCTGAATCGCTTGTTCCGGCTTCGTAAACCCGGGCGATGTTGGGGTGATCCATCATCGCCAGCGCCTGCCTTTCAGCGTCGAATCGGGCGATGACCTCCTCGCTATCCATGCCCGGTTTGATTACCTTGAGGGCGACGGTCCGTTTTACAGGCTCGGTTTGCTTTGCCTCATAGACTACTCCGAAACCGCCCTGACCGAGAACCTTGACGAGCTTGTAGGGCCCGATCGTCGAACCAACTTTGTGGCCGACTGAAACGGAGGTCATAATGACCGATGTCGGCCCGCCGGTGTCGTCGTGTTCACTGGCGGCGAGTGTTTCGTCGTAAAGTTCCGCAGCAAGCTTGAGAACGGCAGGGCGCAGGAACTCATTGCGACCGCAGGTTTCGTCCAGAAACTGCTCCTTCTCCTCAGGATCAGAGATCTTGAGATATTCAGTCGCCAGTTCGGCGATGCGCGAGGGATCTTCTTCGTTTGTGGCCACGGTAAGATGGGCAGGGTGTCAGGGCCTTCGCGAGAGTACGAAAACCCCTTGGGATTGAACTAAACCCTGCCGGAAGCGTCAAGACAGCGGCCACCCCCAAATATGAGGAGTCGCCAATGGGGGATCAGGATTCGGTCTTAATGCGGAGATTGCGAAACGCAACCTCGCAGCCTTTGCCGTGATCCTGGAGTGCGATGAAGCCCTTCTTGCGGCTCATTTCACTGTCATGATCGGTGACGGTGGAAAAAACAACACCGTTGATCTTCTGAATGATGGTGTTCCCGTCAGCAATAATCTCCATGGTGTTCCACTCGTGATCCTTGTAGTGGGCCTTGATTTCCTCACCGTCGGCGACCTGTTTCACTGATTTCTCGCCTGCTTCGTTGATCGTGACCTCTTCACCTGCCAAAGCCATCAGGTGACGGGCTTCGCGCTTGGGGCTTTCCTTGTCGAGCAGGGAGTGATGCCAGAGCCCCATCTTTCTTTGCTCAGCGACTTCAACCTGGTATCCATAAATCATCCAGTCGCCCAGATCATCGCTACGGACCTGGACTCCGGAATTTCCGTTATCCCAGCGAAATTCGAGTCGAAGCGTGAAGTTTGAAGGTTGATCCTTCCGCCAGATGAGCCAGTTCTTTTCCTCGGAGACGCCGGTGCACCAGATCTCACCGTCGCGGACTTCCCAGCAACCGGGTTTCACGTCCCAATCCGTGAAGTCTTTACCGTTGAAGATGGGGGTAAAACCCTCTTCAGCGCAGAGGAATGAAGAGGTGACAACGAGTAGGATGGAGAAGGCGTAGGCGAGATGTTTCATCGAGAGAATAAAGAGGGCTACGATCTCACTGAAAGAGGAGAGGAGCAAACTTCGAAAGGTAATCGCGCCAGACGGGCCAGGAGTGACCTCCGGGGGTGAGGGTCCAGTCATAGCCGATGCCGGCTGCATCGAGAGTTCCGGTGAGGCGCTTGTTTTCTTCGAGAAGGAAGTCATTTTCTCCAATCGCAATCCAAAGGAGTTTGAGTTGATCATTGGTTTTTTCGGGTGAGTCGATTGCAGTAGCGATCGCTTCATTGTCGGGAACTGCGGCACTGAAAGCTCCGATCGTGGCGAAGGTATCCAGTTCGTTGAGACCGATCGTGAGCGCATGAAGTCCACCCATGGACAGGCCGGCGATGGCGCGGTTCATACGTCCCGGCTTTACCCGGTAGAGTTCCTCGACCATGGGAATGGCGGCTTCCATGAGGTCGGCGCGCAGCTCTTCGGTATTCTCGTTGGAGCGTCCGTTACCGTAGGATTCCGGAATGGGGTGACCGTCGGCCATGAGGACGATCATGGGCCGTGCCTTTCCCTCGGCGATCAGGTTGTCGAGGATCCAGTGGGCCTTGCCGTAGGTCGTCCAGGTTTCGCCTTTGTCGCTGTGACCATGCTGAAGCACGAGCAGTGGATATTCATCCTTGCCGGTTTCATAGCCGGGCGGAGTGTAGACTCGAATCTCACGGTATCGGTTAATCGGCTTAGAGTGATAGCCGTGCAGGTGAACGGTTCCGTGAGGAATGTCCTTGAAGTCGAAGACGTTATCGCCGGGCAGGTGAAGAATGCTCGTCTTAGGAGAGCGCATCGGTTTGTTGGAGGGGTTGCCCGGGTCCAGCATTTTGAGGCCGTCGACATTAATGCTGTAGCCGTAGAGTCCGGGCTCAATTGATTCCAAGGTGACTGACCAGATCCCGTTGTCTCCTTTAGTCATCATGGCCGGTTTGCCCTGGATCATTTCTCCTGTCACGGTGACTTGCTCAGCATTCGGAGCTTGAATGCGAAAAGTCACCTCACCGTTTTCGTGGATGGCTGGTGAAACGACGGGTGCGTGACGTTTCTTTCGCTTCTTCGTTTCTTCAGCCTGAAGGACAGGACTCGATGATACGAGTAAGGCGATGAAGAGGGCAATAGTTCGACGAATCATGTCCCGAGAATCTGATGACGAAGCGCAAAAAGCGCAATGGCGAGAATCAGTAGGGCGGTGCCCGTGATCTCTTTTCGTCCAAAGCGCTCGGCGCGGTGATGGAAGCGAACAAACTCCAGCAACTTGCCGGTGGGACAAGCGTAGCGGCAGTAGCCCATCGGTACGAAGGCGGAAAAGATGAGGCTGCCGACGAGCAGGGCGATCGTGGCCCAACCGGCCGCTTCCCAGACGTAAGCGTCGAAGGGTTCGATGGAGGCGACGTCAAAGTCGAGGTTTAACATACCGACCAGAAAAACTCCAACCAGGAGCACGGCCGGGAGTCGCTTGAGCCAACGTTCGTGCCGGTGAGGGATGGGTTTGCGCCATCGCTTGGGCACAAACCGCATCAGCAACTGCTGAGCGGCACCGTGGGGGCAGGTGTGATGACAATAAACCTGTCTTCCGGTGGCGATGGGCAGGATCAGGGCAGCGGCGACGAGCAGAACCAGCCCCGGGCTGATAAGCCAGGCGATGCCGCTCTTGGACCAGCCCAGCAGAACGGCCTGGGCCACCATATCACCACTGATGAATCCAACGTAAATCACGAGGAAGAGCTGGTAGGCGAGCTTGACCTTGGGCTGGGTGCGCAGGCGAGTGAAGGTCATCAGGCAGGCGAGAATGATGAGTACGACCAGGCCGATATCGCGAAGCTTGAATTCGGGCAGCCTCAAGCTCGTGCCGGCCGCTCCTGCTGAGCTTGCTTCCTGGAGCGTCAGGGCGACGGCATCACAGAGAGCGTAGCTGGTCATGGTGGCTCCGCTGACGCCATCGATGCCGTGCTCGGTGTAGTCTTTGTCGAGAAAACTGGTCACTTCGCGGTTCTCGAATTTCCGAAAGAAGTATTTTTCGAAGATGACGTCCTCCACATAGCGGGCGTTGTCGTAGCTTTTGCGAATTTTGACCCCGGCGAGGGTCTTTCGGTCAGGGTTCATCGCAATGAGCACATCAATCGGTCCCTGGTAGCCCTGAATGCGATTGGCGAGGTGAGCCGTGTTGAGCGCGTAGCCGAGCGTGGCGCCGCCCTCGTCCAGCACGTCGAGAACCGTGGGGGACTTGCCGACTTCTTTGAGGTGGCTGACTTCGGGGAAAAATCTCCTCACTTCATCCACGGTGATCGGATCGGGAAAACGAAGATTCGGGCCTTCACCGGAGAGGCGGTTGATGACCCCTTCGTGAATCGCCAGGCTGGTGAGGGTAGCCCCGCTGACCGCGTCAATGTCTCGCAGCTGGGCGATCTCGTCCCAGGTTTTGCCGGTGTATTGTTCGAGGAATTCTGGTTCTGAAAGGACTTTGTCGACGTGGTCTTCGGTGTCGCCGCTTTGAAGGATTCGGGCGCCGAGGCAGGTGCTGTTGTCGTCGAAAATGAGCAGCGTGGAGGTCGGTCCGGAGTAACCAATGATCCAGTCACTGGCTGGAGAAGTGATTGCGAAAAAGCCGATGCGCTCTCCGGCTTCGTCGAGAACGAAGCGGGTGCCATCGGCTTGAGGTTTCTCCGACAGGGAGAAGGCATCAGGAAGCGACTCGACGAGATCGCTGAGCGAGACCTCGGGGACGGCTTCCTGAGAGCGGATCCAGTCGTGCTGGGAACGAATGAGCCAGGCGATGGCCACGAGGATGGCCACCCGGTAAAACTGGATCAGTCGTCCCCGCCAGGCTGTTCGAATCATTCAGCAGACTCTACGGCAAGAACCTGGACCGCGTCAGCGTGAATGTTGCCGGTGGACCCTTCGTTTGAGAGAATGACGGCGGCGGGAACCGCGCCTTCGAACTCATAGATGCCAAGGGAGTGAAACCCTTTCTCCAACGTGGCAGCGACTTGCTGGTTTACCCGCTGTTCGGCGGTGCCGCTCTTGGCGCCCTCGACGATCACAAGTGCGTTGGGTGAACGATTTTCGTGGGGCTGCCACGAAATGCGTACCTCATACTTGCCGGATTTGGGCGGCGTGAATTCGTAGCGGGCGGTGGCCGACTGCTTACCGGAGGCAGCATACTCGTAGTTGGTGCCGATGAAGTTCTTGAGACCTTCGCCGGATTTCCAGGAGCCGGTTTTCTTGGCTTTGTTGTTGTCGACGACGATGCCGGGCAAAGACTGAGGATAGATGAAGGAGTAAGCGATTGGAGCCATCTCAGCAAGGGTGGAGTCCGCTTCAAAATCGCCGGACAGATCTGCGCGGCGCATGTTGCCGGGCAGTTCGAGCAGTTCCACCATTTCAGGCCAGTATTTCTCGTAAACGTCACGAGGACCGCAGTCCTTCTCAATGCAGATCGCAGCGGCTTTGCCAACGACCACACCCATCATGCCACAGGTCTTCATGACGCGGACGGTGCCGAGCGCTTCGTGGGTCACACTGATGTTGCGACCCGAAGTGAAGAGGTTGTTGATGTTGCGTGAGTAAAAGCAGCGGTAGGGCACGGGATAGCCGATGCGTCTGTCGATGGCTCGGTTGTGATGGGCCACAGAGATGAAAGGATTGTCCTTGTACTTGCCGAGGTATTCTTCCTTCGGGTAGTGCAGGTCAACCGACCAGGTCGTGAGAACGCAGCCATCAGGGAATTCTTTTTTGGCGACAATGTCAGACTCGCTTAGAACGACATCTCCGATGATTTGCTGGGTTTCTCGAGTGCCGCCGATGTAGGCGAGCCACTTGAGTTGGGCGTTGGCGTGACCTTTCTCCAAGGGGTCGTATTCGGCGAACATGCCTTTGTTCTTGATGCCGTTCCAGGCACCGAAGGAGGCGAGCAGGTTCCAGTCGCGGATTTTCTCGAGGTCGTTGAGAGGATCCAGATCGTAGCCGCTCTCCCAGAACCACTCGGCGTGAAAGCGACGGGGGTAGGGGAACTCTTCTTCGGTGAGGTCATGAGCCCAGGGTGTTTCGGGGAAGGTTTGTTCCTCGGTGGTGTTTTCCCACATCCACATGTTGCTCATGCCCATGCGGCCTTTCTCGTGCATTTCGATGTCAGCACCGGCCCACATGCCGATGAATCCGTGTCCGGTGGTGTCGACGAAGAAGGGAGCTTCAAACTTGCGGATCTTGTTGGTGCGGGTTTCGAGGGCGAGTACGGCACCGATTTCTTCCTTGCTGTTCATTTCCACGTCAAAGGCGTGGTGGCCGAGGAAGAGCGAGAGGTTCTTCTCATTGCGAAGGATCTTCTCCTTCTTGTCGTCTTCCCATTCATCAAAGGGGGCGGGGGAGGAGGAAGCCGAGTCTTCGAGTTCGCGAATGATGTCCCCGACAGGGTAGAGACCGGCTGGCGTGTTGCCCTTGGCCCAGACGCGAATTTCAGAACTGCCGTTGCCACCGAGCACGTCGCGGTTCTGGATCAGCGCGACTTTGATACCCATGCGAGCTGCGGAAACCGCGGCGCCCATACCGGAGTAACCACCACCTACGACGACGAGGTCGAAGTCGCCGGCGTTTTCGGGCTCAGCCTCAAGGCCCAGCATGGTGCGGCGCCAGTCAGGTAGAGGGATGTTGCCGTTATCGGGAGTGAAATCGGGATTGGTCGTGAGAACGATGGCATCGCAACGTCCGCAGAAACCGGTCAGATCTTTCAGCGCCAGCTCGACCTCTCCGGGCTTGAGATCGACGGTGCCACCGTTCTGCCAGAACCACTCCGGGCTTTCGGTGCCGAACTCGGTCTCGAGTGCTTCGCCGCCGATTGCGAGTTGGAAACGTCCCGGGGAGCCTTCGCGATCAAAGGTAGCCGCCCAGTCCTTGGTGCGAACCCAGACGTGATAGGTGCCGTCTTCTTCAACGGAAATCGTAGTGGTGGCATCTTCGACCGGCTTGCCGAGTCCATGTGCGAGCAGATAAGGGGATCCCATAATTTCGATGAACTGGGTATCGAGCTTCCAGCCGCCGTGTGAGGCAAAGCCTTCCGCTTCAACGAGGATTTCGGCGGAGCGGGCCGGAGCGGGCGCCATCAGGGTAAGGGCGGCTGCCAGAGCGCCGAAAAAAGTGGATTTGATCGTCATCATGGTGGGTGTTTTCAGGAGTGTGAGTATTCTTGAAACCGTTCTTTTGAGGAAGGTCAATGAGAAGTGTTTTGGCCATCACATTGCACCACATCTATTTGGGGGACGCGATTGCGGGCAAGGCGCAGGCTCGTCGGTGGGGCCGACATTCGATAGATCTTTCGAGGTGCAAGCGTTCTTCTTTTTGATCACCCTCTAGGTGTCTTTTGCGGTGTTCCCACTCGAATTAGAGGCGGCGGAACGGCCCAATATCGTGATTCCGTTTGCTGATGGCTAGTCCACGCTGTTCCGGTCGAAAATGGGGCTGGAATTCAGCGGGGAGACTGGCTAGAGTCTCGGTTGTCGCATGATTCGCCTTTTGATGTTCGCCGCCGTATTGATTGTCGCCCTGTTCGGGGTTGGCATGGCTTGGTTGGGGAATGATACCAGCAGCGAAGTCACGGAGCCTTCGATTCCAGAGGTGACAACACCGATTCGGAACAGCTTTGCTGGCGAAGAGGAAGAATTCCTTCGAGTTCGGACTTTGGCTCCGGAGGATGAGGTTGATTTTGATGAGCCGTCCGAGGTAGCGCAGCTTCGGCGGGAACTCGATCGGGCAAATCAGGAATTGGCAAGGCTCTCACGACCTTTGAATGAGCATATCCTGAGTTCCCAGGTAAACGCTGAAATCTTCGAGGGCGAATCGTTGGTCACCGGAGGATATCAGAGGCCTGATGGTCTGTATGAGCTGACCTTCCTGACGCCACGCAGTTTGATGTTGGAAAATGACAGCCAGGCGATTGAAGTGGAATCACAGATTGTATCGATCAATCCCGGTTTTGTGCAGGCGCATGGATTGCAAACCCTGGCGACGAATGCCCGGAATACGCTGCAGCACGCCGAGGCCTGGCAGTCTGAAGATGTCGCAGCGACGATCGCAAGCGTGCCTTCCAGCATGCGCAGCGAGAACGTCTTCGTACAGCGATCTGTTGTGCTGCCGTCGAAACCGTTTTCGGTCGAGATGGGAGATCCATTCGGGCAGTTTTACAAACTCGATGCCACTGTCGATATATCGAGTACCGGCAGCTACCTGATCCAGTCCCGCATCGAGCGGACAGGTGAGTAGGTGGATCGTCACGTCAGCAGGTCTAGAACCGGCTTGTGGTGTTCGACGCCGGTGAGCTTGAAGTTGAGGCCATTCATCCGGTAGGTGAGTCGATTGTGATCCAATCCAAGGCAGTGGAGAATCGTGGCCTGAAGGTCGTGCACATGGACCGGGTTTTCGACCACGTTGAATCCCAGTTCGTCGGTCTTGCCATACTGAATGCCCGGCTTGATACCGCCACCGGCCATCCACATGGTAAAGGCCTGGGGATGGTGATCCCGTCCCTGGCTGCGTCCGAGAGCTGCACTGGCTTCCACCATGGGAGTGCGTCCGAATTCGCCACCCCAGACAACGAGGGTGTCTTCGAGCATACCGCGCTGCTTCAGGTCCATGATGAGAGCGGCGCAGGCCTGGTCGGTCATTCTGGCTTGATTGGTGACCCCGTTCTTGACCTGGCTGTGGTGATCCCAACCGGAGTGATAGACCTGGATGAATCGACAGCCGCGCTCGGCGAGGCGACGTGCGAGCAGGACGTTGTTGGCGAAGGCCGCCTTCTTGTCTCCCGGCTTGGCGCCATAAAGGTCCAGGGTGGCCTGTGACTCGCTGCTGAAGTCCATCAACTCGGGGGCGCGCGATTGCATGCGGTAGGCCATTTCGTAGGCGTTGATCCTCGTGGTGATCTCAGGATCTCCGGCCGAGCTGGCGTGCTGCTGATTCAGGTTCTTGATCAGATCGATTGAGTCACGCTGACTCTGCATGTCGAGCCCACCTGGATTCGAGGTGTGCAGAATGGCGTCACCGCTTTCTCGAAAAGGAACTCCCTGGTGGGTGGAGGGCAGGAAACCGCTGCTCCACATGGAGGCGCCCCCGCTGAGGTTACCGCCACTTTTCAGCACGACAAAGGAGGGAAGGTCATTGGCTTCGCTGCCGAGACCGTAGCTGAGCCACGATCCCATCGCTGGACGCCCGGGAATCCCGTTTCCGGTATTCACGAAGAGCTGGGCCGGGGCATGGTTGAACTTGTCCGTCGTCATGGAACGCACGATGGCGATGTCGTCGACGACCTTGGAGAGATGAGGCAGGACTTCGGAGATTTCGGCTCCGGACTGTCCGTGCTTGTTGAAGGAAAAACACGGTCCAAGAACGGCGGCGTCCGGTTGGATGAAGGCGTAACGTTGACCATCGATCACGGAAGGAGGCAAGGGGCTGCCGGCAAGTTCTGCGAGCTTGGGTTTGTTATCAAACAGCTCGAGCTGGCTCGGAGCACCGGCCATGAAGAGGTAGATGACCCGCTTGGCCTTACCGTCAAAGTGGCCCGGTTTCGGTGCAATGGGGCTTTCAGTCAGGGCCGAAGCCGCGGGCGCGCCGAAAAGCTTCGAGCCGCTGTCAGCGAGCATGGAAGCGAGAGCGATTTTGCCGACACCGAGGCCACAGTCCCGGAAGAAATAGCGGCGGGTGCGTTCGTGGAGAGGATCAGTCATGGGGAGCTGTTTAGGGATTTAGGTGTTTAGGATTTTAGGGCTCGTGCGGCGAAGCCTCTTTTTCCTTTTCTTAATCGTTTTCTTTCTCCTGCGGACGAACCGTCGTCTCAGCCTTTCGTGATGGTTTCGTCGAGGTTCATGAGGGCTCGTGCCACGAGCGCCCAGGCAGCGAGGTCAGGGGATGAATCATCTTCTCCGAGCCACTCAGTGGCGCTGAGTTCGCCTTTCTCAAATCGTTGCCGTTGGCTTTCGAAATAGCTGAGCAGGGTGCTCTGCTCTTCGTCATTGGGTGGGCGTGTCAGGAAGCGCCGGAAGAGATCAGTGACAATGGCTTCGTTGTCTTCGTATTTCGCCATGGCTTCGGAGGCGGCGGCTTCTGCCATCTCAACAAACATGGCGTCGTTCAGCAAAGTGAGAGCCTGGAGAGGAGAGTTGCTGCGGTCGCGCTTAGCCACGCAGATTTC
>JABSSQ010000212.1 GCA_013213905.1 Verrucomicrobiales bacterium | reverse complement strand
GTTTCCTCGAGATGAAGAAAATGCTCAGTCGTGAACTGCTCCTTCACCGACTCACTCAACGCGGCCGAAACCGACTCGTAGGTGAGATCGCTCATGAAAGCAGATCAAGGCCAAGGTCGATGGATCGCACCGAATGGGTCAGAGCCCCGACCGAGATAAAATCGACGCCCGTTTCGGCAATGCCCCGAATCGTCTCGAGATTCACTCCTCCGCTTGCTTCGAGCTTGATCGCCACGCCGGCTTCGTCGCGCATCGCGACCGCCCGGCTCAATTCCTCGTTCGACATGTTGTCGAGCAGGATCACGTCGATACCGGCAATGCTGAGAAAGGCTTCGACTTGATCGAGACGATCCGCCTCCACCTCGATCTTCAAATCAGGCTTTTCGGAACGCAGCTCTGCAACCCGCTCCGCCAGGTTCACCGGTGCCAGGTTGGCGGCAAGATGATTATCCTTCACCATGACAGCGTCATAGAGACCAATGCGATGATTTGTCGCGCCTCCGTGCGCGACGGCTGCCTTCTCCAGGGCTCGCCAGCCGGGAGTCGTCTTTCGGGTATCCAGCAGGACGGCTCCGGTTCCAGCAATCGCCTCAACATAGGTGCGGGAAACCGTCGCGACTCCCGAGAGTCGCTGCAGAAAATTCAGAGCGGTTCGCTCTGCCGTGAGAATAGAACGGGTCTTGCCAATCAGCTCACACACCACGTCACCAGGCTGAACCGCATCTCCATCGGCAACGAGTGCGACAAACCCCATCTCATGATCCACCGCGCGACAAACCTCCTCAGCCACCTCAAGACCGGAAATCACCGCTTCCTCGCGGGTGACGATGAGCCCCTTGGATTGGTGGGTCGCCTCAACAAAATGAAGGCTGGTGAGGTCCCCGACATCCCGGAGATCCTCCTCCAGGGCCATCTTTACCAGTGCAAGTGACGTCGGATTCATGGAGCAGGCTCCGGGGTGGCACTCGGCTCCACCGCAATGCGACGGAAATAGAGGCGATCCATTGAAGGATGAAGCTTTCGGTAAAAGTCGATCAACACATCTACCTTCTGATCAATTCGCGGGTAGCGTTCGCAGAAGCTCCAAAGATCCGGATTGGTAAAGAGATGGGCCGCCATTTCGTTCAAGTCCTGCTCAACGGAAACCCGGTTGTAGGGAGTCAGGAATCCTTCCTTCATCAGATCAGCATCCAACCGAAGGAGACTGCTGCCGGAACCACCTGTCTTCTTCTGCTCCGCGGCGAGGACCCGGGTCGCTTCGGAGCGGTCCCCGGTCTGCTCCTCAACAATACCGGGAGCACGATAGGAGAACTCGCGACCGTTAGCGGAAATCCAGCGATTGCCGTCAAAAAGCCCTTCGTTCTTCTTCAGGAGAATAGAGGAGAATTCGTGATGAAATCGCTGCTCGAATCCGCGCGGGTCGAAGGTGGGGCGATACACCAGCACAATCTGGCGACCGTTGGCCATGTAGGTACCCCCGTATCCGACATCATAGAAGCGCAGTGAGCCCACGATCGAAACCCCTTCGAGGAACTGTTTCAGCATTTCCTCGGGATACTTCGCGAGCGCTTTACGGATAATCGTCTCGGCCGACTGATGGTATTCCGGCTTGAGAGGCTCCACCACCGCCCCAATAGGATCAGAGATCCAACTGGGTGGAAGAAAGCCGTTATCGGCAGGAAAACGAATCATCCCGTCCTGGGCGAGGACGGATTGGAGGCATAGGAACAGGGATATCCCTGCAATGGCGAAAACCTTGCGCATACAGAGTCAGCGATTGCCGCGTTCCAACCATACCGCAAGAAGCGAGATATCGGCAGGAGTAATTCCACTAATTCTTCCCGCCTGCCCCAGGGTCTTCGGCTGAATGTGCTGAAGCTTGGTTTGAGCCTCTTTCTTCAGGCCGGTGATGGAAGTGTATTCCACCCATTCAGGGATCACCTTCTCTTCGAGGCGGCGTGTCTTCTCAACCATGTCGGTCTGACGCTGGATATAGCCGGCATACTTGATGTCGATCTCAGCTTGCTCCCAGATCCCGTGCTCAAACTCGCCCTTCAGCTCCGCATCGAATTTCTCCCAGGTGGATTCAGGTCGGCGCAGCCATTTGGCGAGTGATCCCTCCGCGGTGTGGGTATTTTCCAACTTGTGAGTGAGCGCATCGATGTGCTCCTGCTTCTGGAGCGTTTGCTGTCTGAATGCTTCATCGATCAGGCCGTGGGCATGAGCTTTCTCAACGAGGCGAAGATCCGCATTGTCATGACGGAGAAGGAGACGGTGCTCAGCACGACTCGTGAACATGCGGTAGGGCTCATCGGTGCCCTTGGTGACAAGATCATCAATCATCACGCCGATGTAGGCTTCGTCGCGGCCG
>JABSSQ010000211.1 GCA_013213905.1 Verrucomicrobiales bacterium | reverse complement strand
TCGAATGGCGATAAGGTCATAAACCGCCAGCAGCAGGACAAACCCCACCAGGAAGAAGCAGGCAATCCAGTAGATCGCGAACCAGAAGGGACTCTGGCTCAATAGTGTCGTCAGCGGCGCGGCGCCAAGAAAGACCATCAACAGGGTTAACAGCGTCAACCCAAAGAGCAGATTGCGGCGGTAAGGACGGTGCCTGATAATCACCCACCCCGCCGCGAGTCCCAGGGCGACACCATCACCACTTTTCTGCCCTTCCTGTTCCGGTTTATCGTTCACCATTCTATCCAAGCATACGAGCGGCGGAGCATTCAACGTCCAACTTTGCACTTTCTGCCGGGAAGGATTCACCCTTTTGCCTTTTTCCTCTTCTCAATTGCCTTACACTGACCTCATGCCTCGCCAGAGACTCAATGTCCTGAAAACCTACAAACTCTACATCGGAGGAAAGTTCCCCCGCACGGAGAGCGGAAGATACATGACTGCGACCAACGCTACCGACGGATCCCATCTCGCACATTACTGCCACGCTTCACGCAAAGACCTGCGCGACGCTGTCGTGGCCGCCCGCTCCGCCTTTCCGGGCTGGAGCAAATCAACGGCCTATCTCAAAGGGCAGATCCTCTATCGAGCCGCCGAAATGATTGAGAGTCGCTCCGACAGCTTTGTCGAAGAACTTGTCGCTGTCACCGGGGCCACTAAAGCCGCCGCCAATCGGGAGGTCGAGGCTACCATTGACCGACTGGTTCACTTTGCCGGCTGGTCCGACAAATACTCACAGGTTTTCAGTGCGGTGAATCCGGTAGCGAGCTCTCACTTCAACTTCTCTTCCCCGGAACCGACCGGCGTTGTGGGCATCGTCTCGCCAGACAGCCCCGGTCTACTCGGAATGGTTTCCCTGATTGCACCCGCCATTCTCTCCGGCAATACCGCAGTCGTCATTGCGTCCGAAACGGCTCCGCTCCCCGCCATCACCCTGGCTGAAGCGCTGGCGACGTCCGACCTCCCCGGTGGTGTGGTAAATCTTCTCACCGGCATTCGCAGTGAACTGGCCCCATGGCTCGCCGGCCACATGGATGTGAATGCCATCGTCGACGGGTCCGGTGATGACTCCGTCTTAGAGACCCTTCAGTCTGGTGCCGCGGATAATCTCAAGCGGGTTCACGATCACTCCCTGCCCTCAGCTGAAGCCTGGTTCGAAGAGACGGCGCAAGATCCCTATCGCATTCTCGACACCACCGAGACCAAGACGGCCTGGCATCCCATCGGCGTTTGACCCTTCCTGAAAAGTGAAACAAGCCCTGCTCATCGTTCTCGATTCGGTCGGCATCGGGCATGCCCCCGACGCCGCCGATTTCGGCGATCACGGTGCCAATACCGTGGGGCATATTCGCGAGACGGTTAACGACCTTCATCTTCCCCATTTGGACGGAGCCGGCCTCGCCGCCTGCGAATTGATAGCGGCAGGAGAACCATTCACCGGATCCACCTCACTTGCCCACGGAGCCCTGACCGAACAATCAGCCGGCAAGGACACCACCACCGGTCACTGGGAAATTGCAGGCGCGCCGATTCTGGAACCCTTCGCAACTTTCGAGCGTTTCCCCGACGATCTTGTTGAGGAAATGGAGCGCATCACGGGCGTTTCTTTTATTGGGAACTACGCTCAGTCAGGAACCGTCATCCTCGAGGAACTGGGAGAAGAACACTGCCGAACCGC
>JABSSQ010000210.1 GCA_013213905.1 Verrucomicrobiales bacterium | reverse complement strand
CTTCACGGGAAACCGTCACGATGTAGGTCACTGAAGTATTGCCGATTCGTTTCCTGGCGCAGTCAAATTTGAGGATTGATCCGTCTTTCACGCTCTTTCGAAAGGAGACTTCATTCATGCCGACGGTGACGAAGTGGCAATCGGGGAACTCCGTCGTTGCTGCCATCCAGGCGATCTCATCCACCCACTTGAGTAGGTAGCCTCCAAAAAGGAAGCCGAAATGGTTCAAGTGTTCGGGAAGAACAAGCCGGTGATTCTCCATGAGCGTAACGATGTCAGAAGGAGGGGGGGATTCCCATTCCTATTAGCTTTTATGGGAGAGAATTTGCGCGCGACGGCGCGGATCTCCAAAACGTTTCTTTAATTTCCCTGAATTAATTTTGCATGTATCATACGATTCACGCATCTACCCCTCGATCGCACTCATGAAATTTCGTCCTATCTTGATGGCGCTTGCCCTTGTTTTTGGTGTCAGCGCGGCCAATTCCCAGGAGAACGGCTCATCCCAGCCGGACTTCAACAAATCGATTGATGAGCTGACGGCGGATGAAGTCCTTCGCCTGGTGCGCTACAGCTACACTCTTTATGATAAAGACTTCACGGGGAATCTTCGGTTGGGTCTGACCAAGAAAGTTCCTTTTCTGATGTCCCTGAAACCTGAGTCGATTCGTTTCATTTTCGATAATCCGGCGCAAGTGATCTACCTCGATACCCGAAACTCCAGTTTTGCGCTCTTCGAGGGGACGGGTGGGGAGGAACTCAAGCCGGTACCCTCATCGAAATATGCAGCGCGTATTCGCGAGACCGATGTGACCTACGATGATTTGTCGATGCGTTTCCTCTACTGGCCGAATGCCAAGATTGTGAAATTGGATCGTATCAAGCAGCGCGATTGCTGGGTGGTTCGGATTCGAAATCCCGATGGCCAGGGAGCCTACGCCACCGTCGACGTCTGGATCGATAAAGGAAGCGGGGGTATGCTGAAGATGATCGGCTACAACAATTCCGGTCGACCTATCCGGCGTTTTGAAGTTCTCCACGGTAAGAAGTTCGGCGACATCTGGATGATCGATGAAATGCGCATCGAAACTCTCGATCCGAGTAGTGGCCGAATCACATCCAGCACGCGGATGCAGATTAAGTCGGCGGTGAACTGACGAAGCCCGGGCTCAACCCTGTCAGCTCAATGGCTTAACCCTGTTTGTTCTGCAGGGCCGCCATTTCCTTGGCCTTTTGCTGGATTGCTTCAGCGGAGGGCAGGGACTCCAGGTCCAGTTCGGCCAGAACCTCAGGAGGGATAATACCGGACTGCTGCAGTTTGATCATGCAGCGTTTGCGTTCGTCGAGCGCTTTGTCGGGACTGCGTTCTTTGGAAAAGCGGGATTTGGCCTTCTCGCTGCGGGTTTTCAGGCTGGAATAGATATCTCCTCCCAGGAGGGCGGTGATATCGACCTTCATGCTCTCGCGCTCCACATCTTGCTGGCGCACAGGTTCTCCGTTGATGGGACCCGAAGTGTATTTCGGGAACATGATGGCGACCTCCGGGCACACTCGGGAGCAAGCCGGGCAGTTGGTTTTGCAATTGTCGTTGTTCTGCACCTGGATTTGTTTCTCATCATCGACGCCGTAAACGTCGAAGAGGCAGAAACTGAGGCATTGCATGCAATTGGTGCAGCGGTCGTAGTCGATAACGGGAAACCAGGGTTTCCACGCGCCATTGGCACCGGGTTGATTCTGTTCGGCGTCCAGGCTTTCACGGGCTTCCTCGACTTGCTCGAGGATCGACTCGTGGTTGAGACCGGTGGTGTCCCGGGTTTCAATCCTGGTCTTGCCGGAAGCGTCCATGATTTCGGGGGCGGCTTCGCTGAACTGTCCAAGCACAATAATGGCTGAAGCCGCCTGGTTCTTTCCCGGCGATGCATTCTGAGACACCCGGCTCACACTGTAGCCCTGGTCCAGCAGATTGGCCGTTAGCGCAAGGCGGTCACCTGATGAAATCGGGGTGGTTCCAGATCCCTCATAGAGAATGACCTGGATGGGGTTTTTACTGTCCTTCATTCGTCGAGTAATCCTTTGGAAATCGTTTCAGCGGTGTCTTCTCTCATGTTGAGAACTTCAACAGAACCGTCTTCGGGAAAGGGAATTCCGGCCTGGTGGAAGAGCCACTTTACGGCGCGTGGGTAGCAGGCGGCAATCTTTACCTTTCCGTCGCCTTCGAGGAGCTCTCCGAGGCGATCATCCCGACGGGCTGACATTTCACACAAATCGGAAACACATTCAAAGTCGCGACCGGAGTCGCAGAGTTTTTCCAACACTTCCTCCTTGGTTTTTACAGGAACGACCTGGGAAAAAGCGCAGCGGCAGTAGAGAATCTTATCTGTGGAATCGCTCAAAGGAGGGGAGGGCGGGGAGGTGAAGAGTGTGGTATTTCTGAATCATTCGTTTCTTTCGATGGGGTTTCAATCTCAAACTGATCCGATTGGGGACGCAAGAGCGCCTGAAATAGCTGGGTTTGAGCCGAAAATTGAGTTTCCAACTGGTTGAATACCGCTAACTTAAGGAATCGTGATTGTCCCCCGTACCAGATCAGCATTTCCCGGCCTTCTTGCGGCAATCATGATTGGTCTAGGTTTCGTGGTCTCGACAAAGGCCGAGGAGCCGGAGAAACAGCCATTCGACAGCATCCCCGACCAGTTTTTTCAGATTCAGGACTCTTACGGTTTTTTCTGGAAGGCAGCCCCTAACGGCGCATTGACTTCCGGAGAGACTCAGTACCTCCAGTCGGGATTGAATTTGCTGGTCGATGGAGTGGCTTTTGCCCCCACGAATGGATCCCAAATCGTGCCGGGAGAGGGCTCGGGTGAGGCATCGCTTTCCCTGGAGGAGGAAAGAGAGAGCGTCGAAATCGTTCGTGATCTCTGGTTCGATAAGGAGCGTGGAGGAGTTCGGGTGTTCGATCGAATTAAGAACACTTCCGGTGCCGCCGTGTCTTTGAAAGTACAACTTCGGACGACTTACCCCTTCGGTTGGAAGTCGCTTCATGGAAGCGACGGAAGTCAGCTGAATGCTGAGCCGGTGTTGGCTCTGGCCGAGAGTGATGGTGGCCTATCGGTGCGCTTTGGTCCATCCGAGGGCAGACCGGACACCCTGATCCTGACATCGGATGGTGGCGTTGGCAGCCAACCGACGATTGAGGCTTCGGCGAACCGGCGGGAACTGACAATGACCTACGAGCTGCCGTTGCAGCCTGGCGAAACTGGAGCCCTGCTGCATTGGGTGTTGCAGCGTTCTCTCGCAGAAACGACGGAGACGGCAGCGGCGTTTTCCGATTTCTGGCAACGTGGGAAGCTGATTCGTCCCGGAGTGGAGCCAAGCCTTGCCGGTGAGTTTGTGAATTTCAATGCGGATGCGTTTCCGTCCGAGACAGTGGCACCTTCTCGATTGAGATCACTTATCGCTCTCAATGAGCTAATCGATCGGGTGGGCATTCATCGAAGGAGTGAGGAACTGCTATGGATCAGCACCGTCAACCAGGTGGCAGGGACGGTGGATGTCACCGGCAGTATTCAATTTGAAGCCGGGCATTCGGGCGCACAGGAAGTCGCATTGGCAAATGTCGCAGCGATCAAAGGAGGAGGCGGCTTTGGCAGAACGCAGATGGTTTTTCTCCGCGACGGCACGGTCCTGTCCGGTGTGGGTGGTGAAACGCGGTTGCTACTCTCTCTCGGTGAGGGTGAAGCGCAGGGAATTGATCTGAAGGCTCTGAATCTGCTGCGTTTCAGAACGG
>JABSSQ010000021.1:23291-38198 GCA_013213905.1 Verrucomicrobiales bacterium | reverse complement strand
GAAGAAGAACAGGAAATTGCTGCGATACGACGCTCCAACTTCGTTATCTCAAAGATTCGCGACAACTTTCGCGAAGTCGACCCGTTCGGCATGCTGATGGATCCTGCCAACTCCGCAGCCACCTCCTCACTGGCCGATCAATACAGCGAACTCGAGGACGAACCCCAGGCACTGACCAATTCCTCCCTCAAAAACGCGCTCGAAACCCTTCCGATCACCGGAATTTATCCTCAAAAGCGAATGGTAGTCATCGGCGCGAGAACTCTCCGCCCCGGCGGCCAGTTCGGAATGCAACTCGACGAACTCACCATCCGTCTCCGCTTCGAGGGAATCAAAGGTAAATCGCTGTTTTTCAGGGACATGGACACCCAGGAAGTAACTTCCATCGACTTCAACCCACTCCCCAAAGAGTTCGAGCGAATCACCGACAATACCCAGCCAAAAACCGGCCAGGGCATCGTCCCGATGAACGATCTTTTTATAGTAAATTGAAATAATTATGGATTTTTTTTAATTAAATGTTAAAATTTCCATAATATTCAGCATTACTGCAAATAAATCTCTCACATCCACCCACCCCAAAGACACATGAGAATCAAAGAAATCGGAACCGTATTCGTTGCAGGGCTTCTCTCCCTTGCGGCGTTGGTAATCCTTGAAAACCAGGACTCGGCGCCTGTTCCTGTTGCAGGAACCGGCATTGAACAACTCCAAGCCGCCTTTGAGGACAATTCCAGCCTCATGGAATCCTCTGTCCCGGCACCAACAGCCGAACCTCTCACTGCAGAGGAAGCTGATCAGAACGTCGATCTTTTCGATGTCGCTGGTGAAATCCAGGAAGAGCAGGCTCCTGCCCGGATCACTGACCTCGAAGCAGCGCCTGACGCTGACCCGCTCCCCGAGCGCAGCGAGATGGCAGAGGCTCCTGAGTCGACACCCGTAGACGATTCCCCTATCTCTATGGCTCAGGCAACTCCTGCTGAAGACAACAGTATTGTTGGAATCGATCCTGATAGCGATCTCAGCCAGGAAGACAGCTCCACTTTCTCTGATACTTTCGCCGACGCCATCAAGTCTGCGACCGGAGATTCCAATGTCTCCCGCGCTCCTGCCCCCACGGCAACCGAGGCCGCCACAGAAGATGGTGAACCTGCCTCCATCATCGAGCAGACAGCCAACGGATTCTGGCTGCGCGAAGCTAAGCTTAACGACGTGTTCCAGCACCTCAGCCAGCTTGGTAACTACCAGTACTTCCACAATGCCGAACTCGAGGGCCCCGGCTTCGTCGTTACCGGTCAGCTCATGGATGATGATCCCATCAAGCAGATGGAAGAGCTTGCACTCATGTATGGTGTGACCATCCACACGAAGGGTAACACGGTCTATGCCTTCAACTCAGCTCAGCTGACCCAGCTGCCGACAGAGCCCTTCCGCTACCAGCTGAAGTATCTTCGCCCCTCTGACATTGAGCAGATCAAGATGATTCTCCAGCCCTTCCTCACTCCCGGTGCCGGAATCATCGAATACGAGAGCAAGACTAACACGCTCATCGTGATGGACAACACACGTCGCCTCGATGCCCTCGCCCTTTTCCTCCAGCAGATCGACCAGCCGAAACAGCAGGTTGCGATCGAAACTCGCATCCTTCGCGTGACCAGCGGATCCCGCAACATGATCGGTGTTGACTGGTCCAGCGTCCTCGGCGAAACCGGTCTCTCTCTCGGAGCCACTACCAGTTTGAACTCACTGTTCAACCTGCCTGAACTCTACGAAGCTACCAGCATCCTCACGACAGGTGGTGCCGGCCAGTCACTGAACCTCGTTGCTAATAACGGACGCAACACTCCGCTCTCTGCGGAAGCAGTCACCGGCGACGGTGGTCTGGTTCTTTCCCCTGCCCAACTCCAGGCAGTGGTTCGTGCTCTTAACGAAGGCGATCTCGCCCAGCAGGAGTCCAGCCCGACCCTCATTACCGAAGATAACGAGGAAGGCCTCATCTCCATCATCGACCGTGTTCCGATCATTACTGCGACTGTCAGCGAAACGACCGCCGGACAGAACATTACTGAGGAAGTTCGCTACACCATCGATGAAAGCGACCCTGTTGGTGACCCCGCCACCACTCGAGAAGTGGGTGTGTCGGTTGCCGTGACTCCTACGATTCTTCCTGATGGAACTATCCGGATGTCCCTTCGCCCCCGTTCTGCACAAATCGTCGATTTCGTCCAGGGAGCCAACGGAAACGCTTACCCTCGCGTTAACGAATCTACCGTGACCACCACGGCACGTGTCCCGAACGGTCACTCGCTCCTTATTGGTGGCTTCTACGAAGAAGTCGAGCGCGACGATTCCAACAAGGTTCCCCTTCTCGGCGATATCCCGGCCGTGAACCTTCTCTTCAAGTCTTCTTCACGCACCAAGGAGCACACCAGCCTCGTCTTCATCGTAACTCCGAAGCTCTACCAGCCGAACATCGGAACACAGAACGACCTCATGAGCCATGAGATTCACGAGTCTCACATCCTGCCGAACAATCACGACTACCCGGATCGCCTCAACCCAGGCACCAACCACCGGACCGATCTGCGCAATACCACGAACAACCTGTTCAAGCGCTACGAGCCCGATCCGCCGTCAAACCTTCTGCACCCAGACCACCCTTACAACAGCCCGGAGGCTCTGCCCACCCACGGTAAAACTTACGAGCAGGTAGCTGAGCCTGAGTTCAGCGGTAGCCCCAGCGTGACTGTTCGTTCCGTCGACGATGAGCCCCACAAGACTGGTCTTTTCGGACTCTTCGGTAAAAACAAGAACCGATAAAATATGAGCGAAGCCGTTGCCGAACCCCTTGCTGCAGAAACTGATTCTCCCGCCAAGACTAATTCTTCTACTGAGAATACAGATGCCAGCAAGTCATCCAGTGGAGACACGAGCCGGATGCCGGCTCCTGATCTCCTCCGGAGGCAGATGGCTCACTGTGGCGAATACACCTACCAGGCGCTCAACAAGATTGGAAAGTTGAGCCCGGAAGACACTTCACGAATTTCCCAGAAATACCTGAAAGTGATCAACCGGACCGAGAAAGGTGAGACATTCCAGGATGCCCTCACTTTCCTCGTCAGGGAAGGTTGGAAGAAACAGGAAATCGAAGCCCGTGATGTGACTCTCGAGCTCACCCGCGCCCTCCTTCGATACTCCAAAACCAAGATCTCCCATCTCGCCTTCGCCCATCAGAACGATACCCCGATTGAGTTTTACAACGAGTTCCCGGCAATCTCGGAAATCTGTCGCCTTCTTGGATGTCCCGTCATTCAAGTATCCGACAAGGATTTCCTCACCGTGACATCCATCAATCCTTTTACCGCAACCGCAGCGGCCCGCCTCATCTCAAATGAAATCGAATCCGAGTGCGGACGTAAACCCTTCCATTTTATCACAACGACAGATCTGACCGCGTGGAAATACACGTGTGAAAGACACTTCGGTACATGAACCTGAACATCGGCATCACCCTCAACGAGACGATCACTGACGCCGTTGTCGATCAGTTGATCGAGTGTGATCCTGCCCTCGCGGAAAGATCACGTGAGGACATCCCGCGTACTTGCACGGCCAACCGTATCCTGGCAGCGGTCGGGACGATCACGTCCCTTCCGGTCTTCCTGAAGATCAAAGACTTTGTCGATCGCACTCTCCTCGAGGAAAGCGACCCTTCACTGCTCAACCGTGGAATGTTTGTTCCGCTCTACAAAGACACAGAGCAAATCTACATAGCCGTTGCCAATCCCTGGGATCCGACGGCGGAAGACACGTTTTCCCAACAATTCCCGGATCTGGAGGTCACGAAGATTCTCGCGCCAGTCGCCGAAATCAGTTCGGTGATTGAGACTGTTTCCAGAACAACCGGACCGTCGCAGTCTGAACTCGATGCCATCGAGGTGGAAGACAATGGCGACGAGATTACGGACTTTAACGTTACCGAGAAACACGACGAGCCTCTCGCCCAGCTCGTCGCTAAAATCGTCTCCGACGGGGTTAAGGGACGCGCCTCCGATATTCACATCAAGTGTGACAAGGATCGCGTCCATTACAGCTACCGTATCGACGGGGACATGGGTGAAAAATACGAGATTCCCATGAAGTTGAAGGATCGCGTCGACGCATTCCTTCTCAACCTGATGGGACTCCCACCGGAAGAACGGGCCAAGCGCCCCGGTATTTCGGGCCGTTTTACGGTGAACTACCTTCGACGTTCGATCGATATGCGTTTTGAGCGTCACCGCACCTACCGTGGTTACCACGTCACAATGCGTATCCTCGATAAGAGCCACTTCGAAGCAAAACTCGGAGTTGGCTCCCTTGCCTTCGATTCGGCCACTTTGTTCGAACTTGAGAAGGTGATGGCCATTCCAGCCGGTATTATCGTGATGTCAGGACCGACGGGATCCGGTAAATCAACAACGCTCAACGCCATGTTGCGCGAATTGAACCGCCCCGAGGACAACATCCTGACTCTTGAGAACCCGGTTGAGGATGAGATCTCCGGCGTGCTTCACTGCGACATTAAGCCGAGCGAGTTCAATCCGATGATCGCCAGCTTTATGCGAAGCGACCCGGACATTATTCTCATGGGTGAGGTTCGTGACCTCGACTCGGCTGAACTCGCCATTGAAGCGGCCATTACGGGTCACAAGGTGCTTACGACCATTCACTGCCCGCGGGCATCACAGATTATCGAGCGTTTCGAGCAATTGGGCATCGAACGCTGGAAGGTCGCCCAGACGCTTAAAGCTGCGTGCGCTCAGCGTCTCATCAAGCTTCTCTGCCCCTACTGCAAGATCAAGAAACCGGGCCTGACCGAACGCGAAATCCGCAAGTTCAACCTAGGTGAAGAGTGGCGCGACACGCCGATCTTCCAGCGCAACAACGACGGTTGCGGCGAATGTGGTGGTCGAGGCTACCTCGGCCGAACCGCTCTGCTCGAAATCATTCCCATTACTCCCGAGTGGTCGGACCAACTCTCCAAGGGAGCCATCAGCCCCTACGAACTTGAAATTGCTGTGCGTGAGCAAGGCATTCTTCCCTCTCTTCGCAAGAGCGGCCTCCGGGTCGTGAAAGAAGGACGCTCCGATCTCGAAGCTCTTCGCAAGATCATCGATATGTCCGCCACTGAATAATCCAGCTTCCCCTCCGACATGAAAGATACCAAGTCAGCTCCTCCTTCATCGGCCGCCCAGGCAGCGCTGAAGGCCCGTATCGCCGAAAAGAACGCTCCAGCAAAAGACGCTCATCACGAGCCTGGCAAGTCGTCTCTCTTCAGTAAGAGTGAGAAGACGCAGAAATACCCGATGAAGGAGCTCATCAAGCTCTGTCGCGGTATGGCTTCCATGCTCAAGGCGAATATCAACACGGCTGACGCTCTTCGCTACTATGGGAGCGGACACCCGTCGCCACTGGTTCGGAACACTCTCAGCGAAGTCCGTGACAATATCGAAAACGGTATGACCGCTTATGCCGCGTTCGAAAAGACCAATCGCTTTGACGACAAATTCGTCTCCCTGATCCGGGCGGGTACAGACGCCGGCCATCTCGACAAGGCTTTCGACTCAATCGCCAAACGCCTCAAAAAAGAGAACGAATTCAAGGCCAAGATGCGGAAGGCCACACTGCTTCCCTCTATCATCATTTTCGCTCTCATCATGTTGTTCATCGCCGCGCAGTTGAACATCATTCCCCAAATTGAGAAGATGATTAAGGAGGTGGGTCAGGAACCTGACACCCTTTCCGGCATTCTCTTCAAACTGAGCCACATTACCAAGAAAGTCTGGGTACTCGTAGTTGGTTCCCTTCTCGGTGCCGTCTTTTCTTTCCTCTTCATCGAGAACGTCCGCAACAATGTCACCTTCTTCATGATGGCGCGCTGGCGCCTTCTCAGGAAGCTGATCATGGGCATGCGTCAGCTCCTTTTCCTCGGTTCGATGGACATGCTCCACTCAAACGGCATTAACTTGTCTAAAGCTGTTGAGATCTCGGCGAAATCGCTCAAAGGCACTCCGATGTATGATGAGCTGATCACTGCCGGCAAACGCTACATTGAGACCGGCCTTCCTTTCTCCGAAGCGATCCGGAAGTTCACTTCGTGTGATGCCCAGGTGGCTCACTTGATCTCCATCGGTGAGCGCTCCTCATCTCTCGATGAACAGCTCAAGCTCCTCACCACAATGTATGAGGAAGAAGTTGACCAGGTCGTCGCCGAATTCTCCCAGGTGGTGAACATCATCGTCCTGTTCTCAGCCGCATTGCTGATCACAATGGTTTTCATCGGCGCATTCCTCCCGATCTTCCTCATGGGACCGAAGATGATGAACGGTCAGGGACTCTAATTTTAAAACACAAACGGCAACTCCAACCCTGAACTACCATGCAACAGACATCATTCGATACCTACCTCCGACGAAAGTACGTCCACGTTGCGCAGGTTTACTGCAACACACTTCCTCGCTCACTTCCCCACGGGATAAATGTCGAAGAAACCACCGAGGAAAGCGGAACCCGCTACCTGTATCGTCTCACGGCCGAAGATGAAAAAGCCCTGACCGAACTGACCGCTCACCTCGAGGTGGAGAACATCACCTACACCTCCCGTATTGCCGACAACGAAGGCATGCAGGACAAGCTCTTCAACGATCCGAATAGGAGCTTTACAATGCAGGTCGCTTGGATCATATTTATAATTGCCATACTTGCCATAGCATTCTCCGGGCTGCCGGTGCACCTTTGGAAAACGCTTTCAGAAGATCCGAATCCTATCGAGAAGAAGGAAGCACCCGCAATTATCGATAAGAGCAAGCAGTAGCCCAATTCTCACTCAACTGCCACAAGACCCGTGAAACCAAACCACACAATTACTCAGCGATACCGTTGCCGCGGGATGTCCCTCGTTGAGGTCACCATGGTCATTGGTATCATGCTGACCCTCGCCTCGATCATCACCTACTCCATCGGCTCCATGACTGACTGGAGAAAAGGGCGCAGTGCCTCGGAGCAGCTCAAATCGGTCTACATCGCGCAGAAGAGCTACATGGCTGACCATCCCACGACTTCCCCGTCTTCGATCGGTTCCAGTGATCTTATTCCTTACCTTCCGGGAAATCCCGGATCGATGCCTGAAGCCCAGTCTCTCAATGATGAGGACCTCGATCTCAAATTTACGGTGATGCCTCCCGTGTTTGAATTGGGCGGAACTACCTACGATCCTTCTGACTCAGCAGAAGACGGACTCTGGGACGTGGGCGGTCTGTAAGCCGACGCGATATCTTCGAAGGAAGCCAGCTGAGCCGATATCCAGTCGTCTCCCTTTCCAAGAAGATCCGCCATTCGTTCAGCGATTTTTGGAGCCACCTCCTCCGCGGCTTTCACATCGAGGAAAAGCGCCCTCGTCCGTCGACTGACGACGTCGTCCACCGTCATCGCCATTTCCTCCTTAACGGCCCGTTCAACATCGTTCCAGGAATACGGCAGGCTATCACCGATTCGCTCGGCGCCAGAGAGCCCCACTCCTTCACTGCCGAGTTCAATCTCACCTGTCACACAGGGACGACTCTCGAGGCCGGCAAGTTCTGCCGCTCGGTCTACGGCTTCTTCCGCCATGTAGCGATAGGTCGTCCACTTGCCTCCGGCGATCGTCATCAATCCGCCTTCACTGACAAAGATCTCATGGTTTCGGGAAATCCTTGAGGTATCTCCCGAACTTCCTGCCGGCCGCACCAACGGCCTCAAGCCGGCAAAGACAGAGCGGACGTCCTCCAGCCGCGGAGCCCGCGCCAGGTATCTCCCCATGTGTTCCAGAAGGTATTCAATTTCATCCTCCAACGCTTTGGGCCTGAGCTCAATATCAACACCCCCCGTATCGGTGGTGCCAATCACGACACGATTCAACCAAGGAATGGCAAACAACACACGTCCATCATCGGTACTGGGGATCATGATCGCGTGATCACTGCCCAGGAAATCCCCATCCAGAACCAGGTGAATTCCCTGGCTGGTCTTGATGATCGCTTTGGCTTCTGAATTGTCCATCCGGCGGACCTGGTCAGAAAACACTCCGGTAGCATTGACGACGACCCGACTCCTCAAGGAAACCTCATCACCAGTGAGCTCATCTCTCGCATTCACCCCTACGATCTTGCCGTCCTCTCGCTGCAACGACTCGACACGGCAGTGATTCACGACTGCCGCACCATGGTCGGCTGCACCTTTCGCGATCGCCACCGCAAGCCGAGCATCGTCAAACTGACCGTCCCAATACAGAGTACCTCCGTAGAGACCCTCCTTGCGTAAATTAGGAATGCGTTCGAGCGCTTCGCCACGATCCAGATGACCGGTCGAGTTGATCCCCAATTTCCCGGCGAGCAGGTCATAAAGGGTTAAACCAATACCGTAGTAGAGACGCTCATACCAGCGGTAGGCTGGAACCAGGAAGGGCATTGGATGCACCAGCGTTGGAGCGTTTTTCAGCAGTAAACCGCGCTCCCTTAAAGATTCTCTCACCAGCCCAACCTCGCCCCCTCGAAGATAGCGAACTCCACCATGCACCAGCTTGGTGCTGCGGGATGACGTTCCCTCTCCGAAATCCGCCTGCTCCAGCAGCGCTGTTCGATAGCCCCTCGAAGCCGAATCCAGTGCGATTCCAAGCCCCGTCGCTCCACCTCCTATCACGATGACATCCCAGCTGTCGCCATCCGATTTCAGCCGTCCGAGCAGGGATTCCCGATTCATCTGCAGCCAGTATTCCTACTTCGCCTGCGAAAGCAATACTGAAGCCTCTCAAAGCTCGGAGAACACGTATTTGCCTTCATTAACATTCACATCAGGAGGCACCCCGCGCTCTTCGAACCAGTCCCAACCTTCTTTCAAGTTTCGCCAGAACTCTTTGTGTTCACTCCCATCAAACATTTCGAGGTTGTCCTCGGTCATTTCGAAGGGAAAACAGTGCACCCGAACCACGCGCTGCCCGTTCTTGAGAGCGCCATCCACCAGCGTGTAGATCTGTTCGCTAGAAAGGGCGGTCATGGCATAACATCCGATCGAGACCCGGTTGCCATGAATCATCAGGAAATCACCGGTCCTCTCGTAATGTCGATCGTAGGCATTCGGGTAGCCGATATCCATCGAGAGGTGAAAGTCGCTCTTTGGATTCATCCGGTCGCGCGAAACGTAATAGAAGCCTTCCGGAGCCTGGAAATCTCCTTGTGCCTTCTTCGGGCCAAGTCGCCCGCTGAACCTGGCGACCCGGTAGGACTTGTAGAGTTCAAACCGTTCCTCCCCGCCCTTACGCAACCAGACTTGCAAAAGTCCATCCCGATTGCCACCCCCGCCTTTGATGATTCGAATAAAGATCTCCCGCCCTACTGCGTCGAAGTTCCAAAAATAGGGTTCGCCTGTGGGATCCTCATCACCCCACGCCTCCGGGGTCGTCCATTTGCGGATCGCCTGCTCGGCTCGATCTTTAGCCTGTCCATCGATCTCTGTGTTTCCACCCGCAAAGAACGTCGCTGTCGACTCCTCCTCGGCCATCGACCCCAGCGTCAGCCCTAACATCGATACAAGAATCCATTGTTTCATATCTGAAAGCTACGCACTGACTGGCCGAATAACTTCGAATCATTTACGAAATATTCCACCTCCATCTCAGGTCTTGGAACTCTGCACATTTCCATCATCTGGCACCGAATAGCTTCCCGTGAGACTGCTTACACATCGGCCCTACGCACCTCAATAGCTCCTCCTGCTACAACACTGAAAAACCACCACCGTCAGCGCCACGCCTTGTAGCACGTGATAAACCCCGTCGCAAAATCCTGCGGCCGCTCATCGATCCATTGATCGATGAATTCGGGCGTAAAAAAACGACCGCTGTCGACTTCTTTACCGTGAACGCGAATCTTGCCTCCAGGTGCCGCGAGGAATACTTCGATAAACTCCTGGTCCGTTGCATCCGAAGCCGCTATGCGAGCGACTCTTTCGATCTCACCCTTGGGTTCCACCCAAACCTCTTCCCACATTTCTCTTTCGGCGCAGACAAGATAGCTTTCACCGGGATCAACATGACCCGATGCGCTGCTGTCCCACTTGCCGGCATGGGTGTCCTTGAGATGAGAACGCAACTGCAGGTAGATCTCGCCTTTCTTGTTTTTCAGGAACACGTGCACCGCTCGATGAAGCAGTTTTCGCTCATGGATTTCGCTGCGGGGTAACTGCTCGATCACCTCGTCCTTCTCGTTGACAACATCCAGCAACTCACTAGCTGATGGAGGCAAATTCGCGCAGGGATGAGGGTCGATCAGGTTGGAAAGTGTCACCCATTGCTCGAGGGATAATTCCTCCGCCCTGACGCTGGCCTTCAGACCCATCGACTCAAACATTTCCACGGCCCGCTCACGATCGACGGGAAGATTGTTGTGGAGCTGCTTCCGGCGCTGCGCAAATCCCTGTTTCACTGTGGTGGCATAGACCTCTGGCGAATGCAGCGGCAATTCGTCGACGGGTCGACGATCAAACCGAAGGATCGTTGAATCCACCGCCGGCCTCGGATGAAACGGCGCCGGCCCGATCGTTTTTAACGCCGTGGCGCGCCAGCGTTCCTGAAGCATCAAACTGAGAACGCCGTAGTTTTTTGAGCGAGGTTCAGCGACGAAACGGTCCCCCACCTCCTTCTGCACCATGATGATCGCCTCGCTGATCGGGCTGGGCGCGTCCAGGAAACTGCGCAGAATCTCGTTTCCACAGGAATACGGTAGATTCCCGATGAATTTCACTCCCCCTTCAAGAAAGAGTGGACGAACATCAAAGGCAGTCGCGTCGGCGTGAATCACCTCGGCACCCAGTGGGCCGAATTTCTCCTCCAGAAACTCTGCGAGACGACCATCCTTCTCCACAAGAATGAGCCTTCCGACTTTTCCGGCAAGATGTTCTGTCAGAGCTCCAAATCCCGGACCCACTTCGATCACTGTGTCTTCCGGCCCTGCATGGAGTTGCGCGGCAATCCAGCGTGAGACATTCTCATCGACAAGGAAACTCTGCCCGAGCTTGCGACTCGGGGTCAGGTCAAAGCGCTGCAGCTGGGTCTGAAGTTCTGACAGGTTCACTGGTCGGCACTATCAGAGAGACTTCCGAGAAATTCAATCATCGCCGTCACAAACTCTTCACGCAACGGCATCTTTGCCTAATGGCCATGTTTCGCACCAGGGACCATGACGAACTCATTCTTTACCCCGAGAGGCGATCGGCTCAAAGGCCTCCCGACTATCACCGATCCAGCCACCTCCATGGATCAGCACGATTTCCGGTAGGATTTCCTCGTTGTCCGCGCGAAACCAGTCCAGGTGAACTTCCCGCTCATCGAACTGAGCATACGCTACACAACGCTCAATCTTCAAGTCAGCACAGACCGAAGCTCCAAAAGCGACAAGCGACAAGCGACAGGATACCCAAAAAGGCTTTCATAAGGCATTACCACACATCTTGCAGAACCCGGCTTTGGGGTCGTGACCACTGTGGCCGCATTCTCCACACACCCGGTTGTCAGGCTGAATTTTTCGCATGCTCATGTTCAACTCGCCGATCACGATACCTGTTGGTACAGCGATGATCCCGAAACCGGTCAGCATGATCACCGTCGCGATCATTTTACCGACCACGGTGATCGGAATGACATCGCCATAACCCACCGTCGAAATTGTCACGATGGCCCAGTAAATCGAATGAGGCACGCTACTGAAGCCCTCATTCTTCCCAAGAATCCCCTCCACCAGATACATCAGAGTTCCGAGAATCGCGGTCACAGCAAAAACGCAGAAAAGGAACACGGTTATCTTGGGCAGGCTGGAACGAAGTGCATTGATCAGCAAATTAGCCTCTCCCAGATAGCGAGCCATTTTGAGCACTCGAAAAATCCGAAGAAGTCTCAGAATGCGAACCACCACGAGGTAGTGAACTCCAAAATCGAAAAGGGTCAGGTAGGTTGGAATGATAGAGAGCAGATCAACAATCCCGAAGAAGCTGAAAATGTAAGCCCGCTTCTTTCTCACTACCCAGATGCGAACCGCATATTCAATCGTGAACAGGATCGTAAAGATCCATTCCATGACCCGGAAGAGATCGTGATGGCGGGAATCCAGCGACTCAACGCTTTCCAACATCACTACGAGGATGCTGACCCCAATCAGCCAGAGTAGAACTACGTCAAACGCTTTACCCGCCTTGGTGTCGGAAAGGAAAATGATCCGCCACACCTTGTCCCGGAGCGACTGGCTCTGGTGATCCTTGGCGCGGTTCGCGAGGTCGTTCAACATGTTTGACACTAAAGCACTCGATTGAGGCTTCATGTCAAGTATCTAAAGGCCCACATCGCCACCGGTTTTCGCCAGCCCCAACCTCATTTTCACCTTTCCACGAGTATTGCCTGTGCCTATCGTTTTGCTACCTCCCAAAACCTTCCGTTCTATGTCCGATCAGACCATTGCCACAGAAGAGCTCCAGGCCGACGATGTCGCCGCCATCGATGAGCTTCGCACCGCCTACGACCAACTGCGCCAGGAGCTGGCAAAAATCATCGTTGGTCAGGACGCTGTGATCGAACAACTCTCGATCTGCCTGTTTGCCCGGGGCCACTCCCTCCTCATGGGAGTTCCCGGTCTCGCCAAGACCCTCCTCGTTTCACGACTGGCCGAAACGATGTCATTGTCTTTCAGCCGAATTCAATTCACGCCGGACCTGATGCCCATGGACATCACCGGAACAGAGATTCTCCAGGACGACGGCAGCGGTCGCCGGGGTTTTGAATTCTCCAAAGGTCCGGTCTTCGCCAACATTGTCCTCGCCGATGAGATCAACCGCGCTCCCTCAAAAACCCAGGCCGCGATGCTCGAGGCGATGCAGGAGCACCGCGTTACAGTGGCAGGCCATTCCTTCGAGCTTGAACAACCCTTTTTCGTCCTCGCAACCCAGAACCCCATCGAGCAGGAAGGAACTTACCCTCTGCCGGAAGCGCAACTCGACCGCTTCATGTTCATGATCGGAGTCGACTACCCGAGCCGCGATGAAGAAATCGCGATCGCACGTACCACGACCGGTGCCACCCTTCCCACCCTCGAACACATTCTTTGCGGGGAAAAGGTGATGAAATTCCAAAACCTGGTCCGCCGCGTTCCTGTGCCGGAACACATCTACCACTTCGCCGTCGACCTTGTCCGCCGCACCCGCCCCGATTCTGACGACGCCCCCGATTGGATCGCCCCCTACGTCGGCTGGGGTGCCGGACCTCGTGCTGTTCAGTATCTCATCCTCGGGGCGAGAGCCCGGGCAGCGCTCAACGGCAGTTACATGGTGCGTCAGGAGGACATCATTGCCGTTGCCGAGCCAGTACTTCGTCACCGGGTCATCAAGACCTTTACCGCGGAATCGGAAGGCATTACCTGCCGATCGATCATTGCCCGCCTTGTCGAAGAGCTTTCCAGCGAAGCCTGATCTCATTCCACGCCGTCCTAATCTCCACATCAACGCCACTCCCGCGTGCCTGAGCCCATCCAACGCGACTTTCTAGACCCCGCGGTCCTCGGACGTCTCATGGGGCTGCCGCTGACCTCGCGGCATCCCATGGTCGGAAGTGTCTCCGGACGACACCGGAGTCCCGTGAAGGGATCAGCTCTCGAGTTCGCCCAGTATCGGAAATATGTGCCGGGCGATGACACTCGTCGCCTCGACTGGCGTACCTGGGGTCGCACGGACCGCTACTACATCAAGGAATTCGAGGCAGACACGAACCTCCGTCTTTGCTTCATCGTCGATACCAGTGGGTCCATGGCCTACGGTGAGGAAGGAAATACGCGCCTCGATTACGCCCGCCGGATCGCAGGCACTATCGCTTATCTCGCAGCCCAGCAGGGTGATGCCGTCGGCCTCTCCAGCGGCTCCAAGGGGTTCGAGCACGAGGTCCCGGCCAAGCGTGGACCGCTTCATCTCGGAATTATCTTTGACCAACTCGGGCAACTGAACGCCAGCGGCGAGTCCGGCCTCGTCAATTGCATCCACCAGGCCGCAGAGAAGATTTCCCAACGGGCCCTTGTCGTAATCGTATCCGATCTCCTCTTCGAACCTGAGCCTTTGCGGGAGGCTCTGCAGCACCTTCGCTTCCGCAAGCATGACGTCGCTTTGTTTCATTTACTGGACCGACAGGAGGTGGATTTCGACTTCGATCGCCCGACCCGCTTCGTCGACCTCGAAGGTGGTCCTTCCCTTCTTGCCGATCCTTCACTGATCGACCGTCGTTATCGCGAGGCCGTCACCAACTATTTTAAGGCGATCGATGAAATCATGAACCATTCGGTGATCGACTATCATCGAATTCTCCTCGAGGAGCCCTACGAAGAGGTGCTGGCCCGTTTTCTCATGGGTCGAAACCCGAAAACCGCGCGGAGTGCCCGATGAGTTTCCTTCAGCCTCTCCTCCTCGCCGGTCTGCCCCTGGCTCTGCTGCCGCTCATCATTCACCTGATCAACCGGCATCGGCACCGAACGGTGAAGTGGGCAGCCATGCTTTTCCTGCTGGACGCTCGCAAGATGAACAAGGGAATGGCCCGTCTCAGGCAAATCCTCATTCTCGCCATGCGGGTCCTTGCCGTCACCATGCTGATCGTTGCAGCCAGCCGTCCTCTCTCCGGAGGCATCCTCGCCCTCACCGGTGGTAAAGCCGATACCGTCATCGTTCTTTTGGATCGATCGGCCAGCATGGAGCAACAGATTCTGGAAACCGGCGAATCCAAACGCCTTGCTGCTCTCGACAAGCTTACCGACCTGCTCGAAAAGACGGGGCAAAGCAGTGAGATTGTCCTCATCGACAGCGCTACGC
>JABSSQ010000021.1:0-23191 GCA_013213905.1 Verrucomicrobiales bacterium | reverse complement strand
GAGGCGATCTGTGTCCATCGTCGCCTCCATCACACTTTCCAGGCCTCCGCTGATGAGTGAAGTCGCTTTCGAATCGCCGCCCCCCAGAGATCAACAACGACGATCAAACCAAGCAAGAGGTAGAGGTAGGTCCACACCTCACGATAGTAAAACTCCTCATGGGACAACTCGATGTAGAGCCCGATCGTTTCAATACCGACAAACCCGAGCACCGCCGAAGACCGCAACGCACATTCGAAGCGGTAGAAGCTGTAGGTAATCAAATTGGGTAAGGCACCGGGGAAAATCCCCACAAGAAAGGTCTGCAGGGGGCGATGCCCGATTGCCTTCAAAGCCCGCCCCGCTTCACGCGCTTCTTCATCAATCAGTTCTGAGAACACCTTTCCCAGTGTGCCCGAAAACGGCAAAGCCAGCGCGACCATACCGGCCAGGGGCGAAACGCCCATCGCGGAAAGAAACAAAAGCGCCCAGATCAGCTCATGAATTGAGCGCACAAAACTCATCACGAAGCGGCTCACGAAATACACAGCCCTCAGCAGAGCCTGTGTTCCGCGTCCACATGGCTCCGGCCACCATGCCGACGAACCAAGGAACCCCATCACCAGTGCCGCAGGAATGGCAATGCTCATGGCTCCGAACGCGAACTTCAAGGTCAGCAGCAATCCTTTGAATCCCTTCAGCCAGATCGAATCCGCATCGTCTGGTACGTTTTCGTCCTGGTAGTCAAAAGCTGGATTCAGAGCCGCTTTAAAGAACTCTCCGGTTCGACTCCAGTGTTCGGCGTCCGGAGGAATCAATCCCCCCGGCTTGAGATCCAACGCCCAGGCACAGGCCAGGAAAACAAGAAACCCGCAAAAGACAACCCAGCGGATTCGGCCGTGAGCTCCCTTCATCTCACGCATCCTCCATCATTTCCTCATCGCTCAATTCATAAAGCGCCTCAAGATCCTCCTCACTTAACGACTCCGGAGCACCGTCGAAAACGACTTTACCGTTTCGCATCCCGACGAGCCGGGGAAAAAATTCACGGGCAAGTTCCAAGTGGTGCAGACTCACGCCAAGGGTAAACCCACGTTCTTTTGAAAGTTCAGTCAGGAGCTTTACCGTATCGCGGGCTCGGGCCGGATCGACACTGGATACCGGCTCGTCTGCGAGAAGCGCTTTCGGCTCCTGGAAAAGGGCACGGGCTATGGCGACACGCTGTTGCTGTCCGCCGGAAAGGTTGGAAGTGCGCTCAAACAGCTTTTCTTCAATGCCAACGCGATCGAGAATTTCATGGATCGCCAATTGGTCGACCTGCGCCGGCAGAATCAGGTCACGTATCGAACGAAAGGTGCCTCGACTGCCACCCTTCCCTAGAATCACATTCTGCAGTGAAGTTAAGTTCGGAACGAGTCCAAGATGTTGTGGAATGGTCGCCACTTGCGAACGCAGTTCCCTGAGTCGCCGGTCACTGAATTCACTGACGTTGTCGCCAAATACCGACAGGCTTCCCGCGTCCTGTCTCCGCATGGTATTGAGCAACCGAATCAAAGTCGTCTTTCCACTGCCACTTGGGCCGATGAAAGCGACCTGCTCCCCGGGCTCAATCGACAGCGACACGTGATCCACGGCAGCGAGGCTCCCGAAACGCAGTGTCACATTCTCAAGCTGGAAAGCGGCTGACATGAATAAAAAAGGGGCGGAAGCCGAACTCCCGCCCCTCTTCGAAAGGGTTACGAAAAAGGACTATTCTTCGATGAGGCCCATTTGAATGGCAGTCGTTTTGATGCCGTCAAAGTCTTCGTTCTTCGCGGAAATGATGGACTCGCGGTTGATTGCCTTGAGTGCATCAGAGCCAGCCGGAGCTTCGATCAGTGCCGTCTGAACTTTCTGAGCAAATCCCGCGCCGAAAGCAGCCTCAGCATCCGGGTGGATGGTGAAGTTGTAGTCGGCGTAGAACGGAGTCGTCCAGATTTTTACCGTGTTTTCAGCGATCTTGGGGTCGCTCTCCACGAGTGAATCGTAGGTCTTGTAGTTCAGGGCACCGGTCTGGTAAGTGCCGTCGGCCACGGCATTGGCAGTTGCCACATGACCACCGCTCATCTGGAAGCCGGGCTTCTCAGCGAACCATTCGTCGGGATGGACCCCGCCGTTGTTCTCCATGATGAAGAAAGTCGGCATGAGACGACCAGAGGTGGAACCGGGCGAACCGAAGGTGAAAGTCATGTCCTTGATCGCAGCCGGGAAGTCAGCAGCCGGAGAGAGGCCGGCATCCTTGTTGGCAATGAAGTAAGACTTGTACTGAGGATCAGCTTTGCCCTGGGCAATCGCCTGGGCGCCTTCGACAGCCATCCGTGCCTGAACACCGGAAAGACCGCCGAACCAGACCAAGTGCACTTCCCCGTTGGAGAACTTGGTCACAGAGTCTGCGTAGTCCTTAGAGAATACAAACTCAGCCTCAACGCCGAGTTTCTCAGTAAGGTAAGCTGCAAGTTTGTCGAATTTGGCTTTTTGATCCGTGATCTTCTCATCCGGGATCGCCGAAATGTAGAAAGTTGGGGATTCAGCGCCTGGTGCCTCTTCAGGTGAAGCGCTTTCGTTAGAGTCGGTCGTGGACGGATCACCACCACAGCCGACGAGGGCCAGAGTAGTTACCGCTGCCAGACCGACGCGGAAAAAGTGTCTTTTCAGCATCGTTGGTATTGTTTGATTTGTTGGTAAGTTCTGATCATTTCGATCGATTGTCTTGCCCGAGTCTGGTCCTGTTACGGAGCCTGACTCATTTTCGACGCTCACATCATTCAAACCTTTCTGAAAATATCCAGAAGATTTTCTAACACGATTTTGTCCTGTTCAGGAAAAACCGTCCTCAGATCAATCCGATACCGGTCATCCGCGACATACCCCATCAAAGGCATTTGCCCCTCCCGGAGTAACTTTGCGAATTTCGGGAGTCCCATGTTTTTCGGCAGAAGGTCGAGTGCCAACGACGGAATCTCCGCCTTTGGCATCGTTCCCCCGCCACAGCGGGCAATGGTTTTCACCACCCCGGACTCCAGTTCATCTATCCCGGAGAGTGCTTTCAGTATAGCATTCGCCCGGGGCCGCAAGTCTTCCTCCACCGAGGCCGACAACATCCGGATCAGCGGAAGAGCCGGCTTCTCTCCTCCCTGGGGATGCAGATATTCCAGAACGGTTTCCTGCAGCCCTGTCAGGATGAGCTTGTCACATCGCAGAGCGCGAAAGAAAGGCTCCTTCTTGATTCCGGCGACCAGATCAGCTCGCCCGGCAATAATGCCCGCCTGGGGCCCGCCAAACAGCTTGTCACCGCTGACGCACACCAAGTCGACGCCGCGTTTAAGCACTTCGGAAGCGGTCGGTTCATGAGGAATCGGAGCCAGGTCGTTGGTCATTACCATGGCACCACTCCCCAGATCTTCGACCACGGGAAGACCATGTTCATGACCAAGCTCGACGAGTTCTTCGGTGGTCGGCTCATGAGTGAATCCGTCCATCCAGAAGTTCGACCGGTGCACTTTCAGCAACATGCCGGTTCTCGGCCCAATCGCTTTCTCATAGTCGGCGAGGGATGTTTTGTTGGTTGCTCCCACTTCGACGAGACGTGCTCCGCTGGCCTCCATGATTTCGGGGACACGGAACCCTCCGCCGATCTCGACAAGCTCGCCGCGAGAGATAATCACCTCGTTGCGCTCCCCGTTAGCAAGATGCTTCAACATCAGAATGAGGGCTGCGGCACAGTTATTGGTCACCGTGGCCGCCTCTGCTTCTGTTAGCGTGGCGAGGCACTTTTCGAGGAAACCACCCCGCTTACCGCGTTCCCCCGAGTCGAGATTCAGCTCGATATTGTTGTAGTATTGCCCAACCGAGGTCAGCGATTCAACCACGCCTTCCTGCAATGGAGAACGCCCCAGATTGGTGTGAATGCATACCCCGGTCCCGTTGATCACGGGGTGAATCCTCGAACGGTAGAGTGACTCCAGTTTGCCACGAATCACTTCAACCGTTACCTCGAACTCTCCCACTTCAGTCTTCCCGGCCTTCACGCCTTCCCGCATCCCCTCAATTTCTTCTCTTACGAGATCGGTGATCAAAGGCTGAGGCAACGGCGGCAGGTTGTCGCATTTTTCGAGAGCCAGCAGCACCTTGTCGACAGCTGGAATTCGGGCAAAGGGGTTCTGAGTCTTTTCGCTCATTCAGGAGAAAGATAACACTGAGGAGAAGGACGATAATCGAAAGCACAAACTTTCGCCAATCCGGAAAATTCTCCGCATAGACCCGATTGCGCTTTCGGCGCCTATGTCTATCGCCCCTACCCTGACGACTTCCCTTCGCCCTACCCCGCGGTCATCCTGCTCCATGGCTCCTCTAAAGTCCGGAGTGATCGAAAGATGTGGAAAGGAATCAGTTTCCAGTATCGCGAATGGTCAGAGAAGCTGACCGAGCGAGGATACATGCTGATCATGCCGGACAACCATCATTTACAGGCATCCCCATCGGTTTTTCCTGTCGCTTCCCAAGCAATGCTACAACCGATGATGACGCACTCTGGTCGACATGCCCCCTCTCGTGCCTTTTCGGGTGTGGGAGGGTTTTTCGCTTACCCTAAACAACCGTGATAAGCGGTCCAACCTCGTCAGCAGGAAGAATTCGTCCAATCATCGAACGTGCCAGCGAGCCGTCTTCATCGAGAATCTGCATCACTTCCTTGACGTTGTCCTCCGGCACGCAGAGAAGCAATCCACCACTGGTTTGAGCATCGGCCAATATGTATTTCATCGACTGCGGCACGATTTCCGCCCAGCCCACGTCCGCATCGGACGTCTTAAAGTTTTCCTTGGTGCCTCCGGGAACACAACCCTCCTCATCAATCAGCCGGGTGATTTCGTCATCGATCACCGGGATATTAGCGGTGTGGAGAATCGCACGGGTGCCACTGGCTTTGCAAAGCGAGATCAAATGCCCGAGAAGACCGAAACCGGTCACATCGGTTGCGCATTTCACCAGCCCCCGCTCAGCAATCGTCTGCCCCGGCGTATTGAGGCGGCTCATGATATTGATGGCACGCATCACCACTTCTCCGCTCGCGATTCCACGCTTCACACCCGTGGTAAGAATTCCGGTTCCCAAGGGTTTTGTCAGGATGAGCACATCCCCCGGCTCAGCTCCGGCGTTCGTGATCATTCGCTGCGGGTTCACCAGTCCGGTGACAGAAAGACCGTAGATCGGTTCCGGATTCTTGATGGAGTGCCCCCCCGCAAGAGAGCACTTTGCCTCGAGGACTTTGTCAGCCCCTCCCCGCATGATCTCGTGGATCACATCCAGCCCGATCACATCGGCAGGCATTCCGACCACATTCATCGCCGTCACTGGCTTGCCACCCATGGCGTAAATATCTGAAAGCGAGTTAGTCGCAGCGATCTGTCCGTAAATGTAGGGGTCGTCGACGATCGGCGTGAAGAAATCCACCGTCTGGACCATGGCAAGCTCGTCGCTCAACTGGTAAACAGCTGCATCGTCCGAGGTGCTGGCCCCGACGAGCAGTCGATCATCTTCGTGCTGGGATAGCCCACGCAGGACCTGCGTGAGTGCTGATTGGCTCAGCTTGGAGGCTCAACCTCCGCACGATGACAGGGAAGTGAGCTTCACCTGATCTTCTGGCTTGGCGTCTTCTGACATAATTAATAAACAAGTAACGTTGAGGGGTTACGACGCGTATGCTGTCACGAAGCTTTCATCTTTGCCAAGACAAATGAGCCCCAACCGCTATTTCGTCCTCTAACGCTCCCGAAGATGAGAATCCAAATCGTATCACCGGGCGGAGAGCTCCAGGATGGACAAACCCGAACAGGAAACCGAAGCACGGCCACACAGTGGGGCAGGCTTCTCAGCGAACTCGGTCACGAAGTCGCTATCCTCAACGACTTCCAGCCGGGCGATGTCGATCTTCTTATCGCGCTGCACGGGGGGAAATCGGTCGAGGCAGTTCGATCCTTTCGCAAATTCCAGCCCGACGGCAGACTGGTTGTCGGGCTCGCCGGGACTGACATTTATCCCGAACCCGCCCCGCAGACACTCGAGTCTATCGCTGCAGCCGACGGCTTGATTGCCCTGCAGGAGAAAGCCATCGAAAAAGTCCCGGAGGAACATCGAAGCAAGGTTTCCGTAATACTCCAGTCTGCAATCCCGTTTCAGCCCGCTCGGCCCAAGAGTAACGACACCTTCGATGTGAGCATTCTCGGCCATTTGCGGGAAGTGAAGGACCCTCTCCTCCTTGCCGGCGCCTCGCGAAAACTGCCTCCTGAATCTCGCATCCGCGTTCTTCAAGCCGGAGATATTCTCGAACCGCCGTTTTACAACGCCGTTAAAGCGGAGACGGAGAACAACCCCCGATACCACTACCTTTGGCAGCTCGACCGCCAGTCAACGGCACAGCTTATTGCCTCAAGCCACGTCATGTGTATGACCTCCGTCAATGAAGGCGGCGCCCGGGTTGTCGGGGAGGCCATTGTTAACCACACCCCGGTCCTATCAACCTACATGGACGGCTCGATTGGCATGCTCGGAGAAAGCTATCCGGGCTACTTCCCCGTCGGCGACGAGGATGCGCTTACCGAGCTTTTATGGAAATGCGAATCCGAGCCGGCATTCCTTTCCGCACTGACCGGTGCCGTTACCACTCTTGCCCCTGCTTATACTCCCGAAAAAGAGCGCAAAGATTTAGCGGCGCTACTTGCCCGCGTTTGCGAATCTGGTTAGGATTTCATGATGAGTTCGCAGGAGGAACTTCTCTCCAATATTGATCGAGTGGACCAGCGCATGCTGAGCCTCATCGAGGATTTGTCGGAGGAGCAACTCGCAATCCCCTACGAACGCGGAATCAACCCACCAATATGGGAACTCGGTCATTCGGCCTTCTTCTACGAGTATTTCCTGCTTCGAGGTTTCTACAATCAGGCCCCGATTGCTCCCGAACTGGATGACATGTGGGATTCGTTTGTTATCCCTCACGAGGAACGGTGGAGTCCGGGTGTTGTTCCAGGCTTCGAATCAACCCTCTCCTACTATCGCGACGTTATCGACCAGACTCGTGAGCATCTCGCCTCGAAAACCGAATTAACCGACGAAGAAGTCTACCTCGGTCAGTATGTCATTGCCCACCAGTGCATGCACGTGGAGTCGCTGGTCTGGTGCCGGCAGACTTCAGGGTTTCAAGCACCGGTTTATTCTCGATCGGGCAACTCCGGGGCCCCTGCCACAACCACACCTACAGAGGATGTCGAAGTTCCCGCCGGCACCTACTTCATCGGCGTACCGGCCCCGGCCGAGGGCAGGAAAAGCGACAACTTCAGCTTCGACAACGAGCGTCCCGGTTTCGAAATCGAACTCCCTGACTTCCGAATTTCCTCCACCCTCGTGTCACTGGGCGATTTCCTGGCTTTCGTCGAAGACGACGCCTACACCCGCGAAGAGTTCTGGTCTTTTGGCGGAGCCTATTGGTTGCGCAACAATCCCCGTACGGCCCCGGCTTACTGGGAAAAACGGGACGGTGAATGGTGGATTCGGCGTTTCGATCAATGGGAGAAAATCGACCCGACTCTCCCCCTCCTCCATATCAGCTACTGGGAAGCGGAAGCCTACTGCAACTGGGCAGGGCGTCGCCTTCCTTCCGAGTTCGAGTGGGAAGCGGCCGCCCGTGGCGCAGAAGCCTTAAAATTCCCCACCGGCAATTTCATGACCGCCGGTGACTACGATCTCGACTGCCGCTTTGCCGGCACCGCCCCGGTGACCGCCTTTCCCGAATCCGCCAGCCCCTTTGGCTGCCTCCAAATGATTGGCTCGGCATGGGAGTGGACCAGCAATCAATACCTGCCCTTCGACGGCTTCTGCGTCGATATGTATGCCTACATGTCCACCCTGCAGTTCGCGACTCACAATACCTGCAAGGGAGGCAGTGGCGCGACCGACCCTTCCCTTATCCGGAATTCCTATCGGCAGGCCTATCATCCTGACCGCAGCGATGTTTTCGTCGGTTTTCGTACGTGTGCGCCTGTAATTTAAAACCCCGGGAAACCCGCCATTATGAAGCAGGACTATGGCCTCCGGGTTAGAGGGAGCGCAATCCCTGAGAGATGATTGCTCGATCTCCGTCAGGAAGGCTTTGCAACCCAGCGGTATTCAAGCGAGAGCTTTACAAGAAATTCAAAATACCATTTAAAATAGGTCATGAGGATCAATCTGGGTTGGGTCGCCGTCGCCGGAGTCGCCTTGGTGGCCATGGCGGGTTATGCTGGATATCGTATCGGTATGCCGGAGGAACCATCCTCCCCGGAAATCGAGGTGGCGGTTGTTGAGGAGAAGATCAAACCAGTGGCTCCAATATCTGGTCCTCCGGAGGAAGACCCTTCTATCGCGGAGATTGATGCCATGCTGGAAGAAGCTTTCGAAGAGCCCGCAGCACCAGAGCCTCGGTTCAACGATGAGGAGATGCGCGCCCGACAGGAACGCTGGCAGAACATGACGATCGAGCAGCAGCGGATGCTGCGGAAAAGTATGTTTGCGGCCCTCGCAAAGGTCGATGGTCTCGAGGAAGTTGGGGATGCGATCCGCAAGGGCAAATTGGATCCCCGCGCGTTTCGCCTCGATCCCGAGGGCATCGCCGACCGCATGGAGTTCTATGCTGCTACCATGGACCAGCAGGCGATGGAACAGGAGGTGACGCGGACTCTCCAGAAGGTTGTCGATCAGGCCCGGGAACAGATGCGAGAGTGATTCTCTTGAAACCTGTTCTGGCTTGGATTCAACGCAACGGCGTTGCTCCAAGCGTTAGAGAAGCGGAGAGGGAAGGAATCGAACCAACCCCGGTAAGGATCACTTACCGACAACGGTTTTGAAGACCGCGGAGCCCACCAGGTGCTCATCTCTCTCCATTCTGGGAAGTCTGACTGTTGAGCAATTCCCCCAACAGGTCAATGGCGATGACGCGGGTATCGCGAGTTTCCTTACAGGAGAATTCATTTCCCGACTCAATCCGCCACCAATTCACCGGATCCCAGGTATTTCCCCTGCAAATAGCCCCACGACAGGGCATCCAGCGCAGATGCCTTCAGAAAGCTATCTTCAAGGGAGTGGCTGTAGACCTTTCCCGCACCATCAAATCCTGCCAACTGGCCCAACTGCCGGTCAAACTTCCCCTGCTTCGTCAGGATGCTTTCACGAGACCGGGAGACCCGGTCATCTGCGAGGGACCAAACCGGTTCACCGAGCGTTCGGTACCCCTCTCCTTCCGGGAGAACGACATTAGCAAGCGTGGCCACGATATCCATATGAGTTCCGAACCACCGGGAGGTGTCCACATCCGGATCAATGACATTATCGTTCCAGAGGATAAAAGGCACCTTGTCTGGGTCTGCGGTTCCATCGACCGACCCGCAGTGATCTCCGAAGAAAACGAACAAGGCATCCGGGTAGCGCTCCCGAAGCCACTCTGCCATCTGCCCCATCTTCACATCGGAATAGAGCACATGCTCCGCTGACTGGGTACGTGATTTATCACTGCGTCCCGTAAATCGGTCAATCGCTTCCTCTGACAGGAGGTAGTCCGGTTTGAGCTCATCAACAGGAGCATCGAAGGGAACGTGATTCGAAACGTTGAGAAAGGTCACGAAGTGGCCGCGTTCAAGGTCAGTCAATCGTTCGCGGCACCATTCAAAGAAGTCCCCGTCGCTAACCCCCCATCCGTTTGACTCAAGCTCCTCGGCCACGTCGGGAATTCCCACAAAATCTTCGTATCCATAAGCCTCGCAGCTGTCACCTTTATACCCGAACCTGCGATGCGATGCGGCATAGAACAAGGGGTGATAACCGGCCCGCTTCATCATCCGCGGCAGCGTATCGAGCTTGAACCTCTCAAGTGCTCTCGGAACCGGATAGCGGCTCTGCGGCCCCACCCCTGCCATCGAAGAGTGTACCGCGCTGATCGTCGATCGGCCAGATGCGCAAAAGTAAGGCACGGAGACGCCCTCATCCTGAAAGCGATTGAGATAAGGAGAGGCTACCCTGAGTGCCGGATCTTCCAGCAATTCAGACTGAATGCTCTCGAGGACAAAGCAAAAAACATGAGACGGCCTTTTCTTGAGCCATTCAGGCGTCTCGGCAGTCCGCCTCACGTAGGATTCAGGAGACTGCCCAAGACGTCTCGTGATCTCGCTGTGGGCGCTGGCCTCTTTCATCTCACCGGCGAGCTTGAGAATGCGTTCGTAGTCCTCCCCCTGATCCTGCCGCAACCATTTGGCAATAAACCCGGAAACCTGCATGACAGGCACAGTGGCAACCTTGTCAGGGTGATAATGATTTGCCTTCGACGAGCTGTAACCCATGGCAATGGAAAAAGCTCCGCCGGCCGCCATTAGGCCGATCACGATCAGTGAAGGCCAGAAGGAAATCTTCCAAACCTTGCGATGCGGTCTCACGATCCAGATCGCAACGGCAATGCAAAGGAAACCATAACCGGTCAAAACCCAGGGCATGCGGTAGACTTCGCAGGCGTGAATCCAGAGAGCCGAGATGTTTCCCTGGAATAAGCCAAGGATCCGCCCATCGACCTCGGTACCAAATTCGCGATACATAATGATCTGGATCGCAAGGCAGACGACAAGGACCGGGAACCACATCGAAACCCAAAGCTGCTGGAGAAAGCGAACCTTCGTGAAGGCGAGCACTGGAATCATGGCGACGGCCAGCGAGCCCCCCCCGGAAAAAAGCAGATGCGAAGCACGAACCAGGATCCCTTCTCCGGGAGAATCGGTGAGCCCGAGGAAAAACGGGAGGCCGAGCCCTGTCATCAGGGGCACAAAAACAAACAAGAGCAGGCCAAACCATGTCACCTGGGCGATGAACTTTCGCTGGTCAGGATCCCTGATAATCTTTTCTGCGGTAAGCTGCCGTTCGTCTCGACTCATTCTATAAATACCATAATTCTCATGTTTTAAGAAATCCAATCAACAAATAAGAAAAATGGTGCCCCGGGCCAGCCCCCCTGCAATCCGTCACCAACTCGGCTCAATCCCCTGCTAATTCAGGGCTTTCACCACTTCAACGATCTTCTCAGCCGCCTCGTCCACCTCAGCCTCAGTCGAAAAGATCGACAGCGATAACCGGAGACTGCTGAAAGCCCGTTCATCACTGAATCCCATGGCCTTCTGAACGTGGCTGGGCTGGTTCTTACCCGTCATGCAGGCGCTGCCGGCGGAACACTGCACGCCCCGCTCGTCAAGCATGGGCAACATTTCCGCGGCGACGCAGCCCTCAAATGAGACATGAGCCACATTCCCGGTGCGATGTTCGCGCGAGCCGTTGAACTTAATCGGGTTAGGTCCGTCACCCAACCCTGTTTGAAGCTGCTCTTCGAGCCGGTTTCGGAGACTTTCCACCCGCTCAAGGCCTCCATTTTCAGCTTCCTCCGCCATGATGGCTGCCGCCTCCCCCAGTCCGACAATGTAGGGAACGTTTTCAGTGCCGCTGCGGCGGCCATCTTCCTGGCCGCCCCCTCGAATCATGGGCTGAAACTGACTTTTTTTTCCAATAAAAAGACACCCTACTCCCTTGGGAGCATGGAACTTATGACCGCTAATTGAGAGAAAATCGACTGGCACTTCATCCACTCGGACCGGAACCTTTCCGACGGCCTGAATCGCGTCCGTATGGACCGCCCAGCCGGCCCGTCGGGCCGTCTCACAGACTTCAGCCATGGGCTGAACGACACCGGTCTCATTGTTGGCCCACATGATCGATGCGAAGCCGGGCCGTGACGATTCGACTGCTTGCTCGAAAGCCGCAATTTCAAGACGCCCCTCCCCGTCGGTTCCGATCCGTTCGACCTCGTATCCCGCTGCTGCCATCGCTTCGGTCGGACGAAGCACGGCGCTGTGTTCGATTTCGCTGACAACGATCTTGGTGTTCTGCCGCCCCAAACTGCGGGCGAGCGACTTCAGAGCCATGTTATTCGACTCGGTGCCGCAACCGGTGAAAACGATCTCCTCAGGGCTGGCGCTGATCAGCGCAGCCATCTGCTCCCGGGCTTTGCCGATCGCCTCCTTCACACTCCGACCGGCACGGTAGCCACTGGACGGATTGTACCAATTATCGGTAAGAAACGGCATCATCGCCTCAACGACCCGCGGGTGAACCTGCGTCGTCGCGTTGGAATCGAGGTAAATCGACATGCTGCAATTTAGAAGCCGTATCCGGTCGCGCAACAAGCCGCGATTCAAAAATTACGCTGTTTTCAGCAGCTTACTCCCAGCAGCGATGACGGTGCCGGCACAGGTAGCGACGCTCTCATCATCGTGACGCGAGAGGGCAAAAGAATCAGAAGGCACTGCGTAATTCCCGTCCCCCTTCACGTTGTAACGCTTGTCGTAGTGCTCGGCGAGAAGGTCGCCGATCAGGTCACGCCATTCCTCCCGCTCCACCATCGCCTTCCAGGATTCAATTTTCTCGGGTGGATGAAATCCCTTCAGCCGGTCGAGGGTCATCACAATCCGTTCGGCATCTCCTAACCATTCAACATAGTCGCCCGCCAGGTAGTCAGCCCGCGCTCCCAACGGGGAATCAATTTCAAATACAGTCGATTGCTTCATCTTCTGCCAGAGCGCATTCGGCAGGTTGAGGCGCCCGATCTTGGCACTTTCCGCCTCGATGAACACAGGGCGACTCCTGTCCATCGTGCGGATCTTATCGAAAATAAGAGATTCGAATCGCTTCTGAGCGGGCTGAGGCGCCGAGAGGTCTCCGCCGAAGACGGATCCTTTGTGTTTTGCCAGCCCCTCCAGATCGAGCACTTGTCCGCCCTGTCGCCGGATCTCCTGCAATACCAGGGTTTTCCCGGCTCCAGTGTAGCCATTCAACACCGCTAGCGTGACACCTCCTGCAAAGGCTTCGATTCCTTCAATGACTTCCCGGCGATAGGCCCGGTATCCTCCCTCGAGCTGGCTCACGTCCCAACCGATATCAGAAAGAACGGTCGAAAGACTTCCTGAACGTTGCCCGCCCCGCCAGCAATAGACCAGCACCCGATATTCCTTCGGCTTAGCGGAGAAGTGACTCTCGATATGACGGGCGATATTTTGAGACACCATCGCAGCGCCAAGCTTCCGGGCATCAAACGCAGATACCTGCTTGTAGATGGTGCCAACTTCGACACGTTGCTCGTCATCAAGGACGGGGAAATTCAGAGCCCCGGTCATGTGATCCTCGGCAAATTCGGAGGGGGAACGCACATCGATGATCTCGTCGTAGTCTACAAGACTCAACGGGACAGTGGCTACTTTGATTTGTCGGCTCATCGATCGAAACGCATCCCGCAGCGGGATTGACTGGCATAATTGGACCAATCCTTACAGAAAAATCAGCACGAAATTGCGGAAAAAATATGTCACGACCTTCTGCCCTTACCCGTATACTCTTTTGAAAGTGAAGCGGCTTCCTCTGTTTCACTTCTCTATCAATAACATGAAGAAACTAATCGCAACCTTGACGTTGGCCGTTCTCGCCTTCGCCCCTATGGCGATGGCTGAAGACGTGACCTATGTTGCCGGCATGACCGGCGTAGTGTGAGGCGGATGTAAGCGTGACGTCAGTTCGGCGTTCAGTTCACTGCCCGGATATATCGAAGATTCGATCTCTATCGAAAACGGAGAAGAAAAAGGTACCCAAGTCGTGACTTTCAAGACCGACGGTTCCGAAGAAATCACTAAGGAGGCTGCTATCGAGTCTCTTGGCGACAAGGCCAAGAAGTACGTGGTAGTGTCTCTCGAGACTTCTGAGAGCGATACCTGATTTCTGCATCTCTGTAGAATGAATTAGTCAAAGCCCCGGTGTTTCGGCACCGGGGCTTTTTTCTACCCGGACCGGTCGCCCCAAAACGGACCGCATTTCAGGCAAAATGGCGGTTGGCTTCCCGCCTCCGAATATGGTTAAATTCTCCGAAGTAGATGGCCGATTCCAGCATCCATAGCCGGCCCACGGCGCCCGACAGCGGTGAATTGCCGATTCCTCCCAATCTCAAGCAGAAGCTTGAAGCTTTTCAAAGTCGACTCTGGTCGATCAAAATTGCCGAAGGCGCTCTAGCAGGCCTGGCCGGACTGGGGATCAGCTATCTGCTGATCTTTGTTCTCGATCGCCTTTTTGACACGCCCACTCTTCTCCGCGCAATCATCCTTCTCGCCGGATTCGCCATTCCGGCAATCGGGCTCCCCCTGCTTTGGCACCGATGGGTCAGTCAGCAGAGATCACTGGAACAAATCGCGCGATTGCTGCGCCGGAAGTTCCCTCGCCTGGGTGACGAGCTTCTCGGCATTGTCGAACTTTCCCATTCCCGAACGGGCAACAACAGCCGGGTTCTCGTCGAAGCGGCGATGAAGCAGGTCGACGAGCGCATCGCCAACCGCGAACTCGACGACGCTGTTCCCGATAATCACTACCGAACCTGGCTGACCGGTGCGCTCGCTGTCATTTCACTGGCGGCCGCCCTTACCGTCTTTGTTTCCGACGCGGCTCAGAACACTCTCGCCCGTTGGGTCTCTCCCTGGAAGCCGGTCGATCGCTACACCTTTGCCCAGTTGGAACAACTCCCTGACAAAGTCATTGTTCCCTACGCCGAAAATTTCAATCTCACCCCTGCTCTCTCAGAAACGACGGAATGGAAACCGGCCCAGGCGTCGGTTCGCCTTCCCGGGAGAACGAAGCTTCGTGCCGATCGAGAGGACGATTCCTATCACTTTGATGTCCCTCCTCAGAAAGAGGACGGACTGCTTGGCGTTCGAGTTGGCGATGAATTCAAAAAGGTTGAGGTGAATCCGCTTCCACGCCCGGAACTGGTCGATATCGAGGCTTCCCTTCGCCTGCCTGACTACCTGCGTTATTCATCCGATCCCATCTTCCCCATTCGCGGCGGGAGTGTTTCCGTCGTCGAAGGGGCCAAGGCTTCATTCCGAGGAACCACTTCAAGGGAACTGGCAGTTGCCTCCGCAGATGGAAGCGCCACTGCCATTGACGGAGCCTCCTTTGCCACTGACCATCTTCCCGTTGAAGAATCGCAGACCCACACCTTCACCTGGACTGACATTCACGGGCTGCAGGCGAAATCACCTCTCGAACTGAAGGTCACCCCGGTTCCCGACGAGGCTCCCGATGTCTTTGCCCGGCAGGTCAGCGAAGAACGAATCATTCTGCCTGACGAAGTCGTCACCTTTGATGTCAGTGCTGCCGACGATTTCGGCCTCAAGGCATTAGGGCTGCAATGGTGGGGCGCTTCCGATCCTGTGACCAACCCGGATCCCGTCACAGGAGAAAAGCCGGTCGCAGCCGGAGCGCCTGAAGCCCGTGAACTGGAATCCACTGCGACTTTTTCCGCCGAGCGGGAAGGCATCAAACCACAGACCATCCAGATGCGCGCCTTTGCTGAAGACTTTCTCCCCAATCGCGAGCGGAGCTACTCGCCAACCTTTGTCCTCCATATCCTCAGCCCTGAAGATCACGCTAACTGGCTGACGCAGGAATTCGGGAAGTGGTTCCGCAACGCGCGTGAAGTCTACGAGCGCGAGCAGCAACTTCACGAAACTAACCGCGAGCTGCGCGAACTATCCGCCGAAGAACTCGACCAGCCGGAGAACCGTCGTCGGCTCAAGGAGCAGTCCTCTGCCGAGTCGATGAATGGACGACGTCTTGAGTCACTTGCTGATTCAGGACGCGGCCTGGTGAAGCAGGCGACGAAGAATGACGAGTTCGACGCCGAGCGTCTCGAGTCCTGGGCTACCATGATGCGAGCTCTCGACGACATCGCCAAAGAGCGCATGCCAAATGTATCGGATCTGCTTCAGCAAGCGGCCCAGTCAGCGGGGCAACGCGGCCGGTCCAGCCAGGGCGGCGACAAGAATTCCCCCTCCAAAGCCAAGCAATCTGAAGGTCAATCGACTCCCTCAGCTCCCAAGGTTGAGAACAAGAAGGGCAAAAAGCAGAGCCAGGGAGAAGGCAACGGCGAATCAAAGCCCAATTCAAATCCTCCTTCCCCGGGCATTTCCGATCAGGAGTCCAGCCTGGACAAACCGACCGAGCAGAGTGAAAAGCGAAAGCAGGATCAAGGCACCAAGCCTCCGGCTCCATTCGGACTGCCTAACACAACGCTGGGTCCGGCAGGAGATGGAAAGCAGACCGAGCAGCAAGAGTCACCCGCTCAGGCCAAGCTCAGCGAAGCACTCGAAAAACAGAAAGACCTCCTCGCCGAATTCGCCAAGGTAGCCGATCAGCTCCAGGAGATTCTCTCCAGCCTCGAAGCCAGCACCTTCGTGAAGCGGTTCAAGGCAGCTTCACGCAAACAGTTCGAGATCGCGGACACCCTGAATGAAACACTGGATGCCGGGTTTGGGCTGCCACGCCATCGCATCGAGCAACAGTTGCGGGCGGTAGGCGAAAAAGCCTCTCTCGAACAGGATGAGCAGGCCCGAAGCATTTACTCGATCCAGACCGACCTTGAAGCCTACTTTCAGCGAAAGCAGGATCTCATTTACAAAAACGTCCTCGATCAGATGCGCGATATGTCGGTGGTCGCTGACGTCAAAGTCATCAGCGAAGAACTGCTCGTAAATTTGAGCGGTCGCTCGATCTCCGCTTCGGAGTTCTGGGGCGACACCCTCGATCGCTGGGCCGAAGAACTTGTCGCAGCCTCCGAGTGCGAAGCGTGCCAAGGCGGCGAGAAGGACAGCCTCCCCCCGGAACTCGTCCTGAAGATCATGAAGGTGTTGCAGGAGGAGATGTATCTTCGGGATGAAACTCGCGAAATGGAAGCCGCTCGCCCCGCTCTCGCCCCTGATGTCTATGAGTCCAAGGTGCGCCCGCTAGAGCTGACTCAACAGGATCTCCGTGAGCGATTGGATGAGATCGTTCTCGAAATCGAAGAGCTTCCCAATGCCCAGGAACACTTCATGAAAGAGATGCAGTTGCTATCACTTGTCTCAGACGTGATGCGCCAGGCCCGCGCCGTCCTCGCTCGACCTGATACCGGCCCGGAGGCGATTGCTGCCGAAACTGAAGTGATCGAACTTTTGCTCCAGTCAAACCGTCAGAAAAACAACGGCGGCGGCGGTGGTGGTTCATCACCCGGTGGCGGCGGCCAGGCCAACTCGAACGGCGCTTCCCTGAATGACATCTCTCTCGACGGCGGGGAATCCCGCACTTCCGGTCCCTCCGTTCGCGAGGTGGATCAGTCCACCGGTCAGTCCGGCCGGAAACTTCCGGAAGAGTTCCGACGTGGACTCGACCAGTATTTCAACGCTTTGGAATCCAACTGAATGCCCCAATCCCTCCGACTACTCCTTCTTCTACTTCTGATCTTCGGTTTTTCTTTCCGGGCTCAGGCGCAGCGCATCATCCTCGATGGCGAGGGCGATGTGATAATTCGACGTCAACCGGTTGATCCTTTTGCCGACCCTCCCGCTACCCAGAAAGACGGGAAAGAGGAGGAAGCTGAGGTCGGCAAAGACGAGCCTCTTAGCGCTCAGATATCCGCCCACATTCTCAAACTCGCCAAAGCCGAGCGTGAAAAGCGGCTCAAGTTTATGCAGGTCGTGATCGATGATGTTGTCCGGCTTTGCGAACTCAATGAAGAGCAACAGGACCAGCTTGTGCTCGCGGCCAAGGGGGCCGCGGAACGCTCCATGAAAGACTGGCACGAGCAGGCGGAGCGCTACTTTCGCACCCGGCTGGATGGTGCCGATTCCGATGCCGCCAAGGAAATGCTCGACGGCATGGGCAATGTGAAATTTGGAGGGAACCGTTCCGAGGAAGAGGGCGAATCTCTCGAGCTGTGGAAGGACACCCTTTCCGTGGTCCTCAACGAAGGCCAGATTGCCCGCTACGAGGAAGTTCTCGAACAGCGGCACCTCGACCGCATTGACGCGTTCTCGCGGATGTCGATATCAACTTTGGACGGATACCTCCGCCTAACACCCGACCAGAAGCAGGATCTGGGCAAACTCGTTCACCAGGCGGCAGTGGACTATCTCGATGACGTCCAGCGCTACTGGGGTGACTACTTTGAAAAAGGCACCCTCATGTCTCTCGCCAACGCTAACGAGGATGAAGTGCTCAAGGAAATCCTGACAGAAAAACAGTTCGAACGGCTCCAGTCCGCCACCTCGAATTTTGACCACTTTTGGGAAACCAAGAAACGAAACCGAAGAGCAGAAGAGAAAGACGCAGAACGTCGAAATAAAGAAGCTAAGGAAGAACAGCCTGAAGACGAGAATCCCAAGTTGAACTAGCCCGCATGATCCGTTCCCTGACTACCCTCCTTGCGGTCATTGGATTGACTTTGCCCAACACCCTTGCGGCACAGGGGGCTTCGATACGCTTTGGTAACGAGATCCCGCCGGAAGTCGACACCATTTACGAGCGTGGACTCGCTTACCTGAGCGCCAGCCAAAGCGATGACGGTTCCTGGCGCAGCCGATCTGAACACGGGATCACCGGGCTCTGCCTCATGGCATTTCTCGCAAGCGGCGAAGACCCCAACTTCGGCCGCTACCGCCTCAACGTGAAACGGGCGGTTCGTTCGATCATTCGAGGACAGGAGAAAACCGGCTTCATCCCTAACAGCATGTACCATCATGGTTTTGCCATGCTGGCACTGGCGGAAGCCTACGGAGTCGTCGACGAAGCCACCCTGTGGGATGCAGGCGATTCCGAGGACAGAAAGACGATCGTCGAAACTTTGGAGGCAGCCATCAAACTTGCCGTGGAATCCCAGGCCAACAACCGCTGGGGAGGCTGGCGCTACTCCCCCACTTCAACCGATGCAGACACATCGGTGACCGGTTCCGTTCTTATGGGTCTGCTCGCCTGTCGCAATGCTGGACTGGAGGTCCCTGACGAAGCCATCGAAAACGCTTTGACCTACATGCAACGCAACACTTCATCATCGGGATTTGTGGCCTACAGCGGCGGCATCGGTGGTGGCGGGGAATCCATGGCGCGGTCTTCCGTGGCTGCCCTCGTTTATTCCGTAGGGCACAAGCGAGAGTGGGATGAGTACGAAAGCGCACTCGAACACATCACCAACAAGCTCGAACACAAGGAAACCTCACACACCCACTACTTCTACTACTACATGGCCCAGGCGCTCTACCAGGGTGATCCTGATGCCTGGGAACAATGGAATCGCAAGACAGCACGAATGCTGGCTGACCAGCAATCATCCGAAGGCAGTTTTTCCGGCAGCTATGGCGAAGCCTATGGAACAGCCATGTCATTGCTTGCCCTTGCTCTCAACTATCGATTCCTCCCTATCTACGAACGCTTCTAATGCCAGTCACACTCACCAGGCCCGATTTCGTAAAGCCTCTACTGTTAGCAGTGGTTCTCGCGTGTGGTCCCAGCGTCAACGCAGAACCCGAAAGCGATTCAGAATCGACTGAAGCTTGGCTGACCTGGAGGAACGGCGATGAATTGAAAGGCCATCTCAACCCAAGCCCTGATGAGCGGGTGTCCTGGCTGTCTCCGCATTTTGCCGCCCCTCTCAACATCCGCGTCGATCAGCTCGAGAGCATTCGCTTTCCCTCCACCCGGGGAGAGGGAGTCGATCGTGATGAATCACAGTTCCGCGTCTATCTCAACAATGGAGACAAGCTTGAGGGAGGGCTTGTCTCAATGGACGACACAACCATCACCGTCGACTGCCTCGCGTTCGAAGAACCTGTCGCTCTGAAGCGCGCCGCCGTTGAGCGTATTCTTCACATCGGCACGGACGAACTTCGACTCTCCGACCCTGGAGATCTCACCTCCTGGACCTCAAGCGGAAGAGATCGCAAGCCCACTGACTGGTTCACCAACCTGAGCGGCGCGTTCGCCACGCATCAATGGTCAGGCAATTTGTTTCGTCCGATTGAACTTCCTCAAAAAGTCGAGGTTGCGTTCACCGCCAGTTTCCCCCGCGGCAAACCTGAACTGGAAATCGGCCTTCTTAAGGATCCCACGCTCGGCCCTATGCTGGAGACCTGGGACAACCACCTCGTCCTCACCTTCCGCACGACGTTTGTTCCCCTGATGGAGCTCAAAGATGAAGACGAAACTCTCAGCTTTCGGCTGTTTTGGAATCAGATCTCAGGTGAAGTCCGGCTGTGCGATCAATCCGGTGAACTGCTCGCGTCACTCGACGACGCCCTCGTTAAACGCTACCTCCCCGACAGTGACAAGAAGAAGGAAGACTCGATCACACGCGGATTCTCGATCCTCAACCGGACTCCTGAAATGCGCCTGGATGCGTTGACGATCCAGGAGTGGGACGGTTCCCCGGCGCCGGTCATTGACCTTTCCCAGCCCCGGCTCATCATTTCTGATCGTGGCCCCAGCTTCCAGGTGGATGGTATTCGACTGGATCCCGGGAAAGACTATTTCTCAATGGGATCAAAGCGAGTGCCGGTAGAAGAATTCCGGGAACTCATTCTTCCATCCCCTGCTCCTCCGCAGCCTGACACCCAAGTCACCCATGTTGCCTGGTATTCCGGAACCAACGTTAGTGGCGAATTCAAGAGCGTGGACCAAAACAGGCTCAGCCTGCACCCCGGCTGGTCGGACGAGCCTATCGCCCTCAAACTGGATCACGCCAAGGAGATTCAATTTCCGGAATCGACCACCCCGCCTGAACCGGCAGTCGACCACCTGACGGCCGACAACCTTTCGCTTTACGGTACCGTGAAGGTTCTACCAAAAACAGTCGGAGAGAGTCTTCTGGGATGGCAACCGGCCGGAGCCAGCGAACCCATTCCGTTTTCTGAAAAGACGAACGCGTCAATCACTAGGCCTGCTCATCCAGCCACCAGCGCCGACATTGCCTCCAGCATCGGGCAGGCCCGCCTTTTCCTTATCAATGATGAAGTCTTGTCAGGGGAGCTCATTTCCATCGAAAAAGAAAAGGTCAATTTCACGAGCCGCACCACCGGGCAAATTGCGATTGCCTCCGAACTGATCCGGGCTATCGACATCGGAAGCGCAGGCCGCGTCCTTGACGGATTCGGAGACGCAGAATGGAAAGCCTTTCAGGAGGGTGAAGAACAAGTCGAACTGACAAGGGAATCCGCCTCTCTCTCCGGAGGCGGTTTCGGCAACCCCTCTATCCTTCTGGGCGACGTGGTGCGCTTCGATGCCAAATGGAAGCAATCCCATGGTTCTTTCACTTTGCGCCTCTTCGCCGAAAGTGAAGCATCCGAATCCCCTTCCACCGACATTGTCGTCGCCGCACAGGGAAGCCGGCTTTATATCGGTAAACTTCGAGAAAGCGGTGCGTTTTCATTCTCCGGAGAACATGTCGAAATGGAAAACAACCGCGCTTCCTTCCGAATACTCACAGAACCTCAAAAGGTTGTCGTCTTTGCCAACGACCGTTCCAAGCCTGTTCTGACAATCCCGATCAATTCCAGCAACGTCTCCGGCAACGGACTCTACTTCAGACTCGGCGGCGGCTGGCCGGGATGGAACCAGACGCCGACTGAAATCACCTTCTCAGACTTTCGGGTCGAACGTTCCCCGGGAAGCATCCCACGCCGCGTCATTGATTCCCATTCCCGTGAGCGCGCCCTCACGATTCCCCGAATTCATCGGGACGAGGCCCCTACCCACCTGCTGATTGCTCCCAACGGCGATCTGCTTCGGGGCAAACTTCTCTCCGGAGTCGGCAATGAATTGCGGTTCGAATCCAAGGGTAAAACGCTCGATATTCCCCGCAAGCGAGTCTCTACCCTGATCTGGCTACGCAATGAATCCTCAGGGGAAAACGAGGAGCCAGCTTCAGCGCCATTTAGAGCCACGCACCGCTTTGTGCTCATGGACGGGAGCCGCCTGAAACTGTCCGCACGCAAATCCGAAGAGGGCAGCTTTGTGGGCATGTCAGAACATCTCGGGGAGTGCCGCATCTCCGTTGAAAATGTTGTCCGAAATGTCGAACGCGGCCTGGTTTCCGCAGCCCCCGATGACAAGAAAACCACCTCAGCATTTTTCACAAATTGGAATATCGCTTTCACTCCCGATCCCCGAATCCCCGGTGAATCCGAGGGATCCGACTCTCCACTGATTGGCAAACCTGCCCCCTCGATCAGCCTGGCCACTCTCGACGAAGAAGAGAAATTTTCGCTCTCCGATCACAAGGGAAAGGTCGTTGTCCTCGACTTCTGGGCCACCTGGTGCGGCCCGTGTATCAAGGCCATGCCCGTGGTCCGCAGGGTCGTTGACGCAGTCGACTCTGAAGATCTAATCTTCTGCGCGATCAATCAAGCCGAGTCCAAACAGATAGTATCCGCGTTCCTCGACCAGCGCGGCTGGGCAGACACACCGGTTGCATTCGACTTTAACGGAAAAGTAAGTTCCGAATACGAAGTCCAGGGCATCCCGCACACCGTCGTGATCGATCGCGATGGCAAAATCGTCTGGATCCACAGCGGATTTACCGAAGAAATGGGGGATAAGCTTTTCGAAGCGATCAAAAACTGCCTGTGATGGCAAAATTCTAATTATCACACTGGACATAATCGCAAATTCTGCCATCATAAATGCGATTACTATCACCTCTGATCACCACATCATGACGAAACACCTGCCCATTCTCGCTCTCGCGGCCGTTGCCCTCGGCCTCGGCCTTTCCGTCAATGACGCCGAAGCCGGCGGAACAGGATACTACTCCGGTCGATCCTACTGCGCTGACAGCAAGTTCCAGACTCCGCGATATAACCAGGTGATGCCTTACCGCCACTTCCAAGACCGCCGCCGCTACAATGCCGCTCCCTGCTGTGGTGATGCGACACCAACTCAACCTTACCTCGTCAAAACCGTCGTGGTAAGTAAGAAGCGTATCTGCAACCGTGGCATCACGACCGTTTACAAGAATATCTATTCCGACGGAAGCTGCTACGTCTGGAGCCAGCAGGGTTAATCCTGCCTCCACAGTACTTACTCCGGGACTTCCGGGGAAACCTCGAACGAAGGCGCGAACAGCGCCTTCGCTGTGTAGACTAGGAACGAGATCAGTCCGTAGGACAAACCGAGAACCACTCCGAAGTCCACGATCCCCCGCCAGGGTTGCGGAAGAAATCTCACCAGAAGGATCAGGAGGATGATTCCAATGGTGAGCGAAAAAGCAATGATC
>JABSSQ010000209.1 GCA_013213905.1 Verrucomicrobiales bacterium | reverse complement strand
GAACGTTCGGATTCTGCTACTTTCTTCATGAAATGTTCGCTTAGAAGATCGCGATTACTGGAAATTTCACAGGCCTATGAAGCCGTGCTCATCCAATCAATGGAATGGTATGACAGGCAGATGGGGACGGGTGGCGACGCGTTACCCTTAGGGGATCGTATCAGATTCCCGTCGATGGATAGTGGACTCCGTGGGTTGGGGATTGAGGCTGAGTAGGCGCGTGAATAAGAATGGGAATCGCTGAGTCCCAGGCAGGTGAAGAACTCTTTAACGGAATCCAAAGATCTAAAAAATGAGCAGCTTGGACCACTTGATTGCCCAACACCAGAACCGGGTCGGGCCTTCTTTTCTTGTCGTATTGGCTTGGCTCGCTCAGTGCGACGGTCATATCGATGAGAGTGAGAAAGACCTTCTCAGGCAGGTGGCGGAGTCGATGGGTATGAGAAGCCAGGCGCTTAATGTGATTTTTCAAATCGCAAAAAAAGACCACTCCTATGAGCTGATAGCGGCTTGTCGGAACCTTAGAGCGGATGTCATGCCGGAGCATCGCAAGGCCTTGTTTGAGCTCACGATTGCCATGGCGATGGCAGACGGGGTTTTCTCTGTCGGAGAGAATCATGTGTTGCGGTTACTTGCCGAGCTTTTGAGTCAGTCAGGCGATGCACTGAAAGCATCATTTCGTCGCGTAACAGGCAGGGCTCTGCCTGAGCCCAGCGATGTCAGCAGTTCACTTTGGTGGGACGAAAAAGCAAAGAAGGATCGAGACCGAGCGCACGAGAAGAGGCAGAGGGGGCGGGCTCAGTCGTCACAAAGTGGAAAGCCAAGAAGTGCCCCTGCCTCTTCGAAGAGAAGTGATGCGCTTTCCCGGCTTGGCTTGAAAGAAGGAGCGACCCGAGAGGAGATCAAGGCAGCATATAAGCGATTGGCGAAAGTTCATCATCCGGATCAATTTCACGGTCTCGACGAAGAGATTATCGAAGCAGCAAGCTTGTCCTTTAGAAGAATCAGGCAGGCATACGAATACCTCGTATCATGAAGAATCTTTACAAAGCAATCAATGTCGCTCGCCATGCGAAGGCTTCGGATATTCGCAAAGCGATTGATCGTGTTGTTGAGCCTGCGCTAAAGCGTGACGCTTCGAAAGTATTGCTCAACCCGGAATCGAAAGCAGTATACGACCGGAATCACGATCTCCTGATTCGGATCAGCGAAGTCAGGCAAGCGTTTGGTCTGACCGAATCTGATAGTTGGGATAAGGAAATTCAGAGGGAGTTCTTTCCCAAGCGACCTCCTATCGTCCGTACGGTTTTCTGTACGATTGCCGTTTTGATCGTAGCGGCAATGATCTGGAACTCCGCTGGGGTTCAATACAAGTACGCCAGAGAGAAGGATACCACAGCTGCCTACACTCAATTTATTGTGCGATACGAGGAGGGCCAGTATGTGGATGAGGCCCGCGAGAGACGGGCGGAACTGCACGCGATTGAAGCCTGGGGCGAGATTGAGGACGAGCTTCATAAGCATTCCTCAGCCCTTACCCCCTTCATCTCTGCTCAACGGACACTGATTGATAATGTTAGACATTTGATCAGGGATTTTCCCGAAACTGAGAAAGGGCGAGAAGCAGTGAAAGTGCTCGCCGAACTTCGTGAGAAGCTGGTCGAGAAAATCGAAAATATCGAGGACGCAGATTATGTCTGCGGGCTATTTCGCGACTCGGAGACCGCATCAGAGGTCATCCCGAGAGCACTTGGCATGGCAATGGCCTCCAGCCAGTTCGAAGATTGGAGAGCAGCTGTTAGTCTCGTGGAGGACCCAAAAATTCAAGGTGGCGATTCGATTCGCCGGGCTCATGTTCGCAAGCTCGAAGAGCTGGAATATAAAATTGCTGCAGCGGAGAACACTAAGTCTTCCATATCTCAGTTTTTAGCCAAATACCCAGATTCAAGGCATGAGACCAGCCTTCTGCGCGAAATGTCTCGGATCACCTTGGAGGAACAGAGGGAGGAATTTGAGGCAGCGGTAAGATCCGGTGCGGAAGAGAAAATTCGGCAGTACCTGGTGACTAATCCATCATCGCCCTTTCGAGCGGAAGCGGAGGAGGCGCTTGCTGAGCTCGTCAGGCGCTATGCTACGTTTGCTTTTGTTTCGAGGGTAGATACTGAAGAGGCCTATCAAAGATACCTGAGCCTAGCCCCTGCAAATGATCCAAACCGGGAAAGGGCACATCGACGCTTGGTGGATCTGGAGGTGGATAAGATTCTGGAAGGAGATGTTGGCGAGCTTCCCGCTCCTCAGCCCACTAGTTCGTTCAGCAGGAGTTCAATGGCCAGCGTGGAGGTCAAAAACGACACTGAATACACCCTGACGATTCGATACAGCGGCCCCGATTCACAAAAGCACTCGATTCCGAAGGGTGAAACGATTCGGTTTTCGATAGGGAAGGGTGACTACAGGGTCGCTGCCTCGGTGAACGCCGCAAATGTGATTCCCTATGCTGGGCGAGCAAATCTCAAAACTGATGGCTATTCAGCGAGTTATACAATAGGACCATCTATTTCGAGCGGGTTGAGCATTCCGCGCTACCAGTATGTGCCGAGGTAGTTGTCCCGATTCCAATTCGCGCCATTGAACCCTGTTGAGTGTTCCGATATACCCTCTTAATTGTTCCCTGAAACCGCACACCCTATGTTTGAACAGACCTTTAAGAATCTCGATGATGTCCTCTGGAAGGAGGCCGGATGTTCCTCCGAACTGGACTATACGGAGCAGACCTCCTGGCTGCTCTTTTTGAAGTACCTCGACGACCTCGAGCAGGAGAAAGCCGACGAAGCGGTGCTGGTCGGCGCAGACTATGAGTTCATTCTCGACGAAGCTCACCGCTGGTCTACCTGGGCGGCTCCGAAGAAGGCGGACGGAACGCTGGATCACGATGCGGCGCTGACGGGGCCGGATCTG
>JABSSQ010000208.1 GCA_013213905.1 Verrucomicrobiales bacterium | reverse complement strand
GGTTCCTTCCGCGACGGCACTGAGCGGATCGTCGGCGACGTGTACGGGGAGTCCGGTCTCTTCTGAAATCAGTTTGTCGAGCCCCTTGAGGAGGGCGCCTCCGCCGGTCAACATGATACCGCGGTCGACGAGATCGGCGGAGAGTTCGGGCGGGCAGCGCTCGAGGGTGACGCGGATCGACTCGATGATGATGTTGAGCGGGTCGGTGAGGGCTTCGCGGATCTCGGTCGTGGTGACCTTAATCGTCTTGGGAAGGCCGGCGACGAGGTCGCGGCCTTTGACCTCCACGGAGGCTTCGTTGTCCTGGGGGTAGGCGGAGCCCATCCGAATCTTGATCTCTTCCGCGGTGCGTTCGCCGATCATGAGATTGTAGGCGCGCCGCATGAACTGGATGATGGCCTCGTCGAGTTCGTCGCCCGCAACCCTGACACTGCGGCTGTAGACGAGGCCGTAGAGAGAGATGATGGCAACCTCGGTGGTGCCCCCGCCGATGTCGACGATCATGTTGGCGGCAGCTTCCTGAACAGGAAGGCCGACCCCGATGGCGGCGGCCATGGGTTCTTCGATGAGGTGAACTTCGCGGGCTCCGGCGGCCGTGGCCGATTCGTTGACGGCGCGCTTTTCCACCTCGGTGATTCCGGCGGGTACCGCAATGACGATGCGGGGTCGGTTCCAGCTGCGACGGTTGTGAACCTTGCGGATGAAATGACGAAGCATCGCTTCGGTGACGACGTAGTCAGCAATGACTCCGTCGCGAAGAGGGCGAACAGCGACAATGTTGCCGGGGGTGCGGCCGAGCATGCGCTTGGCGTCGTCGCCCACGGCGAGGACGAGGTCCGTTCCGGCTTTCACAGCAACCACTGAGGGCTCGCGCAGGACGATGCCCTGGTCGCGAACATAAACGAGCGTATTGGCCGTGCCTAAATCGATTCCGATATCACTGGAGAAGGCTCCGATTAGTTTGCTGATCATATGGGGGAATCACAATTCTGGACCGGCCTGTGGGACGGTTTTCGCTCCGCGGGAAGTGGATGCGGTTCCGCGAGGTGAAAAGGTAACACGGCGTCCTGTTTTTTCCACCCGCCGAATTCGATGGAAAATTGACGCTGCGGGAAAGGAAAATATGAGGTGCCGGGAGAAGAAATTCCTGACTTTCCGACAGAATGAGACATCATTCCGACTGTGAGTGTCTATGACATGGAGGAAGGGGTGTATTACCGCTGCCAGCGATGTGCCAATTGCTGTCAGTGGCCGGGCGAGGTGCCGCTGACGGACAGCGAGGTTCAGAAGATCGCCGCCTTTCTTAAAATGAACGTTTACGATTTCGTCGCCGAACATACGGAGCTCCGGCTCAATCGCGGGGGACTGACTCTGAAAGAAAAGGCAGACGGTTCCTGTGAATTTCTCGAGGGGATCGAATGCACCATCCAGGAAGTAAAGCCGGATCAATGCGCCGGTTTTCCCAACCAGTGGAACTTCCCCGGATGGCAGGAGAAGTGTGAGGCTGTTCCGGAGCCGATCGAACCGAAGCCTGAATCATAGGTTGGGCCCGGTACGTAAAAAACGCGGCAGTTTCCTGCCGCGTTTTTAAAGTGATACTATTGGGGGTTATTCCTATTCCGGTCTTAGAGGGAACCTTTAAGAGCGGAGGAAGGCTTGAAGCCAACCGTCTTGGAAGCAGCGATCTGGATAGTTTCGCCAGTCTTCGGGTTACGGCCGGTGCGAGCGGAGCGAGTGCGGACTTCGAAGGTGCCGAAGCCGAGCAGCTGGACGCTACCGTCTTTCTTAACGCCAGAGGCGATGTTTTCGAGCACAGCTTTTACTGCTGCCTCAGCGGCCTTCTTAGAAGTGTCGTCGCCGAGGGTGGATTGTACTGCATCAATGAGTTCTCCCTTGTTCATCGTAATTTTGGTAGTTTGGGTCAAACGAATAGTAAAGCCGTTTTTCACGGGGGGATCAGCCTGAAACCCCCGCAGGTCAACGGTTTGAGCTTCTTATCAACTCTTTAGTAAGTAGTAAAAAATAGTTTAGCAAGTTTAATTTTTAGGGTGTCCGGCCCTTGTAGTCGCTATACTCCGCCTTCACATGAGCTCCGAAACCGTCTGCACTCACCTTCGAAATCAAACTAACATACACACAACTTCATTTATCGCTCCAGGCGCTGTGGTGGTGGGCGACGTCACGCTCGGGCAGCTTTCCAGCGTCTGGTATGGGTGTGTTTTACGGGCTGATATCGAGGCCATCGAAATCGGCAGGGGGAGCAACATCCAGGACGGCACTGTGATCCATCTTGCCAGCGACCGTGGCACGCGAGTGGGAGACTACGTAACAGTGGGGCACAAGGCCCTGTTGCATGCCTGCGAAGTCGAGGACGAGGTCCTGATTGGCATGGGTTCGATCGTGATGGATGGAGCCAGGATCGGGGCTCGCAGCATTGTCGCGGCCGGAGCCGTGGTGACGCGGGAGATGGAAGTGCCTCCCGGTTCTCTTGTGGTTGGGACGCCCGGTAAAGTCGTTAAGTCGTTGGATATCAATGATCAACGTTCTATACGGGGGTGGGCCGAGAAATACATCAAGGTTTCCGCCGAACATCGGGAGGTTCTCGCCGAGCAGAATCGCGAACCCATCGCCGAGTAGGGCACCTGGGTTGAAGAGTTAGTGAAGTCGCTGTTTGCCAAGCGCAGAAACGCTCGCCATAGTGCGGAACTAAGAAGCGATGGAGAAGTCGGTTGTAGAAGTCGAAGTGAAGAACGTGCTGGCCACCAGTGCCGGGTCCGCCGTGTTCCTGGGGAACGACGAAAAAGTGTTCGTTATCTACGTGGATCACGCCGTGGGATCGGCGATTAATATGTTCCTTCACGGCACTCCCAAGCCACGCCCGCAGACTCACGATTTGTTCGGCGATGTGCTCGTTGCGCTGGGCGCTCGCGTGAGCCGCGTCGTGATCAATGATTTCTCAGATACGGTCTATTATGCACGCCTCATCATTGAGGCAGAAAATGAGCTGGAAGAGCGAAAAATTGTCGAAATTGACGCCCGTCCGAGCGATTCCATCGCTCTCGCAGTGCAGGCTGAGGCCCCGATTTTGGTCGCTTCACACGTCTGGGAGGCGGTCGAAGACATGTCGATTGTGCTGAAAAAAATGGAGGAAAACAACGAAGAGGGCGGTTTTCCGGACACCTGATTCGGCTGTTTTTTGCCCGAATTCGGGCCTTTTGAGCCCAAAAAACGGGCCGTTTCCGGCCCGTTTCGAAGGTTTCAACACTATTGTTTCAACACTATTGAATCCCGAAATTTGGATCAGTCATCCAGGGTGTAGATGAAGAGTCCGGAGCGCAGTTTCGGCTCAAACCAGGTGGACTTGGGAGGCATGATTTCCCCCGCATCGGCGATGTCGATGAGCTGCTGAACGGTGGTCGGATACATGGAGAAAGCGACGGCCCAGTCTCCGCTGTCGACGCGCTTTTCGAGTTCCTCAGTGCCACGGATTCCGCCGATGAAATCAATGCGATCGTCTGTGCGGGGATCACCAATGCCGAGCATGGGGCTGAGGATACGGTCCTGGAGGACGGCCACGTCGAGGCGATCGATGGGGCTCTCCGAGTCAACCGGAGACCACTTCAGCTCGTGCCATTGTCCCTCGAGATAGACGCAGAGTGACTCAGTTGATTCCGGCACTTTCTTGCCGTTGGAATCGAGCACGAATCCTTCAGTGAGTTTCTGGAGAAAGCTGTCAGCGGACAATCCATTGAGGTCTTTCACGACGCGGTTGTAGGAAAGGACCTTGAGCTGGGTTGCGGGAAAGAGGACGGCGAGGAACCAGTTGTAGTTTTCGCTGCCATTGTGATCCGGATTGGCTTCGCGTCGTTCGCGACCGACGCGGGCGGCGCTGGCGCTGCGGTGGTGTCCGTCCGCCACATAGGAGAGAGGTACTTCACCAAAGGCATCGAGGATGGGGCCGGCTTCGGATTCAGCGACACGCCAGACGGTGTGCTGCACATCGACATCGTCGGTGAAATCCACGGTGGGCTCGTTGTTGGTGACCCAGTTTTCGACGAAGGCGTCGATCGCCTCTTCGTCTTTGTAGGTCAGGAAGACCGGACCGGTATTCGCGCTGAGCACATCAGTGAGCTTGGTGCGGTCGTTTTCTTTGACCGGACGTGTCTTCTCGTGCTTGCGGATGATATCGTTTTCGTAGTCCTCAATATGGCAGGCCAGGGTGATCCCGATCTGGGAGTGGCCGTTCATGATCTGGCGGTAGAGGTAAACGCAGGGCTCCGGCTCGCGGACGAGAATGCCGTCGGACTGGAGCTTGTCGAGATTCTCCTTCGACTTGGCGTAGATCTCGTCGTCGTACTGGTCGGTGCCGGGAGGAAATTCGATCTCGGCCCGGACCACGCGCAGGAAGCTGTGCGGGTTGTCTCCGGCCAGGGCGCGGGCCTCTTCGGTATTGACCACGTCATAGGGAACAGAGGCGATAGTCTCTGCCTTGCCGGGGCCGGGGACGAGTGAAGGAAAAGCTTTTACTCTCATGGTTTGTTGATTGGTCCCCAACCCCTACACGGATGCGATGGGATCACAACCCACAAAATTGCACCGGGCCGGTCACTTGAGATCGAATGAGCTGCCCGCGAGGCGGACGTGGGTTGTGTTTTTGTCGGGGCACGCACTGCCTCGGTTGACTGAGATGGACAAGAAGGTGGCGGAGATGCATTCGGAAATGGAGCTCGTCGTCGATAAAATCGTCGCTGCCGGAGGCAAACAGCGCATGCCGATCCGGGAATATTATCCCGGCGAAAAACCCTACCGCATGGTCTACGTCGAAGACCCGTTTGGCGTGGTCTTCGAGATCTATTCCCACAGCTATGAGCTGACCTATTCGGCGGGAGCCTATTGAAGAGGCCTTTCCAACCGGAAAGTTCTTTTCAGTGATCTTCGGGGCTCTTACAGTCTGCCTCGAACGATATGATTACGGTTCCCGTCAACCTGGGTGAAACCATGCAAGGCCTTGCCAGGTCTGAGGGTATGCTGGAATTGCACAACGACGCCCTCGTGCTTCAGATCCAGAGCACCGACACTGTGCTCGAGGTGATCAAGTCTCCGGTGAAGAGTATTCGCATTCCCCTGGAGAGTATTGAGAAAGCCACGTTCAAGAAGGGGTGGTTCGGGGCACGGATGGAGTTGCGGCTTACCGACTTAAAATTGTTGTCGAAGATTCCCAGCGCCAGGGAAGGAATCGTGACGCTGAAGGTGGCACGTCGACATCGTGTCGATGCCGAGGAGCTCTATGCCCTGTGCAATCACAAGATCACCGACTTGCGTTTGCAGAAGGTGAGTGACTTGATGGAGTCGTGAAGACTTCGGGGTGGAGGCGGAAACTCTCGATCACCCTACGATGATTTTCTGAACCACCTTCGCATTCACCTCGGTCAGTGACTCCACGATCAGATCCATCCCGGCTTCAGAGAATGTCTCGGCGGGATGGGTCGTAGTGACGGCAATGGCTTTCATGCCGGCAGCCAACGCGGCTTCGATGCCGACGTGCGCGTCTTCAATGACGAGACAGTTGGCCGGTTCGCGTTCGATCTTTTCGGCGGCCTTGAGAAAGACATCGGGGTTGGGCTTGCCGCGGGTGACGTCTTCGGCGCCGGTGTAGTAGGGGCCGAAGTAGGCGTCGAGGCCCGTGCTCTTGAAGCAGACCTCAATGTTCTTACGTGACGTGGAAGAACCGAGGGAAATGGGAATGCCGGCCTGCTTGAGGCTTTCAACAAGATCGAGAACACCGGGCAGGGGTTCGAGGCCGCCTGAGGCGAGAAGCTCCCGGTAAAATTCCTCCTTGCGGTCGCCGAGCCGGGCAATTTCGTCGGCGTCGTTAGTCCATTCAAAGACATCGGGGATGCACATTTCGTTTCGCATCCCGAAAGAGCGCTTGAAGAGTTCCTTCGTCATCGGCTTGCCGATTTCCTCCGCGAGAGCAAACCAGGCGCCTTCGTGCTGGTCGTGAGAATCAATCAAAACGCCGTCCAGATCGAAAACAACGCCGAGAGGG
>JABSSQ010000207.1 GCA_013213905.1 Verrucomicrobiales bacterium | reverse complement strand
CTGGCGACCTTACTTCCGGAGGCGTTACTTCCGGAGATGATGTGGAAAAGGACGAATCTACCAACGACTGGTGGGGCGAGTTGTTTAGCTGGATCGGTGGAATCACGGGTGATGTCGATACTGATGCTGCAGAAATGGGAGCGTTGGGCAACGTGTACGGCGGATCCGCTGGAGATGGCAATAATGGCCATGGAAACGATCCAGATGGTTTTGATTCCAGTAACCCCGGTAAGGGCCGGGAAAAATCTCAGTAATCGAGTGCTCAAGTTGGTCTAACATGCGCGAGGTGAAAGCCGTTGCCTCGTCATAAGTTTTGTCTGAGACTTCCGCATGTCTCAGCTTTCTGGCAAAACCGCTATTGTGACCGGAGGTGGCTCTGGTATTGGCCGCTCTATATCTGAAGCTTTCGCCGCTGCAGGTGCTTCTGTGGCAATTTTTGATCTCAGTGAGGAAGCCGGGCCCGAAACCGCCAGTGCCATTGAAGCTGCTGGTGGCAAGGCCATCTTTGCTTCCTGTGACGTGAGCAGTGGTGAATCAGTAGCAACGGCCCTGTCGGCCTGCCAGGAGGCATTCGGTGCTCCGAATATCCTCGTTAACAATGCCGGGATCGCCAATATCGGCACGGCGACGACTACTTCTGAGGAAGACTTCGACCGGGTTATGAAGGTGAACGTGAAGGGCGTTTACATGTGCCTCCATCGAATCCTGCCGCTGATGATCGAGAACGGGGGAGGAGTCATTCTGAATATGTCCAGTATCGCGGCTGTGACCGGCCTGAAGGATCGTTTTGCCTACTCGGCAAGCAAAGGCGCGGTTCATACTTTGACCCTGGCGGTCGCTGCGGATCATCTTGAGCAAGGCATTCGCTGCAATGCAATCTGCCCGGCTCGGGTTCATACTCCGTTCGTCGATGGCTACCTGGAGAAGAACTATCCCGATAACAAAGAGGAGATGTTCCAGAAACTGTCTGTGGTACAGCCCATTGGTCGCATGGCTAAACCTGAGGAAATCGGAAAACTTGCACTCTATCTGTGCAGTGAGGACGCGTCATACATCACCGGCCAGACCTTTAACATCGACGGCGGTTATTTGAATCTGAGGGGCTGATTCACCGCGGAGCATTTGGTTGAAGCTATTCATGCCGTTGGTATTTCGTTGATTGGCTAATTAATCAATTGACTAATTAGCTGTTTGTCAAAATAATGGAGGTATGAATGAGGTTTACCGGGCGTTGGCGGAACCCACGAGAAGGAAGATCCTCGAAATATTGAGGGACGGCGATTTGTCGGCTGGAGAATTGGCGGATCAGTTCCCGCAGAGTAAACCGACTCTTTCCAAGCACTTTTCGATTCTGAAAGAGGCAGAACTTATTGAAGGGCGGCGCGATGGAACGACCATCATTTACACTTTAAATGTTTCACTCCTCGAAGAGGCAATGTGGGGCTTGATGGAGGCATTCGATCTCGCTGGGAGAAGCGGGGCGGAGACAAAAAGGGAAAACCTGGCTGCGGAAGGTAGTGCATGACTGATTCGCCCACCAATGAAGAGGGCGAATCTGCCCTGGTTCCTCTTGGGATGTTGGCGACAGCCGTGGTCCTTCTCTTAGCGATGGTGGCGCTCGCCGGATGGGCTCACTTTCAGCTGGGAGCGGACGCAAAGATTCCAATTCACTGGAATGCGAAGGGAGAGGTGGATGGCTATGCCGGAAAAGGCGGGCTTTGGTTCACCCCGGTAAGCACGGCAGTTTTACTGGTGCTCTTGATCCTAGGCAAACAGGGGCTCCACATGGTGCGCGTTCACCAGCTCGCGCGGCTGGTTGAGGTGGTTGTAGACAATCGTCTGCGGATCGATGCCCATAGCGTGATAGACCGTGGAAAGGATCTCGGAGGGGTGCATCGAATCTTCGACCGGAGCGGAGCCTGTCTTTTCGGACTTGCCGTGAACGTAACCACGCTTGATGCCGGCTCCGCCAATGACGGAGGTGTAGCATTAGGGCCAGTTCCGACCTTAGGATTTTGACAACTACTCCGTCGGCTGATCCACAGGAAGAATCTTCATGACCAGGGGCCTGTGATCACTGGCTTTGTCCCAGTCGTCCCAGTGATAAATATGGGAATCCCCGCGGTTGATCTCGGGGCTGAGCCCTTTGCTGTAGAGGGCATAGTCGAAACGGGAATAGGAGTCGGTGAAGGACCAGTGATGGGTCCAACGAAACCCGTATTGGTCATCGAGCGTCAGGGAACTGAGGTAGCCCGGGCGGCTCCAACTGCCCTGGAGCGTTTTCACCGGGGCCTCAATGCGCAGATCATTGAAATCCCCCATGACAACGAGGTTCATCCCGGGTTGTTCCTCAAAGATCCGATCCAGGTGTTGCCGGGCAAGGCGGGCCTCATTTAAGCGCATCAGCGCCTGATCGGCTTCGGGAACGTCCCGCTTGGACTTGAGGTGGAGTGCCACATAGCGGAGGTGGTAGCGGGGATTGATGGCGATGGTGACATCCAGAACGCCGCGTTGGAAGGGGAGCTTGGTATCTCCGATGGTGTAGGTGTAGTCATCCCGGGAGTTCACTTCGACGAGCGGATAGCGGGAGAGCAGAGCCAGGTTCCGGTTGTGGCCGCTTGCTGCGGTAACCAACTCGGTGTGGGGGAGGTCGATTCCGGCCTCCTGGAGGCGGCCTTTGAAGTCGTCCATAAATGACGCGTCTCCCAGCTCACAGACCCCGAGAATATCGGGCTGCATGGCGACGATGGCATCGATGAGATGCCTGATCTCGTTCTCGGGTTTTGGGGCGTTTGCAACGACCTCATCCCCAACGCGGCGCTCCATCGCGAGATAGTTTTTAAGGTTGTAAAAAACTACCGTAACCTCCTCTTTTTCAGCGGATTGACCAGTTTTTAAAATGGGGTCGAAGTACAAAATTAGGGCGACTGCCCACATCAAGGGTCCAGTCGCCCGAAGATTCATTCAAAATGGGGGAGCGAGGCGCTTTCAGTCCTCAGACTTGGCGGGGTGGCTTTCCGAAGTGTCTTCGGATTTCTCCCACTCCTTTTTGCCTTCTTCTTCACCTTCTTTGATTTCACGTTCGAATTCGGTTTTCGCCTTTTTGAATTCTCCCATGCCTTTGCCCACACCGCGGGCGAGCTCGGGGATTTTCTTGGCACCGAAGAGGAGAAGCACGATCAGGAAGATGACGATCATCTCCTGCATGCCGGGAGCACCGAAAGCTAGTAGGGTCGTTTTCACGATTCAAAACTATCCTTGGGATTCCGTGGATGCAAAGGGTATTTGCGCCCATGTTCGTGTGGCCTGAAGACGTGATCCATTTGCGGTAACAAAAGGCCCAAACTGCGAAGGACTCCCAGTCCGGTAAGCGCCCTTCGGCTCAGGGGGAGGGCGAGCCGAAGGGGACCGGTTACCGGTCAGTCGGTGACTGAACACGCAGATCACCACGCTATGGTTTGTCGCACACCCCAATCGTTACTTACTGAGGTGCTAAAAAGGATACAAAAGTTGCCCGAAATGTCAAATTGACGTGACTCGAATTCAGCGAAACTGGGGTCCTGAGGGGGTGTTCCAATCGTATACACACTGAGAATTGACAACTGCGGACAAATCCTTTCAGTAGGTGGAAAATATCAATGACTTCGGAAGCTCAAACTTTAGACCCTTCGTCTGAGGAGGAATTGTCGCCCTTCGCATTCCTGCGTCCGGAGTTGGATCGTGTTGAAAACCTGATTCGCGAGCAAGCCACCAAATTTGACCCCGCGGTGGAACCTTATGTGGCCTACATCCTGAATACGTCGGGCAAACGCATACGCCCGGCCCTGACCTTTCTCTCTGGTGGAGCGACCGGGGAACTTACAGATGAGCATCACAAGCTCGCCGTAGTCCTGGAATTGATCCATGTGGCCACCCTGGTGCACGATGATATCATCGATGGCGCCGAGATCCGCCGGCAGGCTCCAACAGCGAATGCCAAGTGGGGCAACGCTTTGAGCGTGCTCCTGGGTGACTGTCTGTTCGCTCATGCGCTCATGTTGTCGTCTCAGTTCGAAGACAAGGTCATCAGCAAGAAGGTCGCATCCTTCGCGAACGAAGTCTGCAGCGGCGAAATCATTCAAACCCAGCGTCGCTTTGACCTGCAACTCTCCAAGGAAGACTACTTTGACATTATCGAAAAAAAGACGGCAGCCCTCTTCGCGGCCGCGATGGAGTTGGGGGCCCGCTTGAATGGGCAAACGTCCCACATTTGCGAAACGCTCAAGGATTTTGGCCTCCACATCGGGACGGCTTACCAGATCTACGACGACTGCATCGACCTGATGGGAGAAGAGGAAGAATTTGGCAAAACTCTTCGAACTGACCTGAACAAGGGCAAACTGACCCTGCCAATCCTGAACCTTCTCGGCAGCGCCAACGAGAAGCAGTCTGAGAAATTGCACCGTCTTCTTATCCAGAAGGAACCAATAGACGTTTCGACCCTTGCTAACATTGCCGATTACGTCGGTTCAATTGAGGCAGCGATTGATACGGGGCAGGATTTGGTGGCTCAGGCACGCGACTGTCTCATGGTTCTCGATGATAGCGATCACAAGGTTGCGCTCTCCGGTATTGCCGATTTCCTCGATGTTCTTCTCGAGGGATGCCGTCAGTAGGAAGGGCGGGAAACTTTTCCCGCGTAACTCGCGAAAGTAGAGTAAATAATCGCGATTTTTCGGGACTGTCGTTGACAAGTGGCATGCTCCTTGCTTCTCTCACGTCGCGGTTAATCAACCCGAAGCTCGTGCTGCTCACGCAGAACGTTCAACCAAGGTTGGGCTTCGCAATCCTAATACTGAAAACGACTACTAGTTAACATGGCTAAACTGAAACTTGAATACCTCTGGCTTGACGGTTATGAGCCCGTGGCAAACCTGCGCGGCAAAACCAAAATCCTTGACGGAGATCCTGAGAATTTGACTCTTGCTGACTGCCCTGAGTGGGGATTTGACGGCAGCTCGACTCTGCAAGCTGACGGTAGCGATTCCGACTGTATCCTGAAGCCGGTCGCTCTCTATCCTGACTCCACCCGCCTGAACGGCTTTCTCGTGATGTGTGAGGTGATGCTCCCCAGCGGCGAAGCACACCCTTCCAATGCACGTGCCACTATCCCCGACGATCCTGGTCTCTGGATCGGTCTTGAGCAGGAGTACTTCCTGATGCAGGACGGACGTCCTCTCGGCTGGCCGGACATGGGTTATCCTGATCCCCAGGGTGAATACTACTGCGGTGTTGGTAACTCCGCTGTTGGCGATCTTGCTCGCGCTATCGTTGAAGAGCACCTCGACATCTGTCTCGACGCCGGCATCAACCACGAAGGCATCAATGCCGAGGTGGCTAAGGGCCAGTGGGAGTTCCAGGTTTTCGGTAAGGGTTCCGCAACTGCCTGTGACCAAATCTGGGTGGCTCGCTACATTCTCCAGCGCGTCTGCGAAAAGTATGGCGTTGATGTGGAATACCACTGTAAGCCTTTCCAGGGCGACTGGAACGGTTCTGGTATGCACTGTAACTTCTCTACCGAGTATCTCCGTGAGACTGGTGGTAAGGAATACTTCGAAAAACTCATGGCTCAGTTCGAAAAAAACATGGAAGAGCACATCGCTGCTTACGGTCCCGACAACCACCTTCGTCTGACCGGTCTCCACGAGACTCAGTCCATCGACACCTTCTCTTACGGTGTTGCTGACCGCGGTGCTTCCATCCGTGTGCCTCACTCTTTCGTGAACAACGACTACAAGGGTTACCTTGAGGATCGTCGTCCTAACTCACAGGGCGATCCCTACAAAATCGTTTCCCGCGTTTCCAAGACGATCGCGGAAGTTTCCTAAATCGTCTCTCACGACAACACTTTGCTATTGTCGGGAAACGCCGTGGTCTTCGGGCCGCGGCGTTTTTGCGTACCGATCAGAGAATTTTCCGAAAATTCCGAAAATCGGAATGTTGCAGTGCTGACTTGTGTTCGTGTTGCTGGTCGGCTTGCTTCTTCCAAATGATTTTCCTTGGAGGGCAAAGCTTTCCTTCAAACAAGAGGCAACCAAGTGTGATGATGGCAGCCAACCCGATCACGGGAACACAAGCGCAAAGCAGATGACGTGGTAATTTCATGCTCTGTTTACTGTTCTATTACAAAACGTCGAGTTGGGCGAATTGAACAAATCAGGTGGTGGTATCGATTGAATCGATGTTCATGAGGCTCCCTCTGCCGTGACAGCATTCTACCTCGCGAGGAGTCGACGCTTCGCGTCCAGCGGTTCAGTCTTTTCATCGCGAGCCTTACCAAATAACAACTGGGTTGGATATTGATCCGGGGATTCGGAGTTTTCTCACTCATTCAATTGATCAGCGAAGTGGGTGTTTTGATTATGGCGAGTGGTACTCGAGTGCCTATAAGGGAATTGGGGATGGGGTCTGCGGTTATAGTTATGGTGATGTTCATAATCGCCGTCTGTATATCTTTCCTGGGAGTTGGCAAAAACCTTACATCGGGTAATCATGTTCGAATCATTGGCGCCTGCTAACCCGAAACGGAGTCCAGTTCAGGTAAACTACGAGAAACTGCAGGCAGACAAAGAAACGGGTTTGATGCCAGATGGGTTTGTGGACTTCTCGAGCTGGCTTAATGAGAATCCAGAAATGAAGGAATTGCCGAAGGCCGACCAGGTGGCCCGCTTCCGGGATTTTCAGAATGAGTGAGTGTGAGTTAGGACTCAGCTGGTGGGGGAGCAAAACTCAACGATCTCCCCGCTTCACCAGGTTTCGTGACTGATCGTTGAGCACGAGGTTCCGGCTCTTGGCCTTGTCGAACAGCTTCTGAGCTTCTTCCGGTTCTTCGAAGATTTCCACATAGAGCCAGATAGCTCCGTCGTAAGCCTCCGTCTCATCGGGGTAGTGCTTCAGCACTTTCCTGTATTCGGCGAGTGCCTCATCGTAACGGCCCTCGTTGACGTAGTAGGCGGGAAGTTTCAGATTCAGGGTCGGCTTGTTAAATTTCGTTACCGGAAAGAGAATCGATTCGATCAGAATTATAAAGGGACGGGTGACGGTGTCAAAAAACGACTCCCAGACTGCCGCAAGTCCGATAGCGAAACAGATCATGGCCAGGAACATGAAAGTAGGATCCAGTTCGTGATAGCCCTTCTTGGCTGACCAGAAAGCGATTCCAAAAAGGGCAATTCCAAGAATCCACCGAAAGAGAGTCTTTTGAATGTCCTCCAACATGTTGCCATGTAGCGTAGCTCCAATTAGCAGGATGAGCAGTTCAATTTTGCGAAGTCCAAGCAGGCGAGGATCTGCCCTTTACATTGCCTGAGGCGCAGGTTTTGCTGATGACATGCAGATCGTGAAGCGACCTCTTTTTCTTTTCTTCTGCCTGAGCTCCATCGTGTGGGCGGGGTACTGCGCAGAAAAGGCGGAAGTGCCTACCTACACCGACCCGAAGTCCGCGTCTGAACGCCCGGAGTTCGCGATCCAGGGGGAGTATGAGGCGGACAGGAAAGGTGTCCAGATTGCTGATCTGGATGGCGGAGAGTTTCACGTTCTGACCTACCCGGGTGGCCTGCCCGGGGCGGGTTGGAACGGGGATGCCATCAAGGCGGAGAAACTGAAGCGGGCAAAGGTGGACGAACTGGTAGGGGGGCTCAAGCGCGTCGAACGGAAGAGCCCGACGCTTGGCAAGAAAGCGCCTGAAGGAGCCATGGTGATTTTCGGTGGAAAGCCGAGCGACCTGGTCAAAGGGCAGGTGGAGGGCGGACTGCTTTGGGCAGGAGGTTCGACAACGCAACCGACGGGAGATTTTGAGCTGCATCTCGAATTCAGGGTGCCCTACAAGCCCGCACGGCCGCTGAGCAGCCAGGACCGAGGTAACAGCGGGATCTACATTTCCGGAAATTATGAAGTCCAGATCATGGATACCTTCGGTCTCGACTTTGATAGCGACAACAATGCATTGAAGGTTGGGTCTTTGAGTTCCCAATGGTGCGGCAGCTTCTACAAATTCAAAACCCCCGATGTTCCGATGGCCTTTCCGCCACTGCAGTGGCAGACCTACGACATCGATTTTACGGCGCCTCGCTTCGAGGGTGACAAGAAAGTGAAGAATGCCCGGGTGACGGTGCGTCACAACGGGGTTTTGATTCATGACGATCTCGAGCTCCCCGGTGGAACCGGCAACGGGGCCAAGCGCCCCGAGGCGCCTCGAGGAACCATCCTCTTCCAGGGGCATGGAAATCCAGTCGCCTTCCGAAACGTCTGGTTGGTGGAGAAAAAGTGATCTCATTGCTCCTTCATGGCCGAAGAGGATATCTATGATCTGGTCGTCGTCGGCGGCGGAGCTGCCGGCTACTTTGGTGCGATCTCCAGTGCTGAGGCGGCACCCTGGTCAAAGGTGCTGATTCTCGAAAAAACGGGGGAGGTGCTGACCAAGGTTAAGATCTCGGGGGGTGGGCGCTGCAACGTTACCCATGACTGCCTCGATCCGCGCGAGCTGACGAAGTTCTATCCACGCGGGGAGAAGGTCTTAATTGGTCCCTTTCACCGATGGGGGCCGTCGGATACGATCGACTGGTTTGCCTCGAAGGAAGTGAAGTTAAAGGTCGAAAGCGACGGTCGGATGTTTCCGGTCACAGACAATTCAAAAACCATCATGGATTGCCTGGCAAGGGCGGCTGAAGAGGGTGGCGTTGAGTTGCGCCTGAAAGCAGAGGTTGAGTCTCTCGAAAGTGATAGCGGGGAGTGGGTGATTCGATTGGCAGGCGGTGAGACGGTTCGTTGTCGCGCAGTCCTTCTCGCGACTGGAGGCACAAGGAACAATGCCGGGGTTAAGCTGGCTGGGGAGCTTGGACACGAGTTGGTCCCGGCTGCTCCCTCCTTATTTACCTTCAAGATTGATGATCCCAGGCTGGAGGAACTCTCCGGAATTTCAGTTCCCCATGCAGAGGCGTCTGTGCCAGGGTTGAAGCTAAAGACCGAGGGGCCATGCCTGATCACTCACTGGGGATTGAGCGGACCGGCCATTCTTAAGTTATCTGCCAGGGGCGCGCGCGAGCTGGCAGATCAGAAATACCGTTTCGATGTGGTGATTAACTGGTGCGGGCTGAAGGAGTCCGAGCTTCTCGAGATCTTCAGCCGGGCGCGCGAAGATTCTCCGAGGAAACGAGTGAGGTCAGGACTCAGCGAGGTCCCGATTCCTGCCCGTTTGTGGACGCGCCTGGCGGAACACGCGGGCGTTGGTGAGGAAACGATCTGGGCAAACCTTTCCAAGGCAGATCGCCATAGTCTGGTTCTATCTATGATTGCGAGTCGATTCAGTGTGAACGGCAAGAGCATGAACAAAGATGAGTTCGTTACTGCCGGAGGAGTTAACCTCAAGGAAGTGAATTTCAAAACGATGGAGAGTCGGCTTCATCCGGGACTTTTCTTCGCCGGAGAGGTGCTTGATATCGACGGAGTCACGGGCGGCTTTAATTTTCAGTCGGCCTGGACCACCGGGCGAATTGCGGGTGAGGCTGCGGTGATTCGGGCATAGGCGCGAGGGCACTTTGAACTTTTCGCAGCCGGGGAGCGTCCCTTTCCGCAATTTTAATGATTCAGTGAAGCTCAAATGACCCGTTTTGCTTTACATTTGTGGCCTATCCTTCGCTCATTACGGTGATCAGTTTCGGTGGTAAACTTGTATATCCGGATCGGCGAGGACAAAGAAAAGGCTCAGGAACTGATCCCGGTAAGTGGAAGCAGGCGATGCGCGAATTCAAGCAGACGGCTCACATTCAGAAACAGGGTTGAGTCGCCGCCCTAACCCTTTTGGATCACTTCAGTTTGTCTTTGCTGGGATCGTGGAAGATTCGGATGTCTGCCTGAGTGGTTCCGAGCAAGACCTGGGCCCGCTTCAGCGCGTAGCGAGTGGAAAGGTTAGGGTTCTTCGCGTTGTTGAGGAATACGTTTTTTCTTCCGATCACCTCGAGAGTGCCGGAGTTCTTCAGAACCCGGAAAACCTCTTTCGACGCGCCGCTGATGATGACATGACGCTCGTGAGCACGCAGGAACTGGACCAGTTCTTCAAGCGCCACCACGCTGGTCGCATCCAGGTGGCGTGCGTTCTTGAGTCGAAGAATGATGACCCGGAGATCAGGGTCGAGTGAAGTCTTCTGGATCTGAGTGCGGAAGAGTTCAGAGGCGCCGAAGAAAAGGTCGCCCTCGACGTGCACGATTGAAATAGCCGGCATGGGGCGGGCGCGTTTTTCGCCAGCTTCTCGAAGCTCGCCCTCTTCAGAGAACTCGTATTCGGTCAGGTAAGGGCGGCTGGCGGCATGAAGGTAGAGCATCACCGAAATGCCAACTCCGAGGAAGATGGCGATATTCAGAGGGAGCAGCAATGCTGCAACGAAAGTCGTGATGAGAACGGCGGCGTCTGAAGGGGTCGCGTAGAGCGAAATCCGGATGTGGTGGCAGTTGATCACCGAAGCAGCAATTCCCATGACAAGGGCGGCAAGGCATGTTTTCGGGACTAGATGCATGTAGTCTCCGAGAAGCAGGAGGCCTGCGATGCAGAGGAGGCCGCTGATGATACTGGAAAGCCGCGAAACAGCACCGCTCGCAAAGTTCAGGGCGGAGCGGGTCAGGGAGCCGGATGCAGGCATGCCACCGGTAAAGGCGGCAGCGAGGTTGGCAATGCCGACGCTGAGCATGTCCTGGTTGACATCAGGGCGGTCACCGGCGCGACTGGCAAGTGTCTTGGACATGACCGAGTTCTCCAGGGAGGCGAGAAAAGCAATCGAGAAGGCGAGGCCTGTGAGACGGGAAATGTCCGAGAAGAAACCGCGTCTGCTGATCTCAGGCAGGTTGGGTGCGAGATCAGAGACGGAGAATGAGTCAAAGGTGGCGACCTGCCACCCCGCATACTTCTGGAGGAGGTAATAAGCCCCGGACATCACGAGCAAGGTGATGGCAAAGACAGGCAGTTTTTTGAACTTCCTCGAGAAAAGCAGCCAGAATACAAAAGTGGCGACGCCTAGCGCCAACGTTTGCCAGTGAGTGTGGTGAGCTTCGGCAATAGTGCCCTGGAGGATCGTGAAGAAGGTCTTGGGGCTGTCTGTATCCGTCGGAGGCAACTCCACACCCATCATGTGTCGTGCCTGGTTGGCGATGATCAGAATGGCGGCTCCGGTAATGTAGCCCACCACCACAGAGCGGCTGACATATTGGACCAGCTCGGCGACACGGAAAAGGGCTCCAATCGTCAGGAGAATCCCGACCATGAGCGCGAGCATGGGCAGGTAGAAGATTTGGTCCTTGGCCGAAAAGGCGGCGAAACTCGAGAACAGCATGAATGCCGTTGCGTTGGTCGGGCCGAGAATAGTGTGCCTCGAACCGGCAAAGAGTGGGGCAATGATGGCTGCAACAGCGCCGGAGACGATGCCATACTGAATCGGAAGATCGGCAATGACCGCATAAGCCATTCCCTGGGGAAAGGCGAGCAGCGCCACGTTGAGGCCGGCGGTGGCATCAGTGCGCAGCGAAGAAGGACTGTAGCCCCGGAAGCCCTTGCGGATCGGAAGTGGGTCAATGGAGTTCTCCGAAATGAAGGACTTTACCTGCTGTCCCAGTCGTCGAAATAGCCAGCGAACTCGTCTCGTCATGCGGTGTGTTAGTCCCTAATAGACAACCGGGGAACGAGGATGACAAACTCTAATGTGCCGGGTCCGGCAGCGAAATTGATGTCTGATTCCGCCTCTCTTCGCGGCGTTTCTTGCGTCGCTCACGGGCCAATCCGGCGTCCTCAAGCATGAGATAGACTGCGGGAACGAGAATCAAAGTGATCAGGGTGGCGAACAAGATTCCGAAGCTCAGGGAGACTGCCATTGGCACGAGGAACAGGGCCTGCACGTCAGTTTCGAGCAGCATCGGAGTCAATCCGGCGAAGGTGGTCAAGGAGGTGAGGAGAATCGGGCGGAATCGAGCGGCGCCAGCTTCCCAGGCAGCATCGTGTAGCGAGAGGCCCTCGGCGCGCTTTCGGTTCACATAGTCGACCAGAACGAGGGAGTCGTTCACCACCACCCCAGCAAGAGCAACGATGCCGCACATGCTCATGATCGAGAAATTGAAGCCTAGCAACAGGTGCCCGATTACGGCGCCAACGAGGCCGAATGGAATCACGCACATGACAATCATGGGCTGGATGTAGGAGCGCAGAGGAATTGCCATGAGCACATACATTCCGAGCAGAGCGAGCACTGCCTTCCGGCCCATTTCGCTGACAGATTGCGCCTGATCTTTCTGTTCGCCTTCGAAGCTGTAGTTCACGCCGGGAAATTGCTCCTCGATCAAGGTGAGAGCGCCCTTCTTGATTTCAGGGAGTTGAATTGGCTCCATTCCGCGGCGTTCCCGGATCCAGTTCCGAAGGTTGTTCCCCCAGACTTTCATATAGGGATGAGCCTGGTTGCCGGAAGTCAGTTCGCGCACGATTTCGGTAGCGTTGGCGCCCTGGGCTTTGTCGACGTCAGCGGTGATCCGAATGGCCCGTCGTTGATCGGTTCGCTGGATGGTGGCGTCGGCCCTGCCGAATGTGGCGCTGGCAACCTCCGTGAAAGGAACCTCAGATCCATCGGTGAGGCGAATCTTCATGTTCTCAAGGTCAGCGATTGAGTTTCGCTCGTCCCTCGGGTAACGGACAAAGACTTTGACTTCGTCTTTGCCTCTTTGAAGGCGTTGAATCTCCTCGCCGTAGAATCCCTGCCTCACCTGGCGGGCGATGTCTTCGAGGCGGAGACCAAGGATCTTACCGGCCGGGAGTAGCTCCAACTGCAATTCACGTTTTCCCTCGATATCTGAGTCTGAAAGGTCGATGACCCCGTCGTAGCTGGCGAGGGCTTCCTTGGCGAGTTGAGTGGCCTCTCGCAGTTCTTTGATATCGTCACCGATAATTTCCAGGTCGATCGCATTGCCGCCGGCCGCAGATTCTGTGGCAAAGATGAGTTCGATCGCGCCGGAGACGTCGCCAACCATTTCCCGCCAACGGGAAACAATTTCGACGCCCTGAATTCCGTCGCGTTCGACAGCTCCGATGAGCTCAATGGTGACCTCTCCGATATTGGTTCCCTTGGGAACTCCATCGACGTTGCCCATTCCTTCGACTAGCGGCTGGGTGCCGGTGCTCGCCAGCATGTGTTTCACCACCGGCTTTCCTGACTCGAGCGGAAACTCCTTATTGAGCTCAAGGCCTTTCTCTTCGATCAAGCGAATGGCCTCTGCTGTTTTCTGGAAAGAGACACCCTCTGCCATCTTGAGTTTGGCGTTGATCACATCCGTCTCCACCTCAGGGAAGAAGATGAATTTGATGTGACCGGATCGAATCGTGCCCACCGTGACAATGAACAGGGAAACGAATGCCGCCAAAACTATGTAGCGGTTCTTTAGGCAGACACTCAGGACGGGGCGGTAGAACCGGTCGACAAAATCCTCGAGACCGCGGGAAAAAATTTGCTGGAAGCGAAGGATCGGCCCCGGCTCCTTCTGTTCGCTGGCTGCCTTGAGACAAGCCAGGTGTGAGGGGAGGATGAGTTTCGATTGAAACAGAGAGAACAACAGGGTCGGAATGACGATCAGTGGGATGTTAGGCCAAATCTTTCCGCTGACTCCACTGAGACCCAGCATGGGAGTGAAGGCCATCGCTGTCGTGAGGATGCCGAAGATCACAACGATACCCACTTCATGGGTTCCCCGAGGGGCTGCGTCCCTGGGGTGCTCGCCGCGACGCATTCGGCTGTAAACGTTTTCACCCACAACAATGGCGTCATCAACCACGATCCCGAGCACGAGGATGAAGGCGAACAGCGAGATCATGTTGATCGAGATGCCGGTGTAGGGCATCAGCGCGATAGCTCCGGCAAAGGAAACCGGGATGCCGATCGCCACGAGCAGGGCGAGGCTTGGTCGAAGGAACAGTGTCAGCACGAGGATCACGAGCAGCAGTCCAACGAGTCCATTCTTAGCGAGAAGCTTGAGACGACCGTCGAGGTAGCTGGAGTCATCCTTCCAGACCTTTAACTCGACGCCGGTGGGCAGCTTGGTTTTGCTGTAGTCTTCGATGAAAGACCTCACCGTATTGGCGATCTTGAGAGTGTCCTCTTCCCCGACACGATAGACGTTGATGAGAACGGCCGGCTCCTTGTCGAACTGGGTATTGATCGGGTCTTCTTCAAACCCGTCGCGGATTGTCGCCATTTCCCCGAGCGTAACGGTGGATCCGTCCTCGCGAGTGATCACCGGTATGGGAGCAAACTCGGGAGCCGTGTATTTGCGGGCATTAGCACGGAGCAGGACTTCTCCGCCCTCGGTGCGAACGGAACCGCCGGGAAGGTCTAGAGATGCCTTCCTCACCGCAGTGGCGATGACATCCATATTGATTCCGTACTGACGAAGTGTCTGCTCCGGAACCTCAATCGAAATTTCGTAATCGCGAACCCCGGTGAGCGATGCCTGGGTCACTTGCTGTTCGCCTCCCCGGTAGTTGAGCAGATCGGTGCGCACTCGCTCGGCGATGGTTCGAAGCGTGCCTTCATCGGTTTCAGCGGAGACTGCGATGCTCATCACCTGGGCTTTGATCAGGATTTCCTGTAGGACTGGTTCCTCCGCCTCCTCGGCGAGGTTCTGGATGGCATCGATTCGGGTTTTGACGTCGTCCATCACGTTGCGGACGTCGTAGCCCGTGGCCACTTCAACCGTGACGGTTCCATAACCCTGGCGAGCGACTGATCGAATCACGTCAATCCCATCGACGTCCTGGATCGCTTCTTCGATGGGAACAATGATGCCCTTTTCTACCTCATCGGGAGTGGCATTGGGGTAGGGAACTGAGATGGCGACAGCATCGATTGAGACTTCGGGAAAAATCTCTTTCTTGATCGTGGGCCAGGTCCCGAAACCAATCACGACAATCAATGCCATGAGAAAGTTCGCCGCAACGTGGTTGCGGCTGAACCAGTAGATCACTCCGGAATCTTTGTGAATTTGGCTCACGGCTTGCTGGTGGCTGTGGTGTTGTCAGTCAGTTCCTCGGAAACATCTTCGGCAGTGAGGCGTCTCGCGTTGACGGCGAGTCCTGAAATCAAATCAGGGACTTCGGTGACGCAGACGCGATCTCCCTGGTTTAGGCCGCTCTCAACGTAGACAGTGTTGCCATCGCGATAGAGCACTTCGACGTTGCGTGGGTAGAGCTTGTCCTGGCCGTCTTCTTCCTTGATGACCAGGACCTGGTTGAGATTGGTGAAGGCCTGGAAGGGGATCGCAGCCACAGACTCGTAAGGTTTACCGGTCACCGAGGCGCTGACGAAAAGACCGGGGCGTGCTTCGGCGCCAGCGGAGTTTTCAATGCGGGCAACCAGGTAGAGTGAGCGAGTTTGCCGATCGATTTCTCCCTCGTTGCGAATGATTCCGGCTTCCCAGTTCAAAACCTTGGAACCGACAGTCGCATTCAGTTTGGCGACTCCGGTTGGATCTCCGGCTTTGTTCAGTTTGAGGTGAGTCAACTCATCAACCGACACGGGGAGACGAACCTCGTAGGGGCCGCTTTCGAAAACTTCGGCCACCATCACTCCCGGAGCGAGGTAGCTGCCGAGTTCGGTTTGTTTTGCGGCAATGATAGAATCGTAGGGGGCTTTAATTTCAGTTCGCGCCTTGTCCTGCTTCGCTTTTTCGACGGCCTTCCGGGCCGACTCAACCCGGGCGAGGGCACTCTTGAGTTGGGGAATCCGCTGAACCAGGGCCGGCGCTTCGTCGAATCCTCTGTTACGGCCGGAATCCCTTTCCCAGTCCCGCTGAGCCTGGTCACGTCGCGCCTCTTCGCTTCGCAGGGCTGATTCGGTATCAGCCAGGTTGGCTTCAGCCTGGGCAATGGCAGCGTCGAAGTCAGTGTCGTCCAAACGAATCAGGGTGTGATTGGCAGGAACCGCCTGGCCGACTTCAAACAAGGGATCGACGTAAACGACTTTTCCGGGAACTTCCGCTGCCAGCTGGCTGCGGCGATGCGCTTCGACGATGCCTTGAGAAGGAATCCCAAACGACACCGTCTTGAGATCAGCTTCGATAAAGTCCACCACCATGAGGGATTTGGCCTGTTCCGTCTTTTCAGGAACGGGGCGAGTGACCCACAGCAGGCCGGAGATGGCGAACCCCGCTACGAGTACTCCGATTCCGATCAGGATCTTGAAAAGTTTCTTCATGACTGGGTGTCTTTGTTGCCGTTAGGAGTTGAATGAGGGCGAAAGCTGCCGCCAAGCGCGAGGTAAAGGTCAACGCGGTTGTCGAGAAGGAGGCGACGGAGGTTGAGCAACTGTGAATTGGTAACGAAAGCCTGCTGCTGTGCGCTGAGAACGGTGAGGATATCACCGGTTCCGTTCTCGAATTCTTCGAGTGCGCGATTGTAGGCCTGGGTTGTCATGCGAGCAGATTCGGTAAGGAAGGTGACCCGGTTCTTGAGATACTTCTCAGCAGCGAGGGCATTCTCCACTTCGGAAAAGGCTACGAGCGCGGCCTGCTCGAAGTCCGAAACAGCGAGATCCATCTCGGCTTCACGTCTCGCGATATTCGCGCGCAATCGGCCGCCCTGGAGGATTGGCTGGGCCGCATTGGCGGCAATACTCCAGACGCTGAAGTTGCTGTCGAGAATGTCAGAGATATCGTCGCTGGCCGTGCCGTAAGAACCAGTCAGGCTGATGGTAGGAAGCAGGGCCCGCTTGGCTTCAAGAAGGCGTTCATCGGCTGCAGCGATTTGCCTTTCCGCAACAGCGAGATCGGGTCGTCGGTCGAGCAGGGTTGCCGGAAGGTCGGCGGGGACGGGGCTGGGGAGGCCGGGAAGCTTGGCGGTGTCGCCTGCCTGCCCTGCCGGGTAGCGTCCCGCAAGCACTTCGAGTTGGCGAGAGGTCCTCTCAGCCAGTTCCAGTTCGGAACTCAGGTTTTCCCTGGCCCTTGCCACGTCGGACTGGGCCAAAAGAAGCTCGGAAGCGAAGTTGCGCCCGTTCTCTTCGAGACCATGTTCAAAGCGGCCACGCAACAGGTCTTCGGTTTCAGAGAATTTTCGGATGGTGAGCTGAGTCAGGGCAATCTGGTCCCTGGTTTCGGCGAGGGCGAACCACGCTTTCACGGCTTGTCCGCTCAGGGAAAGTTCGGCGGTGGCGCGGTCGAACTCTGAAGCCTCGAACTCAGCAATGGCAGCCTGTTGTCCGGCTTTGATGCGGCCCCACAGGTCGAGTTCCCACGACATATTCAGCCCGACCCCGAACTGGTTGTAGTAGGAACTGAAGGGGCCACTGCCACCTCCGGCGATGGGGAAGCCGATGAAGTTCTGCTTGTTGCGCTGGGCACCAAAGTCGGCTCCGACCTGGGGCAGGCGGTCGGCGCCTACGATACGGGCATTGGCTGCCGCGATCTCGATCCGGGACTGGGCTGCTTTGAGGTCCTTGTTGTTCTCAAGAACGGAAGCGACAAAGGCGTTCAGATTAGGATCGTTGAAATTGCTGACCCAGTAACGGTCCGCGACGCTGGGTGAAGTGTAACTGCCATCAGCGACCCAGTGAGCCGGCGCTTTGACTGCCGCGAAGGCTTTGGCGTCGGGCGGGGAGGTCGCTTTGCAGCTGCTGAGCCCGACGAGCGCGACCAGGGCGAGCGTGGCTGCTCCGACTCGCTTTGCGGGTTTGGAGTGAGATTCAGACGAAGAAACGCTCGAGTCGGCACGCAGGCCGGCAGCGGTAAAATCAATGAGCCGCTGGAGGGTTTCCTCGGGATCGGGCGATTTGACTCTGCCT